>CAYZXQ010000003.1:0-76365 GCA_964482465.1 uncultured Nigerium sp. | reverse complement strand
CCTGGACGCCAACGAGCGCGCCAAGGCCCGCAACCGGGCCAAGAAGGACGCCTGAGCGTTACCAGTCGGTCACGCCCCAGTCGCGCCGCAGGTCCGCGAGCGCGTCCACGAACCAGTCGTGGACCTCGACCCACGCGAGGCGGAGGTTGATCGCCTCGGTCACCATGCCCTCGACCCGCGACCGCTCGGCCGGGTGAGAGTCGAGCCACGCAGCCATCGCGGCGCCGTCGCCCAACAGCATCGGCCCGAGGCGGTCGGTCGCCGCCCGCGCGTAGAGGTCGTCGGCGAACCGCCGTAGCTCTCCCTGCTCGGCAGCCAGGCGGCGCAGCGCGTCCGCGGCCACGCGCGCGTGACCGGCGGCTTCTCCCTGCCCGGCGATCGCCACGACGCGCAGGGCCGTGGCCGCGATGGCTGCCGCGTCCCCGGGGACGAGTTCATCGGCGTCCCGCGGAGTCCGCCGGACCGTGCCGCGCGCGTCCACCACGGTCTGCCGCTCGCGGCTTCCCCGCGCCTCGGCCCGCAGGTTGGCCTCGATGAGGCGCGTCAGCGAAGCCGCGTCGGGGCGTCCGATGCCAGTCATGTGCGCCACCTACTTGCCGAAGGCGCTCTTGACCTCGGGCGGCATGCCGTCCAGGGTCTGCACCTTCCGCCAGGAACCGGAGACCAGCTCGATGCGCGAAGTCCCGACGTCGCCCGAGGAGACCCACAGCACGTCGCCTTTGTCCTGCCACATGACCAAAAGCCGGTGCCGAGCCGCGTAGGGCTCATCGGAGAAGACGGTCTGGCCAGCGGCGGACTGGATCGTGGGCACCAGCAGACGTGTGCCGGCGGCGTCCTTCCTCTCCACCAGCACGGCGCGGTAGGAGCCGGACGGGGAGGTGACCGGCCGTTCGACCGTCACGAACGGGCCGGGCTCGGTCGTGCGTGACGTGTCGCCGATCGGCCCGCAGGCCGACAGCCCCAGCACTGCCGCGAGTGAGCCTGCGGCCAGGGCCGCCCAACGTCTCCTCGAAACGATCATGCCGGCCATCCTCCCTCTCGACGTATCACGTTGCCCTGGGCGTCCACGATGACGGTCGTCGCGCTCGACCACCCGATGTGAATGTCATAGGGATCAGCCCGCCCCAGGGTGATGATCTCGGCCCAACTGTTCTTCTTCTCGTCGCTGCTGTACTCGAGGTTCGGGTCGATGCGATCGTTCCACTGGTAGTTCACGTTCATCTGGACGCGGTAGGTGCCGTCCGGCAGGGGCTCCACCGTGCTGGTACCGCTGTGTTTGAACCCGCCGACGTCGGCGTTGGTGCCGTGGAGGTAGTTCACTGCGGTGATGGACTCGCCGTTGGGGACGGCCATGGAGAAGGTGTTGTCGAACGAACCGGTCTTCTGCCCCGACAATAGGTACTGCTGCAGCGCAGCCTGGGCCTGGCGGTCGTTACGCACCTGCATGCCGTCGTAGTGGCGACCGTCGTCCTCGCCTCCGTTCTTGAGCATGTCGATCGACTGCATGTACTCGGTCCACTGCGGATCGTTGTCTAGCTCCATGTCGGGTCCACCCGCGAGGTAGTTCGCGAGGATCTGACGGCCCGCCCAGTCGTTGTCGAAGCTCCGCCCGGGGAACCGCCCGGAATCGTTGCGTCTCGCCGCATCGTCGCTGGCCCGCGAGCCCTCGCGGGAGGCGTCGCGGTCGGCGGCCGTGCCCGGAGCGAACAGGCCCAGCAAGTACTTCAGAACGGGGTTGATGGACGGGCCCGGGATGATGAGCAACGGCAGGCCGAACCTCGGGGTAGCGACCCCGTCGCGCCCGGACGCCCGGTCCTGCTCGTCAGCCTGAACGCTGAGAGTCCGACCCGCCTCCCGCAGCCGCGCAGCGGCATCCTGCAGGACGCCTCGGTGTCTCTCACGCCACTCCTCGGTGAAGCTGCCCGCGTCGGCGCCACGCCACGGGGCGGCGGACAGGGCGGCGTCGAGTTCTCGGGAAGCCGCCTCCAGCGACTCGGCCCCGGCGCGCATGCGCGCGGCCAGGTCGCGCACCGCGCCGACTTCCATGCCGGTCATCGTCATGGCGAATCCTCCTGGGTGGGTTGGGACCAGCCTAGGCCGCCACCCCACCGAAACCCCAGGGGGAGCGTTCCCCCGTCGCGGGTCGGTTCAGCGGCCCAGGATCGGGCGCACGTGCAGGCCGACCTCGGGATCGACCACGACCTCCTGGGCGGCGGCGATGCCCTCGACCTCGAGGGGGAGGTCGACCGGCGTGCCGCGTTTCAGCAACGCCAGCCCGATCGGACCCAACTCGTGGTGGACAGCCGAGGTGCCCATCCGGCCGACCGGCCGCTCCCCCGCCAGGACCGGCGACCCGACCCCCGGCAGCCGCTCGGCGGACCCGTCCAGGTGAAGCAGCGTCAACCGGCGCGGGGGGCGTCCGAGCGTGTGGACGCGCGCGACGGTCTCCTGCCCGCGGTAGCACCCCTTCTGCAGATGGACCGCCGGGCCGAGCCGCAGGCCGTCCGGCACCGCGATCTCGTTGGGGATCGTCTTGTCGTCGGTGTCGAGGAAGACCCGGGCCTGCCCGGACGCGATCCGGAGGGCTTCGGACGCCCACGTCCCGGCCCGCCGCTGCCCCAACTCGGTCTCCAGGCGCTCGCGCGGGACGATCCGCGCGAGCGACGCCGTCCCGATCACGGCGTGCGATGCCGAGCGATCGGCGGGCTCGACCTGCGAGGCGAACCGCATCCGCTCCAGCCACGCCAGCAGGGCGTCCACATGGCCGGGCTCGGTGTGGCCCCAGAACGTGTCGCCGTCGTCGTACCCGGCGAACGCGTGCTCGATGCGTCCGTTCGGGTCGAGGATGAACGCGGTGGTCCACTGCCCCGGCGCCAGCAGGACAAACTGCTGGCTGGTCAGGGCATTCAGCCACACCAGGCGGTCGCCGCCCGCCACCGAGAACACCGGACGGTGGGACAGGTCGACGAACGCCTCGCCGGCCTCCAGCCACCGCTGCTCCCGTAGCGGGTCGCCGTAGTGCCAGGGGACGCCGGCGTCCGGACCCTCACTCGCCCAGACGGCACCCGACGCGGTCATGCGCGCGCCAGCGTGGCCCACATGTACGGCCTCAGCGGCTCGTCGGTGGTCGCGCGGTCGAAGCTGTACATGAGCTTGCCGTCCACGTTGCCGTAGAGGCGGCGTCCGGCGGTGTACTCGACGGTGGCCAGCGGGGAGCGCACGACGGCGTCCGTGGTGAGGTCGATGCGGCCGGGCTGCAGCGTGCCGTACCAGATCTCGGAGTAGCCCTCGGGGCTGCACATGACGACGTCGACGTCGGCGGACGCCGTGGCCCTCCAGAACCCCGTCTCGAGGGTGAGCGGCCGCTCCGGACGGCCCTCGGCGTCGAGGGTGAACATCTGCGCGAGGTAGTGCAGGTAGTCGCCGCCGTTCTCGACGAAGTCGATCTGGACGCCGAACTCGATCTTCTCCTCCCCCGGCCACTCCCGGTAGCCGGTGCCCTCCCAGCGGCCGCGCAGCCACGCGAGCCCGACAAGGGCGGGGTTCAGGTCGGCGGGAATCTCGAACACGGCGTCTCCTCGGCGCTCCGGCAACGGTCCACCGATCCTAACGTCGGCACCCCCGGGCAGGATTCCCGCTAGCGTCGGGGTGTGCGAGTGGTAGTGCAGCGGGTGACGTCGGCGGCGGTCCGGGTGGACGGCGAGACGGTGGGCGCGATCGAGGGTCCCGGGCTGGCGATCCTCGTCGGGGTCACCCACGACGACACCGACGCCGTCGCCGACCGGCTCGCCGACAAGGTGTGGGGCCTGCGGATCCTCGACGGGGAACGCTCGGCCGCGGACGCCGACGCGCCCCTGCTGGTCGTCAGCCAGTTCACGCTGTACGGCGATGTCCGCAAGGGGCGGCGTCCCAGTTGGAGCGACGCGGCGCCCGGAACGGTCGGCGAACCTCTCGTGGAGGCCTTCGTCGCCGCCCTGCGGCGGCGCGGCGCACGGGTCGAGACGGGACGGTTCGGGGCGCACATGGAAGTGTCGCTGGTCAACGACGGTCCGGTGACGCTGGTGCTCGACTCCGCCATGTGGGACCTGCCGCGCCGCTAGAGTGAGGCGGAACCGAGAGGAGACGCATGGCGAGCCTGCTGGTGGTGTGTCCCTCCGGCGACGTACCCGAGGCCGTCGACGCCGTCCTGCCCGTGCTCGGGTTGCTGTCCCACGCGGTGCGGTTGGCGACGCCGGACGCCGCGGTGCTCACTGAGGCCGCGCGCGCGGACGCCCTCGTGGTCGACGCCACCACCGACCTGGCCGCGGCCCGGCAGGCCTGCCGCCTGTTCGAGGCCGCGGGCGTCGGGCTGCCGATCCTGCTCGTCGTGACCGAGGGCGGGTTCGCGGCGATGAGCCCCGACTGGGGCATCTCGGACGTCGTCCTGGCCACCGCCGGGCCCGCCGAGTTCGACGCCCGCCTCCGCCTGCTGCACAGGACCACCGACGCGGTCACGACCTCCGGCGGCATCACCATCGACGAGAACGCCTACAAGGCCTCGCTCGACGGCTCCCCCCTCGACCTCACCTACACCGAGTTCGAGCTGCTGAAGTACTTCGTCCAGCGCCCCGGGCGCGTGTTCACGCGCGAGACGCTGCTCTCGGACGTGTGGGGCTACGACTACTACGGCGGCACCCGGACGGTCGACGTCCACGTCCGTCGGCTCCGCGCCAAGCTGGGCGTCGAGTACGAGGGGCTCATCGCGACGGTGCGCAACGTGGGCTACCGCTTCGCCCCCGAAGGGGCAGCGGTCGAGGCCTGAACCGCACCCCGCCAAGGCCCCCCGGCTAGGGTGTGCCCGTGGACTCGTGCACTCGCCTCGCGCCAGCCCAGGCCGACGCCGTCCTCGCGCTCGCCGCGGTGGCGACGGCCGCCGACGGCCGCGATCCCCTCAACGAGGAGGCGCGCCTCCTCCTGCGCCGCGAGGGTGCCCGCCACTGGCTCGTCCCCGCGGAGAGTGGCCTGGCCGGGTACGCCCAGTGGCAGCCGGACGCCGCCACCGGCCAGATCGTCGTCCACCCGGCGCACCGCCGCCGGGGGATCGGCAGCGCCCTGCTCGCCGCGCTCCCCGAGCCCGTGGTGTGGGCGTTCGGCGACCTGCCGCCCGCGCACGCGTTCGCCGCGGCGTCCGACACCCGCCCGGTGCGCGAGCTGCTCGTGATGGGGCGGTCCCTCCCTGCCGACGTGGGCGGCACCCTGCCCGACGGCCTCGCCCTCACCGGCTGGACGGACGCCGCCCGCGCGGCTTTCCTCGCCGTCAACGCCCGCGCGTTCGCGCACCATCCCGAGCAGGGGGCCTTCGGCACCGAGGATCTGGCCGCGCGCCAGGCGGAAGGGTGGTGGGACCCGGACGGCCTGCTGCTCGCCTGGGACGCCGAGGGCCTCGCGGGATTCCACTGGACGAAGATCCACCCCGACGGGCGCGGCGAGGTGTACGTGATCGGCGTCGATCCCCGCGCGGAGGGGCGCGGCATCGGCCGGGGGCTGCTCCAGGCGGGACTGGATCGGCTCGCCGCGCAGGGGTGCCCGGAGGTGTTCCTCTACGTCGACGGGGACAACGCCGCCGCGCGCGCCCTGTACACCCGCAGCGGTTTCACCGTCGCCCTGACCGACGTGCTGTACGCACGTTGAACTCGCCGCCGCCCGCGTGCCAAGGTGGGTGAGGGCCCCCCGCGTGGGAGGTCCCGCCGTACGACGCGCGCTCCCGAGGAGATGACCGCCATGCCCGATCCCGTCGAGGCCGAACTCGCCGAACTCCCTGCCGGACGGTACCGCGACCGTGAGCTCTCGTGGCTCGACTTCAACACCCGCGTCCTCGACCTGGCGCGCGATGCGCAGCGGGTCCCCCTGCTGGAGCGGGCGAAGTTCCTGGCGATCTTCAGCTCCAACCTCGACGAGTTCTTCATGGTGCGCGTCGCCGGCCTCAAGCGCCGCATCGCCGCCGGCGTGGCCGTCGCCACGGCGTCCGGAACCCTCCCCCGCGACCTGCACGACCAGATCCTCACCCGCGTCCGCGCCCTCGTCGCCGAGCAGGCGCGGATCTTCGCCGAGGAGGTCCGTCCGGGGCTGGCCGAGGCGGGCATCGAGATCCTCGGGTGGGACGCGCTCACCGACGACGAGCGCGCCGGTCTCACGAAGCTCTTCGAGGAGCGCATCTTCCCGATCCTCACCCCGCTGGCGGTCGACCCCAGCCACCCCTTCCCCTACATCTCGGGGCTGTCGGCGAACATGGCGGTCCTGGTGCGCGACCCGCTGACGGGCGCGCGGCAGTTCGCCCGGATCAAGGTGCCGACCAACCTGCCCCGGTTCCTCACCGTGGGTCGCGGCCGGTACATCCCGATCGAGGACGTGATCGGACGCCGCCTCGACACCCTCTTCACCGGCATGGAGGTGCTCGCCTGGACGACCTTCCGGGTGACCCGCAACGAAGACCTGGAGGTCGAGGAGGACGACGCCGAGAACCTCCTCCACGCCTTAGAGAAGGAACTGCTGCGCCGCAAGACCGGACGCCCGCCGGTCCGCCTCGAGGTGGTCGCCGGCGTCGCGCCGGCGCTGCGGGATGTCCTGGTGCGCGAGCTCGACATCTCGCTCGCGGAGGTATTCGAGGTGCCGGCGCCGCTGGACCTGTCCGGACTGTTCCAGCTCGCGGGCGTCGACCGCGAGGATCTCAGCTACCCCTCGTTCCTGCCGAAGACCCATCCCGACCTGGCCGAGGTGGAGACCTCGCAGCCGGCGGACATGTTCAAGGCCCTGCACGAGCGCGACGTGCTGCTGCAGCATCCCTACGACTCGTTCGCGACGTCGGTCCAGCGGTTCGTGGAGCAGGCCGCCGCCGACCCGGCGGTGCTGGCGATCAAGCAGACGCTCTACCGGACGTCGGGGGACTCGCCCATCATCGACGCGCTCGTCGAGGCCGCCGAGGCGGGCAAGCAGGTGCTGGTCATCGTGGAGATCAAGGCGCGGTTCGACGAGCAGAACAACATCACCTGGGCCCGCAAGCTTGAGCGCGCGGGCTGCCACGTCGTGTACGGCCTGGTGGGCCTCAAGACGCACGCCAAGATCTGCCTCGTCATCCGCGACGAGCCGGACGGCCTGCGCCGCTACGCCCACATCGGCACCGGCAACTACAACCCGAAGACCGCGCGCCAGTACGAGGACATGGGCCTGCTCACGGCCAACTCCATCGTCACCGAGGACGTGGCCCGCCTGTTCAACCACCTGTCCGGCATGACCCGCGACACCGAGTACAAGCGGCTGCTGGTCGCCCCCCACGGCGTCCGCCGCGGCCTGCTGGCGGCCATCGCCGACGAGGTGGCGCTGGCGGAGTCCGGACGTCCGGGGCATGTCCGCCTGAAGGTCAACGCCGTCGTCGACGAGACCCTCATCGACGCCCTCTACCGGGCGTCGCAGGCCGGCGTCCAGGTCGACCTATGGGTCCGCGGCATCTGTGCGCTGCGGCCGGGCGTCCCGGGGCTCAGCGAGAACATCCGCGTCCGGAGCATCCTCGGCCGGTTCCTGGAGCACAGCCGCCTGTTCTGGTTCGGCGGCGACGGCCACCCGCGGGTCGCCCTGGGCAGCTCCGACCTGATGCACCGCAACCTCGACCGCCGCGTCGAGGCGCTGGTGTCGATCACGAACCAGCGACACATCGAGAAGATCGGCTCGCTGTTCGACCTGGCCTTCGACGAGGGCACGGCGTCGTGGTGGCTGGAGGACTCCACCTGGACCCAGCGCACCACGGACGCCGACGGTGTGCCGCTGGTCGACATCCAGGAGCACCTGATCGAGCAGGTCACCCACCGTCGGCTCGGGGAGGCGCGCGCGTGAGCACCCGGCCCAGCGTGAAGACGGTCAGGGGCGCGGGCACCGTGACCCTGAGGCCACGCCCGGGCAAGGAACCGCAGGTGCTCGTGGTGCACCGGCCGTCCTACGACGACTGGACGCTGCCCAAGGGCAAGTTGGACGCCGACGAGTACCTTCCCGCCGCCGCCGCGCGTGAGACGTGGGAGGAGACCGGCGTGAGCGTGCGGCTCGGGGTCCCCATCGAGACGATGACCTACCCGGTCGGCGGCGGGCTCAAGACCGTGCACTACTGGATGGGACACGTCACCGCCGCCACCCGGCGCAAGCCCGACCGCGAGGTCGACAAGGTGGTCTGGCTGTCGCCGCGGAACGCCATCAACCGGCTGACGTACACCGACGAGCGGGCCCTGCTGTTGCACGGGCTGGCCCTGCCGGTGACGACGCCGCTGGTGATCGTCCGGCACGCCAAGGCGATGGAGCGCAAGAACTGGACCGGGCGCGACCAAGCCCGCCCCATCAACGCCCGCGGCCGTCGGCAGGCGGCGGCGCTGGTCCCGTTGCTGGACGCCTACGGCGTCGGCCGGCTGGCCTCCAGCAGTTCCACCCGGTGCGTCCAGACGCTCCAGCCGCACGCCAAGGAGCACCGGCTCGAGGTCGAGGGGTGGTCCACGCTGTCGGAGGAGCAGGCGGCCGAGCACCCCAAGGCCGTCCGGCAGCTCATGAAGCGGCTGGCCAAGGAGACCGCCCTGGGCGGCGTCCCCACCGCGGTCTGCGGCCATCGGCCCGTGCTGCCCGCGATGCTGGAGGCACTCGGGATCACCCCGCGTCCGCTGCAGACGGCCGCCGTCGTGGTGGCCCACCTCACCCCGGACGGCCAAACCGTGGCCGTGGAGTGGCACAAGCCGCGTCTGTGAGTCCCCTCCGGGGGGCACCCAGACCGAGGGATCGGCGTCCGACAAGGTGCGTTGCCCAGCGACGCCGAGTCGGCCGCGGCCGTTCACCCTGCGTTCACCTGCACGGGACCAACCCGTCACGGGGGCTGCCTAGCGTTCCACGCGGATACCGGAGGCACGATCCGGCCCCGGGGGCACCGTCCCCGACCTCGACCCGAAGGACCAGACGTGAACGTGAAGAAGATCGTCGCCCCGCTGGCGCTGTTCGCCGCCGCGACCCTCTCCCTGACGGCCTGCGCCGCCAACGAGACCGGCTCCGGCGCCGCCGGCGGCAGCGGCCTGACCGGCACGCTGTCCGGCAAGGGCGCGTCGTCGGCCAAGGCCGCCCAGGATGCCTGGCGTGCGGCCTTCCAGACCAAGAACCCCGGCGTGACCGTCAACTACTCCCCGGACGGCTCGGGCGCCGGGCGCGAGGCGTTCATCGCCGGCGCGGTGGCCTTCGCCGGCTCCGACCGAGCGCTGAAGGACTCCGAGATGGGGGCCGGCAAGTTCGGTAAGTGCGCTGCCGATGGCAACGCGCTCAACCTGCCCATCTATGTCTCCCCCATCGCCGTGATCTACAACGTGGACGGCGTGAAGGACCTCAAGCTCGACTCCGAGACGGTCGCGGGCATCTTCGCGGGCAAGATCACCAAGTGGAACGACCCGAAGATCGTCGCCACCAACCCGGGCGTCACCCTGCCGGAGGCGACCATCACGGCCGTCCACCGCGCCGACGACTCGGGCACGACCAACAACTTCACCGACTACCTCAACAAGGCGGCGCCATCGGTGTGGAGCACCCCGGCGTCCGACACCTTCCCGAAGGCGGCGGGCGGCGAGGCGGCCAACGGCACGTCCGGGGTCGTCGACACGGTCAAGAACGGCAAGAACACGATCGGGTACGCCGACGAGTCGGCCGCGGGCGCGCTCAGCACCGCGAAGCTCAAGGTGGGCGACACCTACCTCGGGCCGACGGCGGACGCCGCGGCGAAGATCGTGGAGGCGTCCCCGCAGGCCCCGAACCGGGCCGCCAACGATCTCGCGATCGCCCTCGACCGCAAGGCCGCCGGCGCGTACCCGGCCGTCCTGGTGTCGTACGCCATCGTGTGCGACCACTACAAGGACGCCGCGGACGCCAAGCTGGTCAAGGCCTACCTCGGCTACGTGGCGAGCAACGAGGGTCAGGCCCTCGCCGGGCAGAAGGCGGGCAGCGCCCCGCTCTCGACGGCGATGGCCGCCAAGGTGAAGACGGCGATCGACTCCATCAAGTGAGCTCGGCCCGCCGCGCGGGCCCGATCGTCCGGACGAAGGGACCACAGTGACTCAGACCAAGGCTGAGGCGGCGGCGCCGGCGACCCTGCTGGGCGTCGGCGTCCGCCAGCGCGGGGACAAGGTGTTCTCGGGGCTGTCGCGGGGCTCGGGGATCGGCATCCTCGTGATCCTCGCGGCGGTGGCGGCGTTCCTGCTCATGCAGGCCGTCCCGGCGCTCGTGACCGCGCCGGAGGAGTTGCTGCGGCGCGGCTATGGGCCGTTCTGGTCGTGGGTGCTGCCCTTCGCGTGGGGCACGATCTGGACGTCTTTCCTGGCGCTGCTCTTCGCCGTCCCGGTGAGCATCGGGATCGCCTTGTTCATCTCGCACTACGCCCCGCGGCGGCTCGCCGCCGGGCTGGGCTACGTCATCGACCTGCTGGCGGCGGTGCCGTCGGTGGTGTTCGGTCTGTGGGGCGCGAACGTGCTGTCGACGGCCGTCCAGCCGCTGTGGGAGTCGCTCAACACCCACCTGGGGTGGATCGTGTTCTTCTCCGGGCGTCCGTCCGGGACCGGGCGCACGACCCTCACGGCGGCGCTCGTGCTGGCGGTGATGATCCTGCCGATCATCACCTCGCTGTGTCGCGAGGTGTTCTTGCGGGCGCCGCGGCTGCAGGAGGAGGCGGCGCTGGCACTCGGCGCCACCAAGTGGGAAATGATCACGATGGCCGTCTTCCCGTTCGCCCGCGCCGGCATCGTGTCGGCGGTGATGCTCGGTCTGGGCCGGGCGCTCGGGGAGACGATGGCCGTGGCCATGGTGCTGTCGGGGTCGGCGAACCTGAGCGTCCGCGTCCTCACCTCGGATCAGAACCCCAACACCATCGCCGCCGTCATCGCGCAGAACTTCCCCGAGGCCTACGACCTCAAAACCAACCAGCTCATCGCCGGCGGGCTGGTGCTGTTCGTCATCACGCTGGCCGTGAACATGGTGGCGCGGGCCATCGTGGCGCGGCACGCCGAGTTCTCGGGAGCCAACGGATGAGCCTGTCGTCTGCCCCCACGCTCACCGGCGGGCATCTGCCCCGCTGGACCCCCTGGGTCGTCCTGCCCGCCGCGCTCGCCGTGGGCTGCCTGGTCACGCTGGCCTTCGGGCCGCTCAACGTGGGCGCCGGCGCGGTGCTGGGGGTCATCGGATTCCTCGTCGTCATGTTCGTCCTGGCGGCGGTCGCCGAGGGGATGCGGCACGCGGTGGACCGCAACGCCCGCTACCTCGTCGCGACCGCATTCGGGGTGGCGCTGCTGCCGCTGGTCTCGGTCGTCTGGACGACCGTCAGCCAGGGCATCGGCCGCCTGGACCTCACCTTCTTCACGTACTCGATGCGCAACGTCGTCGGGGACGGCGGCGGCATCGCCCACGCCCTCACCGGCACGCTGTGGGTGACGGGGATCGCGACGCTGATCTCGGTCCCGATCGGGCTGCTGACCGCCATCTACCTCGCCGAGTACGGACGCGGCTGGCTCGCCCGCGGCATCACCTTCTTCGTGGACGTCATGACGGGCATCCCCTCGATCGTCGCCGGCCTGTTCGCGTACGCGCTGATGGCGCTGATCGTGGGTCCTGGGTTCTACAGCGGCCTGTCGGGCGCGATCGCGCTGTCGGTGCTAATGATTCCGGTGGTCGTCCGCTCGACGGAGGAACTGCTGCGGATCGTCCCGAACGAGCTGCGCGAGGCGTCCTACGCCCTCGGCGTCCCCAAGTGGCGGACGATCCTCAAGGTCGTCTTGCCGACGGCGCTGTCGGGCATCGTGTCGGGGGTCATCCTCGCCATCGCCCGGGTCGTCGGCGAGACCGCGCCGGTCATGGTGGCCGCCGGTTTCACCGACAGCCTCAACAACAACCCGTTGTCGGGGCCCATGATGACGATGTCCAACTTCGTGTACGCCCAGTACCGTTACCCGGGCGTGCCGCCCGAGCCGTACGTCGACCGCGCCTGGGCCGGCGCGCTCACCCTGATCCTGCTCGTCATGCTGCTGAACCTGATCGGACGCCTCGTCGCGGCCCGGTTCGCCCCGAAGCGCAGCGCCTAGCACCAAGGAAAGCCTCCGCATGTCCAAGCGCATCCAGACCAACAACCTGAACTGCTACTACGGCAAGTTCCACGCCGTCGACGACGTGACGATGACGATCGAGCCGCGTTCGGTGACCGCGTTCATCGGGCCGTCGGGCTGCGGCAAGTCCACCGTCTTGCGGACGCTCAACCGCATGCACGAGGTGATCCCCGGCGCATACGTCACCGGCGAGGTCCTGCTCGACCAGGAGAACGTGTACGGCCCGGGCGTCGATCCCGTGACGGTCCGGCGGCACATCGGCATGGTGTTCCAGCGACCCAACCCGTTCCCGACCATGACGATCAAGCAGAACGTGCTCGCCGGGATGACGCTGAACAGCAGGCGGACGCCGGCGTCCGAAGCCGACGACATCGCCGAACAGGCGCTGCGGGGCGCGAATCTCTGGGACGAGGTGAAGGACCGGCTCGACCGTCCGGGGTCGGGGCTGTCCGGCGGACAGCAGCAGCGGTTGTGCATCGCGCGCGCCATCGCCATGACGCCCGAGGTGCTCCTCATGGACGAGCCCTGCTCCGCGCTGGACCCGATCTCGACGCTCGCCATCGAGGACCTGATCGGCGAGCTGAAGGAGAACTACACGATCGTCATCGTGACCCACAACATGCAGCAGGCCGCGCGGGTGTCGGACGCGACGGCGTTCTTCAACATCGAGGGCACGGGCAAGCCCGGACGCCTCATCGAGATGGGCTCGACCGAGAAGATCTTCTCCCGTCCCGACCAGCAGGCCACGGAGGACTACATCACCGGACGGTTCGGCTGATCCGGACGCGCCGGAGGCGGACGGACCGGCTGGCGTCCGCGCCCCTCTCACCTACCATGGGCGCATGAGCAAGGCGGGCTGGTATCCGGATCCGGGCGGCATGCCCGGCATGTACCGCTTCTGGGACGGGCAGCAGTGGTCCACGAGCCTCACCTCGAACCCGTTCGCCCCACCACCCGTCTCGGGCGGTCCGGCGCTGCCGGTGACGTCCGGGCAGGGTTATCCCGGCCAGAACGGCTACCCGGGACAGGCCGGCGCATACCCGGGGGACGGCACCGGGACGCAGCAGCGGCGTCCGGTGGGCGCGTGGGCGATCATCGGGGCGGTCGTGCTCGGCCTGGTGGTCGGGGTGTTCGCGCTGGTGAACCTCGGCGTCTTCAGCCCCTTCGGCGGGTCGGGGCCGGTCAGCAACCCGACCGGCGACATCTGTCCCAAGAAGCGCGTCCTGCCCGCCGCGAGCGCGACCCAGGCCGTCCAACCGCCGGGGCGCGTGCAGGGCGGCAAGTTGTCCTATCCGCGGCTCGGGGCGCCCTGGGACCCGCCTCAGATCGAGGATCGGGTGCCGTTCGGGCGGGACGTCCACGAGCAGATGGTGATGGTCCAGGACAACTACGACAAGTTGGGCAGTAGTTGGGTGGCGTCGATCCTGGTGGGCGAGCTCGTCGCGGGCGACGGGTTCTTCAGCCCGCAGCAGGGCTCGGAGATCGTCAGCAAGTGCATCATGGGCGTCTTCTACGGCGACGCCGTGCTCACGCGCAACGACATCGTGAACAAGGCCACGCAGGTGGGCGGCAAGGACGCCTGGCTGCTGGAGATGCACCTGGGCTTCCAGATCAAGGGGCTGCGCGAGACCGGCGAGACGGCGATCATCCTGATCGTGGCCACGGGTGCGGAGTCGTCCAGCATCTACTACGCGTCCATCCCCGACAGCCGTCCGGAGTTGCTGCAGACTGCGCGCTTGATCCAGCAGCAGTTGCGGGTGGAGTCCTGAACATACGGGCCCAGATCGAGGGGGGTCGGATCGCTCGATCCGGGCCGCCGCAGCCAGAACATTGATCGATCAGCGTTTCCCCAGCCCCGGCCAGCTGAGGCGCCGCGCAGCGGCGCCGGCACATCGCGGTGTTTCCGGGTTCCGGAAGCCCTCAACCGCTTCTCGTTGGTCCCAGCGGGCCTCATCCGGGCGATTTCGGGAACTGGAAGCGGAAAACGGCCGATGAGGAGGACCGCAGCGTTTCAGCCGCCCAGCTTCAACCCCAACAGCGCGTTCTCGACCACCTCGGACAGCGCCGGATGGATCCAGTACTGCCCGCGCGCCATGTCCTGGACGCCGATGTCGAAGGACATCGCCGTCAGTAGAGGCTGCAGCAGGTCGGGCGCCTGGGGACCGATGATGTGCGCCCCGACCAACCGTCCGGTGGCCCGGTCGGCGACGAGCTTGACGCAGTGGTCCCGATCCTCCAGCGCCCACCCATAGGCGACATCGCGGTACTCCTGGACCTTCGTCGCCACATCGATGCCCGCCTCCCGCGCCTGCGCCTCCGTCAGTCCCACCGCCGCCACATACGGATGGCTGAACACCGCGTGCGGGACGAACCGATGATCGGCCGCCACCGGATCGTCGGGATGCAGCAGGTTGTGCGCCACGACGCGCGCCTCGTGATTCGCGACGTGCTTGAGCATCCGGCGCGAGCAGACATCGCCGAGCGCCCACACGCCGTCGGCCGTCGTCGCCTGGCGGGCGTCCACGACGACGAAACCGTCGGCGTCCAGCTCCACGCCGGCAGCGGCGACATCCAGCCGATCCCCGTTCGGAACCCGCCCGACGGCCACCAGGACGGCGTCCGCCTCCACCTCCGACCGGGCCCCCTCCGCGTCCGCCAGCGTCGCACGCACTCCCGCCCCGGACGGTTCCAGCCCCGCCACCCTCGTCCCTAGCCGCAGGTCGACCACGTCGGCGAACGCCCGCGTGAACCTCCCGGCGATCTCGGCGTCCTCGCGCGCCAGCATCGACTCGCCCCGGACGACCACCGTCACCGCGGTCCCGAACGCCGACAGCACGTGTCCGAACTCCGCGGCGATGTACCCGCCGCCCACGATCAGCAGCCGCCGCGGCAACTCGGCCACCCGCATGATCGTCTGCGAGGTGTGGACGCGGTCGCGGACGCTCTCCCACCCCGGCAACTCCGGCACCACCGGACGCGACCCCGCGGCGATCACCACGTGGTCGGCGGTGATCGTCTGCTCTCCGACCCGCAGCGTCCGCGGACCGACGAACCGGGCCGTCTCCCGCAGCAGCGTGATGTTCGGACGCGAGCCCCGCTTCTCCTCGCTCTCCGCGGCGAGCGGATCCAGCCGTCCGAAGACGCGCTCGCGGATCGCGGGCCAGTCCGCGCTCGCCGCCGGCATGCGGACGCCGAGGCGTTCGGCCTGGGCGGGCGTCCGGGCAAGGTCGGCCGGGATGACCAGCATCTTCGTCGGGATGCAGCCGTGGTTGAGGCAGGTGCCGCCGAACGGCTCGCCGTCATCGATCAGGGCCACCGACCAGTCCGCGAAGCGCCGGTCGACGAGCGTGTTTCCGGAGCCGGATCCGATCACGGCCAGGTCGAAGTGGGACACGTGGGTCAGTTTGGCATCCCGTAGCTGTGCAGCCCGCCGGCGAGCAGGTTGACGCCGACGAAGTTGAACCAGAAGGTCGCGACCCCGATCAAGGCGAGCCAAGCGGCGCGGCGGCCCTTCCAGCCTGCCGTGACCCGCGCGTGCAGGTAGGCGGCGTATACGACCCACGCCACCAGCGACCAGGTCTCCTTGGGATCCCAGCCCCAGAACCGTCCCCACGCGTACTCGGCCCACACCGACCCGGCGGCGATGGCGAACGTCCACAGCGGGAACGCGAACGCGTGCAGCCGGTAGGACACCTTGTCCAGCGTCGTCAGCGACGGCATCCGGCCCACGTAGCCGGACAGCCGGCCCTTCTCCTCCGCGCGCGACCGCAGCAGCCACAGCACGGACGCCGCGGCCCCCAGGTTGAACGCCGCCCCCGCCAGCGCCGCCGCCACGATGTGGATGACGAACCAGACCGAGTGCAGGGCCGGGATCAACGGGGCGACCGCCACGTAGAACACCGTCACGGCCAGCCCCTGGCCGACGGCGAGCAGCAGGGTCACGGGCAGCCCCAGCCAGCGCATGCCGAACCGCAGGACGAGCACCAGGTAGGCGACCGCGACGAACGCGAGGGTCGCCGTGATGAACTCGTACATGTTGCCCCAGGGCGCGCGGCCCGCCGCGATTCCCCGCGTGACCACGCCGAGCACGTGCAGCCCGACCGCAACGAGGGTGAGCGCGATACCGATCCGTCCGTAGCGGTCGACCCGCAGGCGGTCGGACGCCGCGGCGTCCGGAACCTCGACGAGCGCCGGACCGCCGGCGCCCACCAGCATCCGGGTGGGGGCGGGATCGAGGCTGCGGGCGGCCGCCCACTCGGCGGCGTGCGCGAACATCGCGAGGATGTACACCACCGCGGACGACACCATGGCGAAGCTGGACAGGGTGACCATCAGACGTCCTCCTCGGCGTTGGGGCTCCCGGTCTGCGGGACCTCGATCCCACACGCAGCCGCACACGCGGCCACATCGTCGGACAGTCCCTCCCGCGAGTCTGCCCGATCCAGGCCCCCGATCTCCACCCTCGTCTCGCCGTCCATCGCCGCGGCGCGCACCCACAGGCGCCGCGGACGGACGAACAGCGTCAGGAACAGCGCCACCACGGCCAGCC
Source organism: uncultured Nigerium sp. (assembly GCA_964482465.1). GTDB lineage: Bacteria > Actinomycetota > Actinomycetes > Propionibacteriales > Propionibacteriaceae > Propioniciclava. The sequence continues at coordinate 59,682 of CAYZXQ010000003.1, read as the reverse complement.
CGATGGACACCGCCGCGAGCGGCAGACCCGGGCTGGACGACACCTGGAGCTTGGTCCAGCGACGCCAGTTGTCGAAGGAGACCGTCGAGCCGTCGGGCAGATCCACGATCTGCCCGGGCGCGAGCGCGAACGTGACCGCAGTGCCGTTGCCGGTCACCGTCTGCTCCAGGTGGGTCTTGTCGAGGCTGTAGACGTTGGTCGGACGCCCCGTCTCCGGCTGCGGCTCCCCCGACCACGCGTTGAGGAACAGCTTGGGCGCCAGAGCGTCCGGGAACACCGACCGCGGCCCTTGGGCGTCGACCAACGCCGTCGGCAAGAAGAAGCCCTCGAACGCGAGGCTCTTCGGGCGGGCGTCCGGGGCTTTGATGACCCCCCAGGACCGGAAGTTGCCGTCCTGAGGCAGGAACACGACCGGACCCGAGAACGCGATGTGCCCCTGCGGATCCGTCACCGTGACGACGGGCGCGTACCCGTGCCCCGACAGGTGGACGTTCGCGCCCCCGATCGCGACCGGCGTGTTGACCTCGAGCACGGACGCCACGGGCTCGGCCCCCGGCACCTGGGTGGTGACGGCGGCGGTGTACTGGCGGGCCGCCCCGCGCTGCACCGCGCCCGTCTCGAACTTGGCCGTGAAGGCGTCCAGGCGGAGGGTGAAGGGGGCGAGGTCGGTCGTCCGGAACATGCCCCCGGCCCGGAAGTCGTCGTACTGCGAGAGGTTGTTGCTGAACGCCTGACCCTCGACCACGATCACGTCGCCCTTGTAGCCCCACAGCGTGTTCCAGGCGACCCCGCCCAGCAGCAGCACGAGGCTGAGGTGGAACAGCAGGTTGCCGAACTCGCGCAGGTAGCCGCGTTCGGCCCGGACGGCGTCCGCGTCGCGCGCCACCTTGAACCGCTTGCCGCGCAGCCAGGCTTCGGCCGCGTCGAGGGCGGCGTCCGCGGCCAGGACGGTCGTACCCAACGCGTGCTCGGGCAGGCGGTCCAGGTGCGCGGGCGTCCGCGGCGGGGGCGACGTCAGCGCCCGGACATACTGTCCGATCCGCGGCAGGATGCACCCGATGAGCGAGACGAACAGCAGCAGGTAGACCGCGGCGAACCACGGCGACCCGAAGACGTCGAACAGCCCCAGCCGCTCGTACCACGCGCCGAGGTCGGGGTTGGAGTCCTTGAACTCGGCCACCTTGACCGGATTCGTCGGCCGCTGCGGCACGATCGACCCGGGGATCGCCACCAGCGCCAGCGCGAACAGCAGCACCAAGGCGGTGCGCATGGACGTCAGTTGGGTCCACGCGAACCGCAGCAGCCCGCCCGTCGTGAGCCGTGCGGCGTCGTCGTCGGCCATGTCAGATCACCACCCCGTACGCGGACGCCCACTGACGCGCCGCCCCCATCAGGTGGTCCCACGCGCCCGTGACGAGCAGGACCCCCACCACCACCAGGAACGCGCCCCCTACCCGCTGGATCGCCAGGTGGTGCCGCCGGACCCAGTCGAACGCCCCGGCCATGCGCGTGAACGCCACGCCCGCGACGAGGAACGGCAGCCCCAGCCCGAGCGCGTACGCCAGCGCCAGGATCGACCCCCGCAGCGCCGTCGCCTCGTTCAGCGCGAGGTTCAACACGACCCCCAGGGTGGGGCCGATACAGGGGGTCCAGCCCAGGCCGAACACCACGCCCAGCAGCGGCGCGGCCGCCACGCCGACGGCCGGGACGCGCGCCAGCCGGACGGTGCGGCGTCCGAGCGGCACCACGTCCGCGAAGACCAGCCCCAGCAGGATCGACACCACCCCGGCGACGACGGCGAGCGGACGCGACCACGCCGCCAGCACCGACCCCAGCCCGCCGAACAGCGCGCCCGAGCTCACGAAGACGGCCGCGAACCCGGCGACGAAGAGCGCGGTCCCGGCGAGCACGCGACCGCGAGCCGCCCGCCCGGACGTGATCTCGGACGCCCCCAGCCCCGTCGCGTACGACAGGTAGCCGGGCAACAACGGCAGGACGCACGGGCTGAAGAACGACACGAGCCCTGCGAGCGCGGCCACCGGCAGCGCCAACAGCACCGAGCCCCCGACGGCGTCCCGCGCCCAGGAGCCGAGATCCCACCACAGCGCGGCGGTCATCGCCCCTCCGAGACGTCGGCGACGAGGCCGGTGAGCGTGGCCTCGGTGGCCTCGCCGAGGATGCGGGCCGCGATCCGTCCGGACGGGTCGACCACGATCGTGGACGGGATCGCGCTCGGCGGCAGGTCGGTCCCGAACGCGAGCAGCAGGCGTCCGTCGGGGTCGAAGATCGACGGGTATGTGAGCCCGAACGCCCGGACGAAGGCCTGGGCCGGGGCCGGGTCGAGGTCGCGGGTGTTGATCCCGACGAAGGCGGCCTTGCCCGCGGACGCCTTCGCCGCGGCCTCCAGCGCGGGAGCCTCCTTGCGGCAAGGCGCGCACCAGCTCCCCCACACGTTGTAGACGATGGTCTTGCCGGCGACGGACGCCGAGTCGAATGTCTGTCCGTCGAGCGTGCGACCCGCGATCCGCGGGGCGGGACGGCGCGCGGACGGCGCGACGACCGTGATGCTGCCGTCGCCGCCGACGAAGCCACCCTCGGCCGCCGGCGGGGCGCCGCAGGCGGTCAGAACGAGCGGGACGGCCGCCAGGGCGGCGAGCAGGCTGCGACGACGCACGGTCACATCCCGGGTCGCAGGATGCCCTTGGACGCCGGGTACAGGTCGGCGCACGGTTCGGCGTAGGTGACCCCGACGACGCGGCCTTCGAGGAACGAGAACGACGTCACCGAGGCCTGTCGGCACTCGCGCGCCGTGGGCAGGTGGATCAGCGAACGGCCCTCGGCGTCGAGGCGCGCCAGCCAGATCGGGAGCTGGTGGGACACGACGACCACCTGCGACCCCTGGGGCACGGACGCCGCGGCGTCGGCGATGGCGGGCCGCATCCGGGCGGCGACCGCCGTGTAGGGCTCGCCCCAACTCGGCCGGAAGGGGTTCCACAGGTGGACGAGGTTCTTGGGGAGCAGCAGGCGCTCGTTGAACGTGCCGAACGAGCGGCCCTCCAGGGCATTGGCGGCCTCGATGAGGCGTTGGTCGATGACGACCTCCAGCTCGGGGTGTGCCGCGGCGATGGGGGCCATCGTCTCGCGGGTGCGCTCCAGCGGCGAACTGAACAGCGCCGCCAGCTCGACATCGGCGAAGAACGTGCCCAGCCGGTCGGCCATCCGGCGACCCAGCGCGGACAGGTGATACCCGGGGGCGCGGCCGTAGAGGACGTGGTCGGGATTCTCCACCTGACCGTGACGGCAGACGTGGACGATCGTCGGTTCCATGGCGCTCTCCTCGTTGCAGGGCGTGCGGGTCACACTCTACGTCGCCCGCGGCGGGACACCGACCGTCCCGCGCTGGGTGCCGACGACCGGAGGAGCCCGATCAGCCGAGAGCCGCGCGGAGGGCGTCCGCGTCCACGAACCACAGGGAGTGCTGGACGCCGTCCACGAAGGTCACCGGGACGTGATCGGTCCAGCGGGCGCGCAGCGTGGGATCGGAATCCACGTCCACGCTGCTCCAGGTCGCCGAGGCATCGCGGCAGACCGCGTCGACCACGGCGAGGGCGTCCTCGCAGAGGTGGCACCCTTGACGCACGAGCACCACCACGCGGGCGGCGTCCGGCGTCATGGGTGCGACGGCGTCACTTGCCAGCGCGGCGGCGCTGGATACGCGTCTTCTTCAGCAGCTTGCGGTGCTTCTTCTTCGCCATCCGCTTGCGACGCTTCTTGATGACCGAACCCACGTGTCGACCTCTCCACCTCTGACCCGACCGTCGGGTCAGGACATCCAAAACGACGACGACCGGTGAGCCCACCGGCCAAGACCGTGATCCTACCCGGACGCCACCCGCCCGGGCCAATCGTTCCGCGACGGGCGCGGACTACGCCGGACCGGCCAACTCCGCCGACCGGTTGCGCGCCGCCTCCATGGCCGCGATGAACGCCGCCTTGACCGACCGCTCCTCCATCTGACGCAGCGCCGCGGCCGTCGTGCCGGCCGGGGACGTGACCCGTTCGCGCAGCACGGTCGGGTGCTCGCCGCTCTCCACCAGCAGCCGGGCGGACCCGAGCATCGTCTGGTTGACCAGCGTCGTCGCGGTGTCGCGCGGCAGGCCGAGCATGACGCCGGCGTCGATCATCGCCTCGGCGACGAAGAACAGGTAGGCCGGCCCCGATCCGGAGATCGCGGTGACGGCGTCTTGGTACTTCTCCGGGACGACGACCGCCTTGCCGACGGCGCTCATCAGCTCGACGACGTGCTTGAGGTCGGACGCCGTGGCGTGAGACCCCGCCGACACCGCAGCCATGCCCTCGGACACCTGGGCGGGCGTGTTCGGCATCACCCGGACGACCGGGACGCCCGCGGGCAGCCCAGCCTCCAGCCGCGCGGTCGTGATGCCCGCGCACAGCGACACCAGCAGGCGTCCGCCGGCGAGGTGCTCGGCGATCTCGGGGAGCACCTCGGGGACGTCCTGGGGCTTGACCACCAGCACCACCGTCTCGGCCTGCGCGGCGGCCTCGGCGTTGCTGCCCGTGCTCACGCCATAGCGCCGCTCGAGCTCGGCCCGGCGCTCGTCGCGGCGGTCGGCCGCGACGAGGTCGTCGGGGCTCCACCCCGCGCGGATCAGCCCGGCGAGCAGGGTCTCCCCCATGACGCCGGCGCCGACGATGGCGACCTTCATCGATCGACCAGCAGCTCGGCGACCTGGACCGCGTTGAGCGCGGCGCCCTTGCGCAGGTTGTCGCCCGTCACGAACAGCACCAGCCCCCGCCCGCCGGGGACGGCCTGGTCGGTGCGGATGCGCCCGACGAAGACGTCGTCCTCGCCCGCGCCCTGGCGGGGGTGGGGGACGTCGACCATCTGGACGCCGGGGGCGTCCGCGAGCAGCGCCGTGGCCTGCTCGGGCGAGATCGGCTCGGCGAACTCGGCGTGGATCGCGAGGCTGTGACCGGAGAACACCGGCACGCGCACGCAGGTGCCGGACACCGCGAGCTCCGGGATGTGCAGGATCTTGCGGGACTCGTGGCGCAGCTTCTGTTCCTCGTCGGTCTCGCCGGAGCCGTCGTCGACGATCTTGCCCGCGAGCGCCACGACGTTGAACGCGATGGGCAGAACATAGGGCGCCGTATCGGCAGGCGCGGCGACGGCCGTGCCGTCGAGGGCAAGCCCTTCGAGGTTCGGGTCGGCGACGGCCGCGCGGGACTGCTCGGCGAGCGCCTGGACGCCCGCGAGCCCCGACCCGGACACGGCCTGGTAGGTGGCGACCGTCAGGCGGGTCAGCGTGGCGGCGTCGTGCAGCGGCTTGAGGACCGGCATCGCGGCCATGGTGGTGCAGTTGGGGTTGGCGATGATGCCCTTGGGCGGGTTGACCGCGTCTTCGGGGTTGACCTCGCTCACGACCAGCGGGACATCGGGATCCTTGCGCCAGGCCGAGGAGTTGTCGACCACGACCGCGCCGGCGGCGGCGACCTTGGGGGCGTACTCGCGGCTCATGGTGGCGCCCGCCGACATGATCGCGATGTCCAGGCCCGCGAAGTCGGCCGTGGCGGTGTCCTCCACCACGACGTCGGCGCCCTTCCACGGCAGCGTCGAGCCCGCGGACCGGGCCGAGGAGAAGTAGCGGATCTCGTCCACCGGGAAGTCGCGCTCTTCCAGCAGGGCCCGCATGACACGACCGACCTGTCCGGTCGCTCCGAAAACACCAACTCGCATGCGCGCAGCCTACCGGCGCGCTCCGACGAAACCCGCGGGCGTCCGACCCGCGCGACCGGGGCCCGCGGCGTCCGGAGCCGTCAGAGGAACGGAAGGTACTGCTTGGCCAGCGCGTAGCCGACGAAGCTCACGATGTCGAGCAGGACGTGGGCGACGACCAACGGCATGACGCGCTTCCAGCGCAGGTAGGCCCAGCCGAACACCAGGCCCATCACGACATTGCCGACGAAACCCCCGTAGCCCTGGTACAGGTGGTACGACCCGCGGATCAGCGCGCTGACGACGACCATCGTCCAGGGTTTCCAAGCGAGATCGCGCAGGCGCTCGAACAAGAAGCCGAGCATGACGACCTCTTCGAGCACCCCGTTCATGATCGCGAGCCCGATGAGCACCGGGACGGTCCACCACTGGGCGGCGAGGTTGGCCGGGGCGACGTTGGTGTTGAAACCGAGGTTGCGCGCGAGGACGTAGAAGGCGAGCCCCGGAATGCCGATCAGGGCCGCCATGGCGAAGCCGCGCAGCACGTCGCTGCCCGGACGCCGCAGGTCGTAGCCGATCTCCGCGCGCTGGCCGGTGCGTCGGAGCAGGTAGAGCGCCAGCGCGACCGGGACCAGCGGGAAGCCGATGCCCGCGAGCTGGTAGAGCAGGTCGAGCCAGGAGCGGTCCGGGACGACCGAGTTGTTCATCGACGTGGTCTGCTGGTTGAGCGGCTGGTTGGGCCGTGTGGACCGCTCGATCAGCGCCAGCAACGAGTACACCGCGGACTGTCCGAGCGACACGCCCAGCACCAACCACACCTCGAGAGAGCGGTCGCGGCGTCCGAGCGGGCCCGGCGCGGAAGGCGCGGCCTGCGGCGCGGGCGCGGGGTCGTCCTGGGTCGTCACGAGGCTCAGCATAGGGGCGCCGGCCGCGTCCGCAGCGGCTCCGGACGCCCGCGTGCGGCCGTCCGCGACCCGACTCCAGGGCCACGTAACGACGTTACCGACCCTCGCCGCGAGGGTTGTCTCGATGTCGTCATACCGTGTTTGACAAGGCTAAACGTCGCCGATTTCACGTCGTCAGGCACCATGCACTTCAATGAGGCCATGAAGATCGCCAACCTGTCCTTCGCAGCAGGGCCCGGTGGCCTGTTCCCGGCAGTGAAGCGCCTGGAGAAGGCCCTAGGGAGCACTTTCCGGGACGGCGGCTTCCACCCGAGATTCGGAACGCGCAACCACATCCTCCCCACCCTGAACGACACCTACATCGAGGTCGTCGAGGTTCTGGAGCACCCCGCAGCCGAGAAGGCCCCCTTCGGCCAGGCCGTCCGCGCCCGCAGCGCGATGGGCGGCGGCTGGATGGCGTGGGTCATCGAGTGCGCCGACATCGCCAAGGCCGAGGAGCGGCTGGGCCGTCAGGCCGCCAAGGGCTCCCGGCACTTCCCGGACGGCCGCCTGCTGGAGTGGCGTCAGATCGGCGTGCAGGGCCTGCTGGCCGATCCGCAGTTGCCGTTCTTCATCCAGTGGGATTCCGCGGACGATGTCCGTCCCAGCGCACTCGCCCCCGCCGACGTGGAGATCCTCGAGATCGAGATCGCCGGCAGCCGCAACCGCGTCGCCGACTGGCTCGGGGTCGACATCGGCCCGGTCTTCGACGGCATCTCGCTGAAGTTCACCGCCCCCAACGGCCAGCCGGGCCTGGACGCGGTGACCTTCCGGTGCCCCAAGGGGATCGTGCGCATCTGAGCGCCGCGGCCGTCCCCGGCGACGGCCCCGCGACAAAACGTCGGACGCCCCCCGTAGCCTCCGATGCATGACGAAGAACGCCACCCTCCTCCGCTGCGCCGACTGCGGGTGGACGACCGCCCGCTGGGTCGGACGCTGCCCGCAGTGTCAGGCATGGGGCAGTCTCGCCGACGCCCCCCGCACCCCCGCGGCCGCCGCGGCGCCCGTCCGGGCCGCCGTGCGCATCGGCGAGGTCCCCGCCCACGCCGCCCGCGGCGTCCCCACCGGCATCGGAGAGCTGGATCGCGTGCTCGGGGAGGGTCTCGTGCCGGGCGGGGTGGTCCTGCTGGGGGGCGAGCCGGGCGTCGGCAAGTCCACCCTGTTGTTGGAGGTAGCGGCCCGGTGGGCGTCCGGGGGCGAGGGACGCCAGCCCCAGACCACGCTGTACGTGACGGCAGAGGAGTCCGCAGCCCAGGTGCGGCGGCGCGCCGACCGCACCGGCGCCCTCGGCGACACGCTGTACCTGGCGGCGGAGAACGACCTGGGCACGATCCTGGGCCACGTCGAGCAGGTGTCCCCCAGCCTGCTGGTGCTGGACTCGGTCCAGACGGTGTCCGTGGAGGGCGCCGACGGCGTGGCCGGGGGCATCGCGCAGGTGCGGGAGGTGACCAACGCGCTGGTCCGCACGGCGAAACGCCGCGATATGGCGGTCCTCATCATCGGGCACGTGACCAAAGACGGCGCCATCGCCGGCCCGCGCACGCTGGAGCACCTCGTCGACGTCGTCTTGTCTTTCGAGGGCGAGCGCCACGGGGGGCTGCGGATGGTCCGGGCCACGAAGAACCGGTTCGGTCCGGCCGACGAGGTGGGCTGCTTCGAGATGACCGAGGACGGCATCCGCGAGGTGCCCGACCCGTCGGGGCTGTTCGTCACGGCGTCCGAGACCCCGGCGTCCGGCACCTGCACGACGGTCACCCTCGACGGGCGCCGCCCGCTGGTGGTCGAGGTCCAGGCGCTGGTGGCGCCCAGCCCGCTCACCAACCCCCGCCGCGTCGCCACCGGCCTCGACACCGCGCGCCTCACGCTCACCCTCGCGGTTCTGCAGCGTCGCTCCCGCCTCAAGCTGCACCAGCGCGACGTGTACGCCTCGACGGTGGGCGGCGTCCGCGTCACCGATCCCTCCGCCGACCTCGCGACGGCGCTGGCGGTGGCGTCCGCAGCCCGCGACTGGCAGCCGCCCGGGCGCCTCGTGGCGCTGGGCGAGGTGGGACTGTCGGGCGATCTCCGTCCGGTCGCGGGGCTTCGCCGCCGGCTGGCCGAGGCGGCGCGCCTGGGGCTGACGCGGGCGATCGTCCCGGCGGGCTCGGGGGTGAGCGTGCCCGGCATGAAGGTGGTGGAGGCGGCCACGGTCGCCGACGCATTGAACGTGGCGTTCGGGCACCTCGTGCGGCGCACCGACCCGGGCGTCGGCCAGGTGGTGGAGCTCGACCCGGGGCGCCGCGGGGGGCGGGAGGCTTTCGGCGGGTGAACGCACAGCCGAGGCCGGGTTTCGCCCCAGGCCCTAAGCTGTGGGGGACCGCACCCGCCGACCAGGAGGGCACGTGAGCGACAACTCCGTCTCCCGCCAGCTCGCACTGCTGGCCCCCGGCACCGCCCTGCGCGACGGCCTCGACCGCATCGTGCATGGCCGCACGGGCGCGCTCATCGTGCTGGGCGACAACGAGGAACTGCGGGGCCTGAGCACCGGCGGCTTCGGCATCGATATCCCGTTCTCGGCGACCGCCCTGCGGGAGCTCGCCAAGATGGACGGGGCCATCGTCATGTCCACCGACCTGACCCGGATCGTGTCGGCGAGCGTCCACCTGATGCCCGCGGCGTCCGTCGCCACCACCGAGACGGGCACGCGGCACCGCACCGCCGAACGCGTCGCCAAGCAGACCGGCCTGCCGGTGGTGACGGTCTCGGCGGCGATGGCGACCATCTCCCTCTTCTTCGCCGGGCAGCGGACGCCGGTCAACCGGCCGGAGTCGCTGCTGTCCCGCGCGCACCAGGCGATCCAGGCCCTCACCGGCTACCGGCAGCGCCTGCGCGACTCGCTCGACCGGCTGTCGGCGCTGGAGGTGGCTGATCAGGTGACGCTCCGCGACGTGGCGCTCGTGGCGCAACGGTTCGAGATGACCAGCCGCCTGGCCGACGAGGTGGCCGGCTACGTCATCGAACTCGGTACCGACGGTCGCCTCGTGTCGCTGCAACTGCGCGACCTGACCGCCGATCTGGCTGGCCTGGCAACCGCCATCCAGCGCGACTACGCGGCGGAGGACTCCGAGTTGCACATGATGTCGCGGCTGCACGGACTCCACGACGACGACCTGTTCGACGTGGTGATGGTGGCGCGCGTCCTGGGGCTCGGCGACGGGCTGCACCTCGACTCGCCGCTGCGGGCCCGGGGGTTCCGGCAACTGGCGGCGATCCCGCGCGTCCCGGGCTCAGCCGCGAGCGCCCTCGTGGCGCGCTACGGGTCGCTGGCCGACCTGATGGGCGCGGGCGTGGCGGACATCCAGCAGGTCGAGGGCGTCTCGACCGCGATGGCCAAGCACATCCACGACGGGCTGGCCCGCGTGCTCACCGCCGGGGACCGGAGCTGAGCGCGAATCGTCCCGAGGTCGTCGCCCGGATGATCGCGTGGTACGCCGCGCATGCGCGTCCGCTGCCGTGGCGCGCCCCGGACGCCACGCCGTGGGGCGTCCTGGTGTCGGAGTTCATGCTCCAGCAGACCCCCGTCGCCCGCGTCGAACCGGAGTGGCGCGCCTGGCTGGAGCGCTGGCCGACGCCCGCCGCGCTGGCCGCCGAGCCGGCCGGCGAGGCCGTTCGCGCCTGGGGCCGCCTGGGCTACCCGCGACGCGCCCAGCGCCTGCACGCGGCGGCCACGGCGATCCGCGACGTGCACGGGGGCGAGGTGCCCGGCAACCTGGCCGCCCTGCGCGCCCTGCCGGGCGTCGGCGACTACACGGCGGCCGCAGTGGCATCGTTCGCCTTCGGCGGGCGGCATGTCGTGCTCGACACGAATGTCCGGCGGGTGCTCGCCCGGCTGGAGGACGGCGTGGAGTTCCCTCCGGACGCCCTCACCGCCGCCGAGCGCGCCCGCGCGGAGCGCTGGCTGCCCGAGTCGGCCGCGGACGCCGCCACCTGGGCCGTCGCGTCGATGGAGGTGGGCGCCCTCGTGTGCACCGCTGCCTCCCCCCGCTGCGGCGCCTGCCCGGTGGCGGACGCGTGCGCCTGGCTGGCGTCCGGACGCCCCCCGCACGCCGGTCCGCCGCGGCGCGGACAGACCTATGCGGGCACCGACCGCCAATGCCGGGGCGTCCTGTTGGGCGTGCTGCGCGAGGCGCCCGGCCCGGTGTCGGGCGATCGGTTGCTTGCCGCGTGGGCGTCCGACCCCGACCAGGCGCGACGGGCGTTGGCCTCGCTGGTGGCCGACGGGCTGGTGCGCCCCGACGGGGCCTCGTACCTGCTCTGAGGAAGCGAGGCGTCCGGCGCAGCAGCCGCTCCGGAAGGAGCCCTCCCGGTCTGGCACCATGGACGCGAAAGGAGAACGCATGTCGCAGCCCTACTACCCCAGTCAGGACCCGACCCGGCCACCGGTGCAGCAGTTCCCCGGCGCCACGCAGTACGACCCGAACGCGCCGCAGCCGAACTACGCCCTCCCCATCCCCGGTGGCGGGTTCACGGCGGCGCCCGAGCATCCCGACACCATGCTCGTGCTCATCCTCGGCCTGCTGTCGTGGGTGACCGGCATCACCGGCCCGTTCGCGTGGTACTTCGGGAGCCGCGCCCGTCGGCAGATGCGCGAGAATCCCGGACGCTGGTCTGCCAGCACCGGGCTCACCGTGGGCTGGGTTCTGGGGATCATCAGCTCCGCGCTCGTCATCGTGTCGCTCGTGGTCGTGATCTTGGGCATGGTGTTCCTCAGCGTCGCGCTGGTCACCACCGGACGCTGACCCCGAACGGAACGAACCCCCGGACCGTCGGTCCGGGGGTTCGTCGTGTCCAGGCTCGACTACTCGGGGAGCCCGCCGCCCAACTCGGCCAGCGCATCGTCGGGCACCTCGGCCCGCGGCTGCCCGCGGAACACGAACGGCGTCTCGCCGCCGGGCTCGGCGACATCGACCACGACGATCTCGCCGGGGTGCAGCTCGCCGAACAGGATCTTCTCCGCCAGCGAATCCTCGATGTCGCGCTGGATCGCGCGGCGCAAGGGCCGGGCGCCCAGCACCGGATCGAAGCCGCGCTTGGCGATCAGCGCCTTGGCGGCGTCGGTGAGCACGATGCCCATGTCGCGATCCGCCAGCCGCTTCTCGATGTCGGCGACCATCAGATCGACGATGTGCTCGATGTCGGCCGGGGTCAACTGGCGGAAGACGATGATCTCGTCGACGCGGTTGAGGAATTCGGGACGGAAGTGCTGCTTGAGTTCGTCCGCGACCTTCGCCTTCATCTTCTCGTAGCCGCCCACGGGATCGTCCTGGCGGCTGAATCCGAGGTTGACGGCCTTGGAAATGTCGCGCGTCCCGAGATTCGTCGTCATGACGATCACGGTGTTCTTGAAGTCGACCACGCGACCCTGGGCGTCCGTGAGCCGACCCTCGTCGAGGATCTGCAGCAGTGAATTGAAGATGTCCGGGTGAGCCTTCTCGATTTCGTCGAACAGGACCACCGAGAACGGCTTGCGGCGCACCTTCTCGGTGAGCTGGCCACCCTCGTCATAGCCCACGTAGCCGGGCGGGGAACCGAACATCCGCGAGGCGGTGTGCTTTTCGGAGTATTCGCTCATGTCGAGTGTGATGAGGGCATCCTCGTCGCCGAACAGGAATTCGGTGAGCGCCTTGGTGAGCTCGGTCTTGCCCACGCCGGAGGGGCCGGCGAAGATGAACGAGCCGGACGGACGCTTGGGATCCTTCAAGCCCGCGCGCGTCCGGCGGATCGACCGCGACAGCGCCCGGACGGCGTCGTGCTGCCCGATGTACCGCTTGCCGATCTCGTCCTCCATCTTGAGCAGACGGCTCGACTCCTCCTCGGTGAGCTTGAACACGGGGATGCCGGTCGCGCTCGACAGCACCTCGGCGATCTCCTCCTCGCCCACCTCGGCCGGACCGCGGTCGCCGTGCTTCCACTGCTCCTCCGCCTCGGACCGCGCCACGAGCAACTTCTTCTCGTCGTCGCGCAGCCGGGCGGCCCGCTCGAAGTCCTGGGCGTCGATGGCCGCGCCCTTGTCGAACCGGACCGACGCGATCTTCTCGTCGAACTCGCGCAGGTTGGGCGGCGCCGTCATCCGCTTGATCCGCAGCCGCGCGCCCGCCTCGTCGATCAGGTCGATGGCCTTGTCGGGCAGGAACCGATCCTGGATGTACCGGTCGGCCATCTGCGCGGCGGCCGTGAGCGCGCCGTCGGTGATGGTGATGCGGTGGTGCGCCTCGTAGCGGTCCCGCAGGCCCCGCAGGATGTCGATGGTGAGCGCGATGGACGGCTCCGACACCTGGATCGGCTGGAAGCGCCGCTCGAGGGCGGCGTCCTTCTCGATGTGCTTGCGGTACTCATCGAGCGTGGTGGCGCCGATGGTCTGCAGTTCGCCGCGCGCCAGCATCGGCTTGAGGATGGACGCCGCGTCGATCGCCCCCTCGGCGGCGCCGGCCCCCACCAGCGTGTGGATCTCGTCGATGAACAAGATCACGTCGCCGCGGGTCTTGATCTCCTTCAAGACCTTCTTCAGGCGCTCCTCGAAATCGCCGCGGTAGCGCGACCCGGCGACGAGCGCCCCCAGGTCGAGGGTGTAAATCTGCTTGTCACGCAGGGTTTCCGGCACGTCGCCGCGGACGATCTGCTGCGCCAACCCCTCCACGCAGGCCGACTTGCCGACGCCCGGCTCGCCGATCAGCACCGGGTTGTTCTTCGTGCGCCGCGACAACACCGTCATCACGCGCTCGATCTCGGTGTGGCGTCCGATGACCGGATCCAGCTTGTTCTCGCGCGCCGCCTGGGTCAGGTTGCGCCCAAACTGGTCCAGGATCGTCTGGTTGCCCGGCTGGGACGGACCCTGCTCGGGCGCTCCCGCCATCGACGCCTTCTCGTTGCCCTGGAAGCCGCTCAGCAGTTGCAGCACCTGGTTGCGGACGCGGTTGAGGTCGGCACCCAACTTGATGAGCACCTGCGCGGCGACGCCCTCGCCCTCGCGGATCAGGCCGAGCAGGATGTGCTCGGTGCCGATGTAGGGATGGTTGAGCTGGAGCGCCTCGCGCATCGACAGCTCCAGCACCTTCTTGGCGCGCGGCGTGAACGGGATGTGCCCCGTCGGTGCCTGCTGCCCCTGGCCGATGATCTCCTCGACCTGTTCGCGCACGGCCTCCAGCGAAATCCCCAGCGACTCCAGCGCCTTGGCCGCCACGCCCTCACCCTCGTGGATGAGCCCGAGGAGGAGGTGCTCGGTGCCGATGTAGTTGTGGTTGAGCATGCGCGCCTCGTCCTGGGCGAGCACGATCACCCGTCGGGCACGGTCGGTAAACCGGTCAAACATGGTTCTCCTTAACCCCACGCGCGTGGGGACTCGTTCAGTCTATGCAACACCACGACCGACACCCCTTGTTCCCCCGTCCGGGCCGCCCCTGTTCGCCCCCGGCGCAAAGGTGCGGTCGCGGACGCCGCCCCGCGGCCCGTCCGGACGCCCCGGCGCGCGGCCTGGCTGGGGAACCGCTGATTGATGCTGTTCTTGGCGAGGACGGGTCGGGCGAGATGAGCCGGAACCCCCGAGATCGTGGGCTCGTAGGGACCATACGGGCCCAGATCGAGGGGGTCCGGATCGCTCGATCCGGGCCGCCGCAGCCAGACCATGATCGATCGGCGTTTCCCTGGGAACGCCGCGAGGGGGCGTCCGTGTCGCGGACGCCCCCTCGCCGGTCTGGATCGGCGATCAGCGGTGAGCCTCTTCGTAGGCCGCGCGGACCTCGGCCGACACGCGGCCGCGCTCCGAGACGGTCATGCCCTGGGCGCGCGCCCACGCGCGCACCTCGGTGGCGGAGTCGCTGCCGCCCGAGCGGCGGCGGGCGGCCTTGGCGCGGCCGCCGGAGGTGCGGCGACCCTTGGCGATGTAGCGGGCCAGCGCCTCGCGCAGGGCAGCGGCGTTCGCCTCGGACAGGTCGATTTCGTAGGTGGAGCCGTCAAGGCCGAACGTCACGGTCTCAGCAGCGTCGGACTGGTCGAGGTCGTCGGTCAGGACAATGTGGACTCGTTGCGCCATGGATGTTTTCCTCTCGCATTTGCCGGTAGAGGCCTTCGCCACCGGCGATTTCTCCCCCACACTCAGATACTTGCACATCGTGCACGATCAATATAGCCGTTCCTGCCCCATTCTCCAGCCTCTAGCATTGGGCGCGTGAGTTCCCAGCCTCGGACGTTCCGCATCGGTGCCGTATCCGCCGGATTCGCGACACCGTGTCTCGAACTCGGGCCCACGCATCCCTGCGGCGCGGGCGCGCTCACCCTGGATTGCCTCGTCGACTCCGAGATCGTCGTCGCCGTCGATCCCGTCCCGGGGGGATTGCATCGCGGAGCGGAGAAGCTGTTCGAGGTGCGCGATTATCGCCAAGCACTCGGGCTCGCGGATCGGCACGACTGGCAGGCGCCTGTCTTCGGCGAGTTGCTCGTGGCACGCCTCGTGGAAACGCACCTCGGCATCGGCGTCCCGCCCCGCGCGACGTGGATTCGCACCCTGCTCGCCGAGCACTTTCGCGTCGCCTCCCACCTGGGATTCCTGACGTTCGTCGGCTGGCGTCTTGGGCGCGACGACCTCGGGACCGACGGCGTCCGTGAACTCCTGCGGCGGCGCACCGAGGAGCTGACCGGCAACCGCGTCCACCCCCTGGCGGTCCGGCTCGGTGGGGTCGCGGTCGACCCCGACCCCACCTGGATCGAGGCCGAACGGGCGACCCTCGCCGCGGCGTCCCACCTGGCCGCCGCGCTGGCGTCCGCGCTCGCCGAATCCGGCCTCGGACGCGGCGTGGCGCCCCTGACTCCCGACGCGATCGCGGGATACGGCCTGGCCGGCCCTGTGGCGCGCGCCAGCGGCGTCGCGGCCGACCTGCGCGTGGATGCCCCCGACCTGGCCTACGCGGCCCTCAGCGACCTCCTCACGCCCCCCGAAGCCCCCACGGGCGGCGACGCCCACGCCCGGCTGGCGTGGCTCGCCGCGGAGACGGTCCAGTCGGCGGCGCTGGCCGCCCGCTGCCTGGACGAACTGCCCCCCGGGGAGACGACGGTCCGGCTGCCGCAGACCATCCAGCTCCCGGAAGGCGACGCCTGGGTCGCCCTCGAAGCGCCGCTCGGGCGCGCCGCGATCTTCGCGACCTCCCGCGGCGACCGGACGCCGTGGCGCCTCAGCCTGCGGACGCCGTCGCTCGCCAACGTCTCGGCGTGGCCCGCCGTCCTCCCCGGCACCCGGGTGGCCGACCTGGACATTGCCGTAGCGTCGCTGCCGTACGTCCCGGGCGACCTGGACAAGTAGGCCGCAACAGGCCAAGGGCCCCGGGACGCATCCCGGGGCCCTTGGTGTGTCTGGGGTCAGTTGGCCTCGCGGCGCAGCACGTCCTCGACGTAGGGCGTGGCCAGGCGGGCGAGGTCGAGGTTGATGACGGTCTCGGCCTCGGCGGCCTCCCACGCGAACAGCGGCTCCTCGCCGGTGTCGCGGCGCCGCGGCAGGACGACCAGCTCGCCGGAGGGATCCTCCGCCGGGATGCGGGACTCCAGGTCGGAGATGGTCCGCTCCTGTGCCCGCAGCGTGCGGCGCAGGCCGGTGTTCTCCAACCGCAGCGCCTCGTTGTCGCCGCGCAGCCGCGAAACCTGGGAGGTGAGTTCACCGTTCTGCGTGCGGGCGGCGCTCAGATCGGCCGTGAGCGCGTGGGTGCGCTCGACCACGACGTCCAGCACGGCGCCGTGCTCCTCGCGGACGGTGCGAAGCCGGTCGGTCAGCGACTCCGTCGTCTGACGCAGCTCGGCGTTACGCGCCTCGCGGTACTCCACGAACTCCTGCCACCCGGCCCACGCGACCGTGACCGCGGCGACGACCGCCACGCCCACCCCCACGATGGCTAGCCAACTCACCCACAGCGACGCTGCGGCGAGGGCGGCGGCGAGCAGCGAACCGACCGCGAGAGCGGCCCTGGATACGCGGCGCCAGCGGTTCGTCCGGGCGCGTCGGGATGAGGAGGGTTTCACGCCGGTCAGGCTACCCCAGGACCTTGCGGGTCCCGGTGATCTGCGGGGGTGTCGCGCGTCGTGTCGTCGGGGTCGCGCGGGACCCGGCACGCCTGCTCCAGGAACCACCCCGCCGTTGCCCACCCGACGCAGGCGACGACCGCCAGCCCGGCGTGCACGACGCGCTCCACCGCGAGCGGCGCGGGCCACCCCGACGCCGCGACGGCGGCCAGGCCGAGGTAGGCCGCGCCCAGGAACGCCCCGCCCAACAGCGACGTCTTGCCGAGTAGGAGGCGGGTCAGCGCCTTGGAGGGCTCCATCTGTTCGCGGCGCACCTGCAGCGCCCGGTGCGTCCGGACCGCCAGCACCGCGATCCCCACCCCCAGGGCGAGGATGGACAGCCACGCGACCGGCCCCAGCAGCGGCAGCGACTGCCCGAACCGGACGAAGCCCCCGAACACGAGGTAGGCCAGGATGCCGCCGGCCAGCGCGGCGGCGACCACCTCGGTCGTCTTGGTGGGCAGCAGGGTGGGGGTCGGCTCGCTCACGGCACCTCGATCCTGATCTGGGAGACACGACGGACGCCGCGGGTGTCGGCGGCGGCGACGAGGGCCGCCACCGGCCCGCGGTCGGGCAGGACGGCGTCCGGGTCGGCGTCCGACCACGGCACCAGCACGAAGGCGCGCTCGTGGGCGCGGGGGTGCGGCAGGGTGAGGGCCGGACCGTCCCGGCGCTCCTCGCCGCACGCCACGAGGTCGATGTCGAGCGTGCGCGGCCCCCAGCGGACGTCCCGGACGCGGCCCAGCTCGGCCTCGATGGCCTGCGTGCGGGCCAGGAGCGTCTCTGGTGCCAGTGCGACGTCGGCCAGCACGACGAGGTTGAGGTAGTCGGGCTGCGGGACGCCGCCCACGGGGGCGGTCTCGTAGACCGGCGAGACCGCCGTGACCCGGACGCCCTCCAGCGCGGCGAGCCGTCCCACCGCGTCGCGCAGCGTCGCCTCGCGGTCGCCCAGGTTGGCCCCGAGCGACAACACCGCGCGCCGGACCGCCGCGCCGCCGACCGTCACCGACACGTCCGCGAAGGGCACCGGGATGGGCGCGGCGGGCTTGTGGACCGTCACGGTGGCCGCCCGAACGCCCGGACGCGCCAGGCATGTCGCGAGCAACCGGTCCGCGAGGGTCTCGAGGAGGTCGACCGGGTCGCGCGCCACGTCGGCGACCAGCGCCTCGGCGAGGGCGGCGTAGTCGACGGTGGTGGCCAGGTCGTCCGAGGGCTCGCGCGTGAGGCTCAGCCGCGCGTCCACCACGAACTCCTGGCCGCCGCGGCGCTCGGACGCCAGGACGCCGTGACGCCCGAACGCCCGGACGCCCTCCAGGCGGATCTCGTAGTCGCGCGCGGTCATGGCCGCATCGCCGCCACCACGCGGACGGCGTCCGCGCTCGCCCGCACGTCGTGGACGCGCACCCCCCACACCCCGCGGGCGGCGAACAGCGTCGTCAGCGCGGCGGTGGCCGCGTCGCGCCCCAGCGGCGGACGGGGACCCGCGGCGTCCGCGAGCAACTCGCCCAGGAACCGCTTCCGGCTCACCCCCAGCAGGATCGGGCACCCCAGCGCCTCCAGGGCGGCGAAGCCGCGCAGGAGCTCCCAGTTCTGGGCGGGCTCCTTGGAAAACCCGATGCCCGGGTCGAGAACCAGCCGGTCGGGCGCGATACCCGCGGCCAGGGCGGCGTCCCGGCGCTCGGCGAGTTCGTCGGCCACCTCGGCGGCGACGTCGCCGTAGTGCGCGAGTTGCTGCATCCGCGCGGAGTGCCCGCGCCAGTGCATCGCGACGTAGCCCGCCTCTGACGCGGCCACGACCCCCAGCATCTCGGGGTCGGCCAGCCCGCCGGACACATCGTTGACCCACGTCGCGCCGGCCCGCACGCAGGCGTCCGCGACGCCGGCGCGGGTGGTGTCGACCGACACGACGATTCCGGCGTCCGCCAGCCCCGCCACCACCGGCAGAACGCGCGCCAGCTCGACGGCCTCCGGGACGCGGTCGGCCCCCGGACGCGTCGACTCCCCGCCGACGTCGACCAGGTCGGCTCCGGACGCCGCCAGCTCCAGCCCGTGCGCCAAGGCCGCATCGGGGGTCGCCCAGGCGCCGCCGTCGCTGAAGGAATCCGGAGTCACGTTGAGGATGCCCATCACGAGGGTGCGCATGCCGGTCACCGGATCAGGCTCATGGCCTCGGCGCGCGTCGCCGGGTCGCGCAGGACGCCGCGCACCGCCGAGGTGACGGTCTTGCTGCCCGCCTTCGCGACGCCGCGCATCGTCATGCACTGGTGCTCGCACTCCAAGACGACGAGCGCGCCCTGGGGATGGAGGTGCTCGACGAGCGCGTCCACGATCTGGCTGGTGAGGCGCTCCTGCACCTGGGGCCGCCGCGCGTACACGTCGACCAGCCGCGCGAGCTTGCTGAGGCCGGTGACCCGACCCTTCCGGCTCGGGATGTACGCCACATGCGCGACGCCGGTGAACGGCAGCAGGTGGTGCTCGCACATGCTCCACACCTCGATGTCCTTGACGAGCACCATCTCCTGATGGTTGAGGTCGAACGTCGTCGCGAGCAGTTCGGCGGGGTCCTGGCGCAGGCCGGCGAAGATCTCGTCGTAGCTGCGCGCCACCCGCGCCGGTGTGCCCACGAGCCCGTCGCGATCGGGATCCTCGCCGAGGGCCAGCAGGATCTCGCGGACGGCGGCCTCGATGCGCGCGTGGTCGAAGCCCGACACGTCAGTTCGCCGGGGGGTTCGGTCCGGACGCCGGCGGGGTGGGCTCCTGCGCCGGGGGCCGGGGATCGAAACCGCCGACCGGGGGCTGGGGATACGGCGGCTGCGGGTAGGAAGGTTGGGGGTACGGCGGCTGCGGGTAGGAGGGCTGCGGATAGCCCGGCTGGCCCTGGGGCGGCTGCGGCAGCCCGGGAGCGACGCCGATCGGCTGCGGGGCCGGGGCGGGCTCGACCTGTTGGGGACGGTCCGGCGGATCGACCGGCGGCACCTCGCTCGGACGCCGCGACTCCGACCCGGTCCACGCCGGGCGCTTGGGGTGCTTGACCAGGTTCACGAAGATCGCTGCGACCTGCTCCTTGTCGAGGGTCTCCTTCTCGAAGAGCTGCCGGACGAGCTCGTCCAGGACCTCACGGTTGGTGTCGAGGACGTCGAACGCCTCCTGATGGGCGGCGTTGATGAGCGCGGAGACCTCCTCGTCGATGGCGGCGGCCACGTCCTCGGAGTAGTCGCGGTGCCCGCTGCCCATGCCCGCGGCCATGCCGAGGAACGGCTCGTCGTTCTCGCCGCCGAGCTTCACCGCCCCCAGCCGCTCGGTCATGCCGTACTTGGTGACCATGCTGCGGGCGAGGTTGGTCGCCTTCTCGATGTCGTTGGACGCCCCCGTCGTGGGGTCGTGGAAGACGAGCTCCTCGGCGGCGCGGCCGCCCAGCATGTAGGCGAGCTGGTCGAGCAGCTCGCTGCGGGTTTGGCTGTACTTGTCCTGGTCGGGCATGACCATCGTGTAGCCGAGCGCACGCCCGCGCGGCAGGATCGTTACCTTCTGCACCGGGTCGTTGCCGGGCATCGCCGCGGCCACCAGGGCGTGCCCGCCCTCGTGGTAGGCGGTGATGAGCAGTTCGCGCTCGTTCATCACGCGGGTGCGCTTCTGCGGGCCGGCGATGACGCGGTCGATGGCCTCGTCCAGGTTGGCCTTGGTGATCCAGTGCTGGTTCTGGCGGGCGGTGAGCAGCGCCGCCTCGTTGAGGACATTGGCCAGGTCGGCGCCGGTGAAGCCGGGGGTCCGCTTGGCGACCGACGAGAGGTCGGCGTCCGGGGCCATGGGCTTGTTCTTGGCGTGGACGGTGAGGATCTGCAGGCGGCCCTTCATGTCCGGGGCCTCGACGGGGATCTGCCGGTCGAACCGTCCGGGACGCAGCAGGGCCGGGTCGAGGACGTCGGGGCGGTTCGTGGCCGCGATCAGCACCACGCCGCCGTGCACGTCGAAACCGTCCATCTCCACGAGCAACTGGTTGAGGGTCTGCTCGCGCTCGTCGTGGCCGCCGCCCATGCCGGCGCCGCGATGGCGTCCCACGGCGTCGATCTCGTCGATGAACACGATGGCGGGAGCGGCCTCCTTGGCCTGCTCGAACAGGTCGCGGACGCGGCTGGCGCCGACGCCGACGAACATCTCCACGAAGTCCGACCCGGAGATGGAGAAGAACGGGACGCCCGCCTCGCCGGCCACCGCGCGCGCCAGCAGCGTCTTGCCCGTGCCGGGGGGGCCATATAGGAGCACGCCCTTGGGGATCTTGGCGCCGACCGCCTGGAACTTGGCCGGCTCCGCGAGGAACTCCCGGATCTCCTGTAGCTCTTCGATGGCCTCCTCGGCGCCCGCGACATCGGCGAATGTCGTCTTGGGGGTGTCCTTGGCCGCCAACTTGGCCTTGCTCTTGCCGAAGCCGAGGATGCGGTTGTTGCCGCCGGAGGCGTTGTTGAGCATGAAGAACAGCAGGGCACCGATCAGCAGGAACGGGATCACCGCGGTGAACAGGATGCTCCACATGCCGCGGTCGGGGTTCTCGCCGCGCCAGTGGTCGAGGGTGCCGGCGGTCACGCGCTCGTTCAGGCGCTTGATGAGATCCTGGCTCTGCGTGCCCACCCAGGTGGCCCGCAGCTTCGTGTTATCGGCCTTCTCGACGCGGATTTCCTGGTCGCCGTCGACCAGGATCACCTCACGCAGCGGCTCGTTGCCGTTGATGACGGACACGACCTTCGACGTGGGTTCCAGGTTGTACCCCCGCATGTTGCCCAACGCATCGATCGCGAAGAGCACGACCACGCCGATCACGACGATCCACAGGATCGGGGACTTCCAGACGCGCGACGCTTTCATTGCCTACCTCAGGTGGTGGAACGGTGCGTCCCGAGACTACCGGACGCCGCCACTCGCCCCCTGCCCCGCGGCGTGACGATCGTGTGCGGCGACCATGGCCGCCAACGCCCGGTCCGCCGCCTCGCCGCCCCGCGTGACCAGCGCCAGCGAGTCGCCCGCGCCGAGCCCATGCCGCACGGCGGCGGCGGCGAGTTCGGACACGAAGAGCGTCCGGAACCGCAGGAACACCACGACCAGTTCCGCGATGCTCCCGCCCCGCTCGCAGGCCAGCACGCCCTGCAACTCCGCGGCCGCTTCGGCCCGGGCCAGGGCGTCCGCACGCCCCTCGCGAGTGGTGGCGTCCAGGTGCTCGACCAGCGCCACGACCACCCCCCGGCCGCTGACCCGCAGCTTGTCGAGCGCTGCGGCGTCCAGGCCCCGCAGCCACGCGCTCGACCGCACGGCCGCCCGGGCATGACGGCGCAGGACGCGGACCATGCGGTCCGGCGACTCCCCCAGCGGCGCGAGCCGGACGGGGGCGTCCGAGGGGTGCGGAAGCAGCGCTTGCAGCGTGGACAGCGCGAACCGGCGATGTCCCCCCGGCGTGGTGAACGCCTCGACCTCGCCGGCGGCGCTCCACCGGCGGAGGGTGGCGGGCGAGACCCCCAGCATGGCGCTCGCCTCGTGGACGGACAGCCACACCTCGCGATCGGCGACCCGGGCGCTGGACACGGTCACCCTCCTACGGACGTGCCGGCGGGACTCATGGGGCCACCAGCCTGTCGAGGATGCTCGCCATCACCGCGGGCGAGAGGCTCCCCTGCCGGATGTCGAGGAGGATCCCCTCGCGGTTGACGAAGTAGTGCGCCGGGATAGCCGAGACGGCGTAGGAATCGGCGATGGTCGAGGACGGATCGGCCGCCAGGGGGTAGGTGAGCCCGACGCGGGTGGCGTAGGCCTTCACGGCGGCGTTGTCCTCGGTGATGTTGATCCCGAGCACGACCACGCCCTTCGGCGCGTACGCGGTGTAAGCGGCTTGGATGTCGGGCACCTCGGCCTGGCATCCGGTGCACCACGAGGCTCCGAACGTGATCCAGACCGGCTTGCCGCGCAGGCTCGACAGCGTCACCTGCCGGCCGTCGTAGGTCGTGACGGTGAAGTCCTGGGCGGCCTTGCCGACCTCGGGGGCCGGGACGCCGGACGTCCCGGGCAGCTTCACCACGGTCGCACCGCCGGACTGGGCCGCACTGTCCTGCGCGCCCTGCCGCTGGACGAGCCACGCGCCGGCCGCGACGAGGGCCGCCGTGATCGCCAGGACGATCAGCGTCCCCCAGCGGCTGGCGCGGAGCCGCGCGCGGGCGTCCGGACGCGGCGTCCGGGCTCGACCGCTGGCCAGCACGTCCACGCCCGAGCGCGCGTCTGCGGGCTCCGGCTCCTCATCGAAGAGCCCATCGCTGACGTGATCGGACATGCGTCCTTCCTTTCACCGCGCCGGGGCACGGTCCGCGAGACCTATCGGGTGACGCCGTAGCTGTGGAGACCGCCGAAGAAGGCGTTGCCGAGGAACGTGAGGATCACCGAGGCGAACGCGACGACCAGCAGCCAGGCGGCGCCGCGCCCGACCCAGCCGCGGGCGACGCGGGCGTGCAGGTAGCCGCCGTAGATCAGCCAGGTGACCAGCGAGGCGGTCTCCTTCGGATCCCAGCTCCAGTAGCTGCCCCACGCGATCTCGGCCCACACGGCGCCCAGCACGATGACGAGGGTGAGCAGCGGGTAGCCGATGACGACCGCGCGGTAGCCGAGGCGGTCGAGCACCTCGGGCTTGGGCAGCACGCGGCGGGCTTTCTCGGGGATCCAGCCCTGGGCAAGGTACAAGCCGGCGGCGGCGAACGACACCGCGAACGCGCCGTAGGCGATGATCGCGACGATGATGTGCGTGGTGAGCAGCAGGCTGTTCTGCAGGGCGGGCACCAGCGGGTCGACCGTGGGCTCCCAGGACAGCGCGTAGAGCTCCATCCCGGCGGTCACCGGCAAGAGCAGCAGGGCCAGCGTCCGCGCGCGGTAGCGCCACTCGAAAAACAGGTAGACCGCGAGGAACCCCCACGCGGTGGAGACCGCGAACTCGTGCTGTGTCACGAACGGGCCGTGGCCCGTGACGAGGGTCCGGATCACGAGGGCGACGGTGAGCAGGACCAACGCGGTCGCCGCGAGCCCTGTGCCCACGCGCGCGAGCGAGACGGCGGCGCTGGCGGCGGACGCCGGGACCTCGGGCCGCTGCGACAGTTCGTCGACGCGGTCGTCGGCTCCGACCCGCACCGTGGTGCGGCGGACCGCCGGGGCGGCGTTCACCGCCTGGTAGCCCCGGTAGACCGCCACGATGTAGGCGACGGCCGAGGCCACCGTGACGACGAGGGCGGCGATGACCGCGTACTGGGCGTAGACCAACATGGCGAAGCTCCTTGCTAGCGGTCCGACGGGGCGTCGGAGTCGGCGATGTGGTGGACGAGGTCGGTGAACACCGGCTCGAAGCCGGGGTCCCGCTTGAGCGGCGCCGCGATCATGACGTGGCTGGTGCCGTCGGCGTGGGGACGCACGCGCGCCCACACGCGGCGGTAGGGCAGGAAGAACACGAGCATGCTGCCGAGGATCAGCAGGGCGCTGCCGACCCACACGACCCACGAGCCGGGATCGCGGGAGATCGTGAGGCCCGTGTACTGCCGGTTACGGGCGAAGGTGTAGGTGATGCCCGCGATGTCGGCCGATTGGCCCTGGGTGATGACCTTGACGTCGGGGGTGGCGACGCCGTCGCGGTGGACCTCGAGCGCCAGCGACCCGGCGGGCAACTCCGCGAGCACCTGCCCGGACGCCGCCTCGATGACGTACGCCTGCACGCCCGCGGCGGGGATCGCGAACTGGCCGATGCTCTGCCGACCGTCGCTGGAGCTCCACTGCAGCGGGACCGTCTGGCGGAAGATCTCCTGCCCGCCCTTGGTCGCGACGATGTCGGCGCCGATCCCGAACGACGCCTGGTGGAACCACACCCCGTCGTAGCGCAGCGGATCGTTGACGCGGGTCTCCTGCCGCGCGACCTGGACGCCGCCGGAGGTGAGGATCAGGTCCGACACGTAGTCCTTCGGCGCGCCGTTGTCGTAGTAGGAGTCGTGGAAGGACGCCGCGGTCACCACCAGGCCGGTGCCGTGGCCCACCTCGACGGGGACGCCGACGGGCGCGATGAACGTGTCGTCCTTGAAGCCTGTGGTCGCCGAGACGACGAACCCGGCCAGGATGACGACGAAGCTGACGTGGGCGATGACGGTCCCGAAGGGGGCCCACCGGAACCGGTCGCCGTAGAGATCGGCGCCCTCGGACGCCGCCGCGTCCAGCACGCGGTAGTGCCCGCGCTTGAGCCCGGCGCGGACCCGCTGGGCCGCCGCGGCCGCGTCCAGGTCGAGGTCGAACGCCGCCCGCAACGGGGCATGGGTGAAGAAGACCTCGCTCATCGACGTCCGCGGACGGGTGGCCACCTTCCACAGCCGGGGCGCGCGGTTGATCGAACAGGCCAGGATGCTCACCGCCAGCAGCGCGAAGAGCCCCCGGAAGTACCACGTCGAGAACACCCCGAAGAGCCCCAGCGTGCTCAAGACCGGCGCCCATCCGCCGTAACGCAGCCGCGGACCGGAGTCGTACCACTGCTTGTAGAGCGCCGGATCGGCCAGCGCCTCGGGGGTGGCCTGCATGAGCAGCGTGCCGGCGAGGGTGAGCAGGCCGAGGATCAAGATGATCCACAGGCCGGTCCGCATCGACGTGAGGAACCGCCACACCGCCCCGGCGACGCCGCCGCGGGGACGATGGTGGTCGGTCCGGTGGTGGACGCCGTCGAGCACGTCGACGCCGGGATCGGCGTGGTCCACGTGGCCCCCCACGGCGGCGGTGGCGGAGTCGTCCTTGACTGGCGTGCGCATCGCGATCTCTTTCAGACGGGGAACTGCGGGAAGAAGGCGGACAACCTGACCAGCAGGTTGGTGATCATGAGGAAACCGACGATCATGAGCAGCCCGCCGGTGACCACCGAGACGGCCGTCTCGTGGCGGGCGACCCACGACAGGCGGGCGCGGACGGCGTCCGCCCCCAGCGCGACGAGCACGAACGGCAGCCCGAGTCCGAGGGCGTAGACGAGCAGCAGCAGCGTCCCCTGGCCGAAGGTGTCGCGCAGCGAGGCCATACCGATGATCGCGCCGAGGGTCGGCCCGACGCAGGGCGTCCAGCCGGCCGCGAAGATGACCCCGAACAGGATCGAACGGCCCAGGTGCGGGCCGGCGGCGGCGATCGTGCCGTCCGGACGCCGCCGCACCAGCTTGTCGCTCGACAGCGACACCTGCTGACGCAGGAAGGGGATCGAGATGAGTCCGGCGACGTGCAGGCCCATGACGATGAGCAGCGCGCCGCCGATCTGGCGGAGCAGCCCGGCGTAGTCGCGCAACAGGTAGCCGACCAGCCCGATGGAGGCCCACAGCGCCACGAAGACCACCGTGAACCCCAGGACGAACCCCAGCGACTGCTGCAGCGCGACGCGGCGGCTGGACCGCGGGCCGCCGGGCGTCGCCCCAACGACATAGGAGATCCAGACCGGCACCATCGGCAGGCAGCACGGGGACGCGAACGACGCGATCCCCGCGACGAACGCCACCGCCAGCCCGACCTCGATCATGGGCGCGTCACTTGCTCGGCGTCGGGGCCGGCACCGCGACCGCTCCGACGTGGCTCGCGACCGTCTTGGCCATCTCGGAGTCGGGGGCCAGCTTGACGACCTTCTCCCACTCGGCCTGCATGAGGTCGGTGCGCTTGGTGGTCATGTAGAGGAACCCGAGGTCGTAGTGGATGTCGGGGTTGTCGGGGTAGAGCTGCGCGGCCTGCGTCCAGACCTTTTCGGCGTAGGCCAGGTCGCCGGAGTTGTAGGCGGCGGCCCCGGCGCCGACCAGCGCCTTGTCGTTGGTGGGGTCGAAGGCGAGGATCTTCTCCGCGAAGCCCCGGGCGTTGGCGAAGTCGCCCGCGGCGTAGTAGAGCGCGGCGAGGGCGTTGAGCGCGTCGGTGTCTTTCGGATTGGCCTGGACCTTCGCCATGAGCTCGGCGACCTTGGTCTGGTCGAGCGCCGGGGCGGCCGCGGCGGGGGTGGCGCCCTGGGCTGGAGCGGTCGCGGGCAGATCGGCCGTGGGGCGTCCGAACCAGTAGACGCCGAATACGAGCGCGAACACCGCGAGCGCCCCGAGCGCGACGAGGGCCGGCTTGGGCAGCGGTCGGCGTCCGGACGCCGCGGGCGCCGCCTGGGCGGCGAGCGACGCGCGCTCCTCGTCGGGGCCGGTCAGCAGGGCGAGGAGACGGTCGGCCTCGCGCTGGCGGCGGTCCGCCCAGTTGCGGATCTCGTCGGGGGCACCGTCCAGGAACTCCGAGATGCGCCCGTGGGCGTCCGCGACAGCCTGATCGTCGGCCCCCTCGGGCAGCCCGAGGCGGGCCAGCAGGTCGGAGGTGGCAACGGCGGGGCTCGCGGCGGAGGATGCGCGGGACATGGCGGGAGATGCTCCTCGAAGCTGAAACGACTGGACACCTCAGTGTCGTTTTGAGCGATTTGCGGAACTATCCACCAACTGGCACATCTCGGATAGATTCCGGTCTACCCGAGGACCGCCCGGAGAGGACGGACACGATGTCGATCGAGCTGTGGCTGGGGATCCTCGAGTTGGTCGCCATCTTCGCCACCGCCATGGGCGGAGCGTTCACGGCGGTCCGGTCGGCCCGGCTGGACGCGGTGGGCGTCCTCACGGTCGGGACCATGACCGCGCTCGGCGGCGGCGTCATGCGCGATCTCGTCATCGGGGCCGTCCCGCCGGCGATGTTCGCCAACGTGTCCTACCTGCTCGTGGCCGCGGCCGGCTCGCTGGCGCCGTTGTTCCTGGCCCAGCCCGGCACGGTGCTCCGGCGCACCATCAAGGTGATCGACGCCGTCGGCCTCGGGCTGTTCGCCGTCATCGGCACCGAGAAGGCCCTGCTCTCCGGGTTGCAGTGGTTCCCCGCGGTGGTCGTGGGGGTCGTCGCCGCAGTGGGCGGCGGCATCGTCCGGGACACCCTCGTCAACCGCGTCCCCGACATCCTGCGCGCCGACTTCTACGTCACCCCGGCCGCCGCAGGCGCGCTGGTGGTCGTGATCGTCCATGCGCTCGGACTTGGGGCGACGGTCGTCCCGTCGGTGGCGGGCGCGGCGGTCTGCTTCGTGCTGAGGGTCCTCGGCATCGTCTACGGCTGGGGTCTGCCCCGCGCCAAGCACATCGCCGACGGCGAGTGACCCGTCAGCTGTAGACGTGCGGCGCCAGCGTGCCGACGTCGGTGAGGTTGCGGTACTTGCCCGCGTAGTCGAGCCCATAGCCGACGACGAACTCGTTCGGCAGGTCGAACCCGATGTAGCGCACCTCGACCGGGCTCTGCAGCGCGTCGGGCTTGCGGAACATCGTCATGACCTCCAGCGAGGCCGGACGCCGCGAGTTCAGGTTCTGCACGAGGTAGGCCAAGGTCAGCCCGGTGTCGATGATGTCCTCGACGATGAGGACATGGCGCCCCTCCAGTTCGGTGTTGAGATCCTTGAGGATCCGCACCACGCCGGAGCTCTGCGTCCCCGAGCCGTAGGAGGAGATGGCCATCCAGTCCATCTCGATGTGGGAGGTGAGGTGGCGGCTCAGGTCGGCCATCACCATGACCGCGCCGTTGAGGACGCCGACCAGCAGCAGGTCCTTGCCGGCGTAGTCGGAGTCGATCTGGCGGGCGAGGTCGGCCAAGCGGGCCTGGACCTCGTCGTGGGTGTACAGCACCTTCGTCAGCTGGTCAGGGATGTCCTTGGCGTCCACGTTGCCCGAGCCTATCGCGGCCTCGGCACCCAGCGCAGACGCCCGTCTCGCCGCACGACCCGTCCGCCGGGCACGTCCACGCCCCGTTGCCCCGACCACGCCACGACGAGCCGCTCGACCGCCGCCACGTGATCGGCTCCCACATCGCCAGCCCCGGACGCCCCGAGCCAGCCGCGGAGCACGCGCGTCCGGACCGCCGGGTCGAGCCCCGCCAGCCACGCACAGGACGGCTCGCGGTCCGCGTCGGTCGCGGCCGCGGACGCCGCGGCGTCGAGGGCGTCGGCGTCCGCGCGCGCCAGCCCGGCAGTCCGCGCCAACGCCTCGGCGACCCCCGGACCCAGCTCCCGCTCCAGCACCGGCAGCACCCGCTCGCGGACGCGCACCCGGGCGAACCGGGGATCCGCGTTGTGTGGGTCGGTCCACGGCGTCAGCCCCGCCTCCGCGCAGCACGCGGCGATCGTCGCGCGTCGCAGCCCCAGCAGCGGCCGGACGAACGCCCCGCGCGCGGCCGGCATCCCCGCCAGCGAACGGGTCCCCGAGCCGCGCGCCAGCCCCAACAGGACCGTCTCGGCCTGGTCGTCGAGCGTGTGCCCCAGCAGAACCGCCTCCCCGGGCTCGGCGGCCGCGGCCAGCGCGGCATAGCGGGCCTCGCGCGCGGACGCCTCGGGTCCGGCCCCGGCGTCCGTCACCGCCACCCGGACCGACGTCGCCGGCACCCCCAGCGCCCCCACCCGGGCGACGACGGCGGCAGCGACGGCGTCCGAACCCTCCTGCAGGCCGTGGTCGACGACGACCGCGCGACAGGCCGTCCCGCGGCGGGCCGCGACGTGCGCGGCGGCGATCGCGAGCGCGAGGGAGTCGGCGCCGCCCGATCAGGCGACGAGCCACGGCGCCGCGGGCAGCGCGTCGACGGCCTGGACGACGGCCAGCGACGCCGGACCCAGCGCGCGGCGGGCCATCAGCCGTGGACGCGCGTCACCCAGCGCCCGGGATCGCGGATTTCGTCGGGTGTCGGCAGGTGGCCCGGACCCTCGTAGACGGCGTTCAGGCCCGTCACCCCGACCGCCGCGATGACCGCGCGACAGAACGCGGCCCCCTCGGTGTACTGGGCGAGCTTGCGATCCAGGCCCAGCGCGCGGTTGGCCAGCGCCGCCACGCCGCCGCGGCGGCGCCGCCGCTCGAACCGGGCCCGGATGGTCGCCACGGACGGCACCACCTCGGGACCGACGCGGTCCATCATGTCGTCGGCATAGCCCTCCAGCAGCGCCATCACCGCGCTGACGTGCTCGAACGCCGCCCGCTGCTGGGGCGTGGACAGGACCTCGGTCAGCGAGCCCCGCCACAGCTCGCGCGGACGCGGCCCGCCCTCGGCATCGGAGAGGATCGGCGCGACGGCGGCGGCGAGGTGGCTCCGCAGCCACGGCGCCCGGACGAACTGCGCCTGGTGCGTCCGCTCGTGCAGGCAAACCCACAGGCGGAAGTCCGCGGGGTCGACGCCGAGCGCCCGTTCCAACTTGGCGACGTTCGGGGCGACGAGCACCAGCCGGGGCCGGGCCACGAACGGCAGGTACTGCCCCAGGATCCGGCTCCCGAACACCGCCAGCGCACCCGCGAGCTGGGCGGCGTTGACGCGGGCCGCGACCCGGTCGCCGAGGGTGACCGGCGGCGGCAGGGGGCCGGCCGCCTCCTCGAGCATGGTCACCGCCATGCGGACGTTCGCCTCGACCCACGTCGGACGGTCGATCAGGGCGGCGTCCGCGTCGGCGCCGGCGAGGCTGAGGCCGCTCACCTGCTCGACCGGGGCCACGGACGCCGCGGCAGCGACCCGCAGCCCGCCCACGACCGCCTCGATCTCGCTGGCCGACAGCCGCGGACCGGCCGGAACGACGCGGCGTCCGACCGCGACCGCGGTGGGCACGTCGAGGAACGGCAGGTCGGACATGGCGCACACTCTAGGGAACCGCTGATGAATGCTGTTCTTGGCGAGGACGGGTCGGGCGAGATGAGCCGGAACCACTCGAATCTGGGCTCGTATCGAACATGCGGGCCCAGATCGAGGGGGTTCGGATCGCTCGATCCGGGCCGCCGCAGCCAGAACATGATTGATCGGCGTTTCCCGAGGGAACCGCCGACGGCTCAGCCGGGATAGGACGCCAGGACCGCGGTGACGGCGTCCAGGTACGCCCGCGCCGTCGTGTTGCCGGCCGTCTCGTTGAGCACGACCCCGAACGTCAGCGGACGACCGCCCGCCGTCACCAGGTACCCCGCGAGCGCGTTGACGCCCCGGATCGTCCCGGTCTTGGCCCGCACGACCCCGCGCGCCGCGGCGGCCTCGGGCCGCTCGAACCGCTCCCCGAGCGTGCCGGAGACCCCCGCCACGGGCAGTCCCGTGACGAGCGCCCGCAGGCGAGGCTCCTGCGCGCCCAGCCGGACCGCGCTGGCGAGCACCTCCGGCGTGACCTGGTTGGTGACGGCGATCCCGTTGCCGTCGGTGACGTGCATGCCGGGCGCCCAGAGGCCGCGGGCCTGCAACTCCGCGGTCAACACCGCCGCCGATGCCGCGAACGACGCGGGCTGGCGGCGGGCGAGCGCGATCTGCAAGGTGAGCGTCTCGGCGGCGTCGTTGTCGCTGGCCAGCAGCGTCTGCTGGACGAGCGTGGCCACCGTCGGCGAGTCGACGGACGCCAGCGCCACGGCGTCCGCGGGCGCCTTGACGGTGGCCGTCCCGGTCACGGCGATGCCCGCGCTCGCGAGCCACCACGCGAACTGGTCGGCGGCGTAACGCGCGGGGTCGGGCACGCGGTTGAGGCTCTTGGGATCGGGACGGCCGTGGTCGGCGGTCAGCGCCGTGATGGGCGCCACGGACCACCGGAACGTGTCCGGCCACTCCGGATGCCAGCCTGCGTCGAACAGCGAGGCGTCGTAGCCGAGCCCGACCGACGTGACCCCGGCGGTCTTGAGGGCCACGGCCGTCCGGTTCGCCAGGTCCTGCAGCGACGCCCGCGCCGGGTAGGCGTCCGTCGCCGCCGAGGCGAGCAGCGGGTCGCCCCCGCCCACGAGCACGACCTGGTTGCCCGCCAGGACCGTCTTCGTGGCGAAGCGGGTGTCCGGACCCAGCACGTCCAGGGCCACCAGGGACGACAGCACCTTCATGGTGGACGCCGGCGTCTGCGTCCCGGACCCCTGCCGGACGAGCACCGTCCCGGTCACGGCGTCCTCGACCACGATGCCGACGTCGGTGAGCTTGCCCCGCGGCACGGCGTCCAGAGCGGCGGCGAGCGCGGCGGCGTCCACGGGCGTCGCGGGGGGCGTGAGCGGCGCCAGGACCGGCGTGGGCTCGGCCGCCACCCGCGGGACGACCGCGCCGGTGTCGACGCGCGGATCCTCGCGCCACAAGGCCCGCAGTTCCGGCACGAAGAACAGCGCGCCGGCGCCGGCCAGAGCCACCACGACGACGAAGGCGAGGGGCAGGATCCACCCCCGGCGACGCCGCACGGCACGGCGGGCGGCGCGGCGACGGGTCACGGATCCTCCTGGGTCGGTGTGCTGTCATCCATCATGGCCTACGCGCTACGCTGACCGCGCTAGTCAACCGTCTCCGAGCCGCCAGAGGTGCCGCCATGAAGTCGTCGTTCGAGCGTCCGAAGATCAAGCCCGCCCTCACGTTCGACGTGACGATCGAGATCCCCAAGGGCACCAAGAACAAGTACGAGATGGATCACCACACCGGCCGTATCCGCCTCGACCGCACGCTCTTCACCGCGACGCAGTACCCCTACGATTACGGCTTCATCGAGGGCACCCTCGGCCAGGACGGCGACCCGCTGGACGCGTTCGTCCTGCTGCCCGAGCCGGCGTTTCCCGGCGCGCTCATCGAGTGCCGCGCCATCGGCATGTTCCGCATGAAGGACGAGATGGGCGGCGACGACAAGGTGCTGGCCGTCCCGATGGCCGACAAGCGCCAAGAGAATGTCCGAAATCTGACCGACATCCCCGACCTCACGCTGCTCGAGATCGAGCACTTCTTCGCGGTCTACAAGGACCTCGAGCCGGGCAAGTCCGTCGAGGGCGCCATCTGGACCGGCCGCGCCGACGCCGAGACCGAGATCCTCGCGTCGTGGCAGCGCGCCCGTGGCACCAGCTACGAGAACGAGTTCACCAAGTCCGACGACCGGACCGGCATCTGACCGGGCCCCTGCGCGTCCTGGCGCACCTGTCCGACCTGCACCTGCGGCGTCCGGACGATCCCCTCGTCGACGGCGTGGACCCCCGCGCGATGCTGCTGCGCGCCCTGGAGGTCCTGACCTCCTGGGACATCGCCTGCGACGCCTGGGTCTTCTCCGGCGACCTCTCCGACGACGGCTCGCCCGAGAGCTACCGCTTCCTGCGCGAGCACGTGGCGGACGCCGCGGCGCGCGTCGGCGTCCGGGTCATCTGGGGCAGCGGCAATCACGACGACCGGCCGATGCTGCGCGCGGAACTGCTGGACGCCCCGGGCGTCGGTCCGGTGGACACCGAGACCGATCTGGCGGGGTTGCGCGTCCTCACGGTGGAGTCGTCCGTCCCGGGGGTGCCGTGGGGCGTCCTCGGCGAGGACACGCTGGCGTGGCTCGCCGACCGGCTGGCGTCCCCGGCCCCGCTCGGCACGCTGCTCGTGGTGCACCACCCGCCGATTCCCGTGCCGCAGCCGGCCGCCAACCTGCTGTGGCCGCTGACCAACCCCGAGGCGCTCGCGCGGCTGCTGAGGGGGACGGACGTCCGCGCGATCCTGTCCGGGCATGTCCACCAGGCCAGCTTCGGGACGCTCGCGGGGGTGCCTGTCGCGACGGCCCCGGCGCTGGCCTACACCCAGGACCTCACCGCCGGCCGGACCCAGCGCGGCCAGGACGCCCACCAGGGTTTCTCGCTCGTAGAGGTGTTCGCGGACGCCGTGGTCACGACGGTCGTCCCGCTCGAGGGCGCCCGCGGCGTCCATCGCCCGGTCACCGCAGCGCAGGCCCGGGCGGCCGTCGCCACCCATGGCCCGCCGGTCAGTGGGTCAGCTCGACCTTGAGGATGGCGATGGCGAGTGCGATGGCCGCCAGCGCGAGCCCGCCGAGGAAGTCGCGGACCGTGGGCTTGCGGCCCTCCAGCCGCCCGATGACCAGCCCTTGGCCGATCATGCGCGCGACGATGATCCCGACCGCCACCACCCACGCCTGCAACTCCGACAGCACCCCGGCCATCCCGAGCAGCAGCACGACGCTGGGCAGCGCGGTCGCCGACAGGATCGGCACGGCGTTGCGGAACTCGTGCTTCCACTCCTCGGCGGTCAGCTTCACGCCGTGTCGGACGCGGTGTGCGTGGGCGTCCGCGAACAGGTGCGCGACCAGCGTCGACAGGCCGGTCCCGAGCAGGACGACGACGCCGTGCCCGTGGGAGATGTCCTCCAGCGTGAGCGCCATGAGGGCCGCCAGGATCAGGACATTGCCGTAGACGAACGCGGACGACCGTCCCACGATCTCGTCGTTCGTCAGCCGCCGCCGGCGCAGGAAACCCGGACTCATGCGCCCATCGTAGGGTCCGGACGCCGCCCGTCCAGTCCAGCGCCCGGGCGGGGCTGCGGGGGCGGGGGCGCTCGCGGGACGATGTGCCCGTGAACGTGACCGGGTGGCGGGCTCTGGCGCTCGTCGGGGTGGGTGGGGCGCTCGGGACGAGCGTCCGGACGCTCATGCCCACCGTCGTCCCGGACGGCGCGTGGCCGTGGTCGATCCTCACCGCGAACCTCGTGGGCGCCTTCGCCATCGGAGTCCTCCTGGAGGGACTCGCGCTCGCCTCGCCGGACGGCCAGCCCCACCGCGGGTGGCGCCTGTTCCTCGGGTCGGGCTTCCTCGGCGGGCTCACCACGTACTCGGCGCTGGCCGTCGGGGACGATCAGCTCTTCCTGGGCGGACGTCCGGACCTCGCGTTCGGCTACCTTGCGGCCACCGTGGTCGCCGGCCTAGCCGCCTGCGCCCTCGGGATGGCCGCGGCGCGCGTCGGCGTCCGGATGCGGAACACGCGATGACGCCCCCATGGGTGGTCTGGGTGGCCCTCGCCGGCGGGGTGGGCAGCATGCTGCGCTTCCTGGCCGACGGGCTCGTCACCGCCCGCGTCGGCCCCCACCGCCCGTGGGGGACGTTCGCGGTGAACGTCACCGGCTCGTTCGCGCTCGGGCTGGTGGTGGGCATCGCCACGATGCTGGGCCCGTGGGCGACGATCCTCGGGACGGGGCTCCTGGGCGGCTACACGACATTCAGCACCGCAACCTGGGAGGGCCTACACCTGGTGCGCGGCCACCACTGGGGCGCGGCGGCGGTCCACACGCTCGGCCTCGCGGCCGCCTGCCTCCTCGCCGCCTGGCTGGGCCTGACCCTCGCCGCGATCCCCCGGTTCGGCTAAGTCGGCGCCCCGGGGACTAGGGAACCGCTGATTAATGCTGTTCTTGGCGAGGACGGGTCGGGCGAGATGAGCCGGAACCACGAGATCGTGGGCCCGTAGTGACCATGCGGGCCCAGATCCAGGGGGCTCGGATCGCTCGATCCGGGCCGCCGCAGCCAGAACATGATCGATCGGCGTTTCCCTAGCGCTGCGAACGTCGCGGCGGCGCGACCTTCTCGATGACCCGGAAGCGGACATGCACGGTCTCGGCGACCTCGACCTGCTCGGGAACGATGTCGACGGTGTCGACCTCGGCGCTCGCCTTCATCGCGTAGCTGCCGAAGGAGCGCCCGCCCGAGGCGTCCGAGGCGCCACCCAGGAGCCCGGGGTCGGCCACCTCGACGATCTCCACCTCGGCGCCGCCGTCGGCCTTCGCCATCGCGAGGGCCCGCCGACGGGCGCGGGTGATGGCCTCGCGGAGCACTTCCTCCTCGAGGCGGTCGCGGGTGGAATCCGTCACCGACCACGTCACGCCACCCACGGACACGCCCTGCGTCGTCCCGGCCAGCGCCGTGAAGGCGGCCAATTCGGAGAAATCGGTGAACGTCGCGGCGATGTCCACCTGCGCGAGCACCCGGTCGGGGAGGCGGCGTCCGTTCTGGTCGGCGGGCCGCCAGGAGCTCACGCGGACCGGCTCCACGCGGAAGCTGTCCACGCCCACGGATCCGATCAGCGTCTCGCCGAGTCGGTTCGCCGTCTTGGTCGCTTCACCCACCGCACGTTCCCGCGAGGCGAACTCGGCGGCGGCGGTGAGCCGCACCTCGGCGCGCTCGGGGGTCACGAGAATGCGGTGCGTGCCCTGGACGGTGATCTCCACGGTGAGGTTCCCTCTCGGTTCGGCCGGATGTCATGGGTCATCTTCGGGAGACGTCCCGGCCACGTCAAGCCGGGATTCTCGATACCCCCGGGGGTTTCCGTGCGTCGTCCGAGCTATGATGGAAAGGTGCGCCGGCGGTCAGAGGTGACCGCGCATGCGAGGCACTCGCATCGGCGCGACCCAAGGGGGATATACCCGATGGCTGACATCGTCGTTCTGGGGGCCGGAGTCGCGGGACACACCGCGGCCCTGCACCTCAAGCGCATGATCGGCAAGGAACATCACGTCACCGTCGTGACACCCAACTCCCAGTGGAACTGGATCCCGTCCAACATCTGGGTGGGCGTCGGGGAGATGGGCAAGAAGGACGTCGTGTTCCCGCTGGCGCCGATCTACGAACGCAAGAAGATCGCCTACGTGCAGGCGAAGGCTGTCGCGATCCGGCCGCGCGGCGACGAGGAGTCCCCGCGGGGTGCCGTCGACGTCGAGTACACCGGCAACGGCAAGCGCGGCGAGACCGGACGCCTGCGCTACGACTTCCTCATCAACGCGACCGGCCCGAAGCTGAAGTTCGAGGCGACGCCCGGGCTCGGGCCCGACAACGGCTACACCGTCAGCGTCTGCACCGCCGACCACGCGGTCCACGCCGACCACGAGCTGAAGGCGCTCATCGCCCGCGCCAAGGCCGGCCAGCCGCAGACGGTCGTCGTCGGCACCGGCCACGGCACCTGCACCTGTGAGGGCGCGGCGTTCGAGTACGTCTTCAACGTCGACCACTCCCTGCGCGAGGCGGGCGTCCGCGACAAGGTCCGGGTCGTCTACCTCACCAACGAGGCGCGCCTCGGCGACTTCGGCGTCGACGGCATGACCTTCGTCGACCAGGGCTTCGAGACCACCTCCGAGCTGTGGACCGGCTCCCTTTACCGCGAGCGCGGCGTCGAGGCCATCCTGGGCACGCACGTCGAGCGCGTCGAGGAGCGCGTCATCCACTACGAGACGCTCGACGGCGCCAAGCACACCCTCGAGTTCGACTTCGCGATGCTGATCCCGCCGTTCGGCGGCCAGCCGATGAAGGCCTACGACGCGGACGGCACCGACATCACCGACCAGATGTTCGCCCCGAGCGGCTTCATGAAGGTCGACGCCGACTACACGCCCAAGCCCTACGAGGAGTGGCGCGCGGAGGACTGGCCGAGGACCTACGAGTGCCCCGGCTTCCCGAACGTCTTCGCCGCCGGCATCTCGTTCGCCCCGCCGCATCAGATCAGCAAGCCGCTCAAGACCCCCAACGGCACGATGATCGCCCCGGCCCCGCCGCGGACCGGCATGCCGTCCGGCGTCATGGGCAAGGCCGTCGCGGAGACGATCAAGCGTCGCCTCAAGGATCCGCACGCGACCGCGGTGTCGGCGTCCATGGCCCACATGGGTGCCGCGTGCGTGGCGTCGGCGGGCACGGGCCTGAAGAAGGGCTCCGCCGCCGCCATGACGATGATGCCGGTGGTGCCCGACTACTCCCGCTACCCCACGGGCCGCGACACCCAGGACACCAAGGGCGAGCTCGGCCTGCACGGCCACTGGGTGAAGCTGATGCTGCACTACCTGTTCATCTACAAGGCCAAGGCCCTGCCGGGCTGGTTCATGATTCCGGAGTGAGGACCATGTCGAACATCTACAGCGCCAAGCCCGGCGCCGCCGAGCCCGTCGCCGACCTGTCGAAGGCCCCCCTGCCGACGGCCGCCACGCTCAAGGCTCGCCAGAGCGTCGTGAAGCAGTTCCTGCGGTTCGTGACCTTCGACCTGCGCATCATGCGCATGGTCGCCAAGGGTCACCACCAGTAGGCCGATACCACCGCGACCCGCGGGCTCCTCGGAGCCCGCGGGTCGCGGTCTTTGTCGGGGTCGTTGCGCCGTCAGTCGGCCTGAGCGGTGGCGGACGCCTGCGCGGCGATCTCGGCGTGGATCTTGTCCATGTCGAGATCCCGGATCGCCTGGACCACCTGATCCAGCGACGCCGCGGACAGCGCGCCCGCCTGGTTGAACACGAGCACACCGTCGCGGAAGCCCATCAGGGTCGGGATGCTCATGATGCCGGCCGCACCCGCGAGCGCCTGCTCGGCGTCGGTGTCGACCTTGGCGAAGGTGACGTCCGGGTGCTTCTCGGACGCCGCGGCGAACGTCGGCGCGAACATGCGGCAGGGCCCGCACCAGGCAGCCCAGAAGTCCACGAGGACGATGCCCTCGCGCTCGAGGGTCTCTCCGAACGTCTCGGCGGTCAGGTCGACGGTGGCCATGAGGGTCCTTTCGGCGGGCGAACAAGCGTCCCCAGAATACCCCCGGGGGTATGAGGGCGGCAAACTACGCCCGCGGCAGGCTGCCGACGAAGGTCGCCCCGGCACCGGGTCCGCGCGAGACCGCAACGAGGTCGCCACCCTGGGCCCGCATGATCTGGCGGGCGATCGTGAGCCCGATGCCCGACCCCGTGTCGTGGCCGTCCTCGCGGCGTCCGGGCACGCGGTAGAAGCGCTCGAAGACGCGTTCCAGGTCGGCCGCGGCCAGCCCCTCGCCGGTGTCGGCGACGGTGACGACGGCGTCCGGCCCCTCGCCGCGGACGGCGACGTCCACCCGACCGCCCGGCGGCGTGGCACGGATGGCGTTCCCGATCAGGTTCGTGACCACCTGGGCGACCCGGTCGGGATCGGCGTTGGCCCGCACCTCGGCGTCCGCGACCGTCACGGCCAGCGTGAGGCCGGCGTCCTCGGCCTGGGGACGGAGGCGTTCGGCCGCGGTCCGCACGGTCTCGCGGAGGTCGAGGAGGCGGGGGGCCAGCGCGAGCCGCCCCTCCTGCGCGCGGGACAGCGCCGACAGGTCGTCGGACAGCCGCCGCAGCCGCCGGACCTCCTCGCTGACGTGCCCGAGCGCCTCGGGCGTGACGGGCAGGACGCCATCCATCATGCCCTCGACGTAGCCGTCGATGACCGTCAGGGGGGTCCGGAGTTCGTGGGCGACCTCGCCCAGCAGCCGCACCCGCCGCTGCTCGGTTTCGGCGAGGGTGGAGCCGAGGGTCTGGACGTCCGTGGCGAGCTGCGCCAACTCGCGGTCGGAGGGGACCGGCACCGCGACCGCGTAGTCGCCGCGGGCCAGGGAGCGCGTCGCGTGGCTCACCTGCCGGATGGGCACGAGGAAGCGGCGGGCGATGAGGACGCCGATGACCCCCGCCACGAGCACGCCCACGAGGCTGCCGACCAGCAGCGCCTGGTCGACCGAGTCGCCCCACTGCTGGCGCATCGCCGCGTTGGCGGCCTCCATGCCCCGTCCGGCCATGCGTCCGGCGCGGCGCTGCATCTCGGCGTACAGCGCGGGCGCGAGCAGCCGCGCCAGCAGCGCCGTGACGACGCCGCCGACGAGGGCGACGGCCACGTGCGACACGACCAGCCGGACCGACAACCGGCCCATCACGCGTCCTTGGCGGTCAGCAGGAACTTGTAGCCGACCCCGCGGACGGTCCCGATGATGCGCGGGTTCGCCGCGTCGTCGCCGAGGGCCGACCGCATGGTCTTGACGTGGACGTCCACCACGCGCTCGTCGCCGTAGAAGTCGTAGCCCCAGACCTTCTCGAGCAGTTGGGTGCGCGAGTAGACCCGTCCGGGAGCGCCGGCGAGCGCGGCGAGCAGGTCGAAGTCGAGCGCGGACAGTTCGACGCGGCGTCCGTCGACGTGCACCTCGCGGCGGGGCGCATCCAGGGTGAGCCCGTCGAACCGCAGGACGCCGTCGGGTTCGGACGCCCCCGCCGCCACCCGGGCACGCCGGAGGACGGAAGCCACCCGCGCGACGACCTCGCGCGGGGAGAACGGCTTGGTGACGTAGTCGTCGGCGCCCACGGACAGCCCGACGATCTTGTCGACCTCCTCGGCGCGGGCGGTGACCATGATGACGAAGATGTCCGAGGTGGCGCGGATGCGCGCGAGGACGTCCAGCCCGGAGAGGTCGGGCAGGCCGACGTCGAGGAGCACGACGTCGGGCGGGTCGGTCCGCAGGCGGTTGAGGGCGTCGGCCCCCGTCGCCGCCTCGTCGACCGCGTACCCCTCGGCTTCGAGATAGGCCCGCAGGACGGTCCTGATCTGCCGCTCGTCGTCCACCACCAGCACCCGGCGCGCCATGGGCTCCTCCTGTTCCTGCGGAGCCAGCGTAGGGCGTCCGGATGTGGCAACGATGAAGGCGGGGCGTCCGGCGGGTAGGGTCGCGCCATGGCAGGGACGGGAGCGGCGCGCGATCTGGCGGCGCTACCCAAGGCGCACCTGCATCTGCACTTCACGGGCTCGATGAGCGTAGCGACGCTGACCGAGCTCGCCGCGCGGCGCCACCTGGAGCTGCCCGCGTCGCTCACGGACGCCGTCGCGCTCGATGTGCCCTACGACAAGCGGGGATGGTTCCGGTTCCAGCGGTTCTACGACCTGGCGCGCGCGGCGGTGACGGGCGAGGACGCGCTGCGGACGGTCGTTGGGGCGGCCGCGGCCGAGGACGCCGCCGAGGGCTCGCGGCGGCTGGAACTACAGGTGGATCCCACCTCGTATGCGCACTCGGTCGGCGGGCTGCAGCCGGCGCTGGAGATCATCTTGGACGAGGCCAAGGCCGCGACGGCGACGACGGGGGTGCAGGTCGGGGTGATCGTCGCGGCGTCACGGATCCGGCATCCGTTCGACGCGCGGACCCTCGCCCGGCTCGCGGCGCGCTACGCCGGGCAGGGCCCGGGCGAGGTGTGCGGGTTCGGGCTCAACAACGACGAGCGCAACGGGGACACGGCCGAGTGGGACGCCGCCTTCCGGATCGCCCGCCGGGCGGGGCTGCCGGGCGTGCCGCACGCCGGCGAGTTGCGGGGTCCGGCGCACATCGCGGAGGTGCTGGAGTGGCTGCAACCGGTGCGGCTCGGGCACGGGGTGCGGTCGGTGGAGGATCCGGCGGTCCTGGGGCGGGTGGTGGCGGCCGGCGTGGCGCTGGAGGTATGTCCCGCCTCGAACGTGCACCTCGGGGTCTACCGCGACGCCGGCGATGTCCCGCTGCGCCGGCTCGTGGAGGCGGGGGCGTCCGTGGCGCTGGGCGCGGACGATCCGTTGCTGTTCCTGTCGCGACTGGTCGACCAGTACGCCACGGCGCGGGACGTGCACGGGTTCTCCGACCACGGCCTGGCCGACCTCGCGCGCGACAGTGTCCGGGCCAGCTTCGCCTGCGACGCGGACAAGCGGACATGGTTGGCCGAGATCGACGCCTGGATCGGCGAGGACGACGGCCGCCTCCTGCCGTAGCGGTCCCTGCGTCCGGCCACCCGCTCAGCCCCCGGTTCCCGCCGCTCGGGCTGCCGGATGCGCCTTGTACGCCGAGACGGCCGCGGAGGCCGGATCCCAGAAGCGCCAGGGGCGGTCGTGGGCACGGCCGACATTGACGCGGGGGCCCTGGGCGAGGGTCGCGGGGCGGGGACCGTCCCGGAGTTCGACGCGCGGCCCTGCCAGCGCGGCCCCGTCGTCGGCTCGGGTGAGGCCGAGAGTCCGGCAGAGGTTGCCGGGCCCCCGCGCGAGGCGGGCGTCCGCGACGCCAAGGCGGCGACGCCGTGCGTCCTCCCACCCCTCGATCACCTCGCCGGCCCGCAGTAGGACCGCGCTCGCGAGACCGTCCGGAGCGCAGACCACGTTGGCGCAGGAGTGCCCGTGCAGGCCGTACACGTACAGCCGCCCCGGGGGTCCGAACATCACGGCGTTGCGGGCGGTCGGACCGCGCCAGGCGTGGGAGGCCGGGTCGTCCGCGCCCTCGTAAGCCTCCACCTCGACGATCCGGACCGTCACCTCGCCGACCCGCAGGAAACACCCGACGAGGCGCGGCGCGACCTCCAGGGCCCGTCCGCTCAGGTCGAGGGCCACGGCGTCCGGACCCGCCGGAGGATCACCAGCCGCCGCCACCGCCGCCGCCGAAGCCGCCGCCGCCGGAGAAGCCCGAGCCGCTCGACGACACCGTCGCACTGGTCATGGACGCGGACAGGCTGCTGGCCAGGCTGTCCATGGAGTTGCCGAACGAGGAGGCGTAGAAGTAGCCGGACGGCCCCACATACCAGCTCGTGTCGCCCTGGTACCGGCCCTCGGCGGCGAGGCGCTGGAAGATGGCCGACCAGCGGTCGGCGACGCCGAAGACGATGGCGTAGGGCAGGTAGCGGCTGAAGACGTCGATGGACTCCTCGAACCGGATCTGGTCGGCCTCGGCCGTGCGCAGGTACAGCTCGAAGCCCTTCGCCTGGGCCAGGACCGCCGAACCCTCGGCGGTGCGGCGTCCGAAGCGGTTGTTCATGATAACGATGAGCAACCCGACGAGGATCGGGGCGAGGCCCACGAGGCCCAGGCCGAGGGTGATCCCCAGCAGCCAACCGAGGGCGGCGCCGCCCAGGATGAACAGCAAGCCGATCGCGACCGCGGTGCCGCGCAGCGCCGTCGGCCGCTTCTTGAACCAGCCGAGGTCGTTGGTGACGCGGTCGTAGAGGGCCGTCCGGGCGCCTTCGAGCAGGTCGGAATAGCTCTTGTCGGCGAGCTCCTTGGTGGTGACCTGGGGACCTGCGGAGAACATCGTCCTCAGCAGGTGTTGCTCGACCGGCGTCAGCCGCTCGTTCACGCCGGTGTAGATGAAGCGCCACGTGTTGTGGCCGAGTTCGGTGATCCGGATGTGACCGCGGACGGCGAGGTCGATGATCGTGGCGGTGATGTCGACGTTGTTGGCGGTGGCGTCCACGAGCGTCCCGATTTCGCCGGGGCGGGTGTTCTTGGGCGGCGTGAACTGGACCGTCACGGGCGTCTTGATCGCCCGGCCGATGGTCGCCTGTTGGCCGGCGGCCGGGGTGAGTCCGGGGGTGAGGCCGACGTACGCCTCGTCCCGGGACGCGCGGCGGCTCGTCAGCGCCACGCCGACCACGCCGAGGGCGGTGAGCAGCCCCGTCAGGCCGCCGGACACCGGCGTCAGGGGCATCACGTTGCCGATCCAGTAGCGCTTCTCGAAGCGCGGCTCCGCACCCACGAAGGTGCCGGTCGGGAAGCCCGCCGTGACCTGCATGCCTTCGCCCTTGCCGAGCCGCTGCGTGGTGAACGTGGCGGTCGACCCCACTTGGGAGGCCGAGCACCGGAACGAGAAGAGGCTGCCGTAGAAGCACGTCGCCCGCTGGACGGGCGCCGGTCCGGTCACGACGACGCCGATCTTCTCCAGCGGCACCTCCCAGTCGAGTCCGACGGCGCTCCAGTTGAGTTCGTCCATGCCGGACGCCTCCACCTTCGGCGCCACCAGGCCCCTGATGGTGTAGACGACGACGTAGCGCTGCGTGCCGGTGCGGTCCTTGCGGTTGGGGTCTCCGATCCGGATGAACATGCGGCCGTTCTCGTGGGTGACCTTGGTGTCCGTCGCCGCCCCGGTGGTGCTGGAGACCGAGACGAGATTGACGTCGAGCATCCGCCACAGTCCGGGGTCTTCGCGGACCTCCTGGCGCTCGAGCAGCGACACATAGGGGCCGTGGCCCGCGTCGCTGCCGAAGTAGAAGTCGAAGTCGACGGTGACCTTCGCGACCCCCGCCTTGTCGACGATGGCCGTCGCGTCGTAGCGGGTGATCCGCCAGGAGGGGTGATCGTCGGCGCGGGCGGCGGGCGCCGTCGCCACCACCGACGCGGCGAAGACCAACAGGAGGGTGATGAGGCTCGCAAGGCGCTTCATATCGACAGGCTAGCCTACGGCCCAGTCAGCGCCCCGGCCCCCGTGGCGGGCTCGAACGGCCATTGGCCGCTTCTCGTTGGCGAGTCACACCTCACACCTCGCGCGTCGGGACATCGACAAGCGGCCAATGGCCTTCGCGGCCCCGAGAGGCGGCGAAGGCCGAACCCCGGCTAGGGTCGGGAGAGCGATCGACCAGCGAGAGGAACCAGCATGCAGCGGACCATCGTCATCACCGGCGCCAGCGACGGCGTGGGCGCGGCTGCGGCCCGGACGCTGACCTCCACCGGCGCCCGCGTGGTCGTCGTGGGACGCACCCCGGCCAAGGTCGACAAGATCGCCGACGAACTGGGCGCCGACCGCTTCGTCGCCGACTTCGCCCGCCTCGACGACGTGCGGAACCTGGCTGCCCAACTGCGCGAGCGCTACGAGCGCATCGACGTCCTCGCCAACAACGCCGGCGGGTTGTTCGCCGAGCGCGAGGTGACCGCCGACGGCTTCGAGATGACGTTCCAGGTCAACCACCTCGCACCGTTCCTGCT
Organism: uncultured Nigerium sp.; assembly: GCA_964482465.1. Classification (GTDB taxonomy): domain Bacteria; phylum Actinomycetota; class Actinomycetes; order Propionibacteriales; family Propionibacteriaceae; genus Propioniciclava. The sequence continues at coordinate 15,644 of CAYZXQ010000003.1, read as the reverse complement.
GACCAACCTGCTGCTGGATCGGCTCGTCGCGTCCCGCGCGCTGGTCATCAACACGTCCTCCGAAGCGCACCGCCGCGGACGTCTCGACCTCACCGACCTCCAGCTCGAACACCACTGGACCAAGTGGCGCTCCTACTGCACCAGCAAGCTCGCCAACCTGGTGTTCACCCGAGCCCTCCACCGGCGCTATGTCCTCGACGGGCTCTCGACTGCGGCGTTCCACCCCGGCGTCGTGGCCAGCAGTTTCGCGCTCTCCTCGCGGGGCGCCACCCAGTGGTTCTACCGCTCGTCGCTCGGCAAGCGCCTCATGGTCTCCCCCGAGCAGGGCGCCGACACCCTCGTCTGGCTCGCCAACTCCACCCCGCCGCGCGACTGGGCGTCCGGGTTGTACTACATCAAGCGGACGCCGTCCGTCCCGATCAAGGCAGCCCGCGACGACGGACTCGCCGATGCCCTGTGGTCCGCCAGCGCGGATCTCGTCGGCCTCTGATCCGCGCGGGCGGGGTCCTCACCGAGCGGCTGGCCGGGCTCGGACGCCCCCACCTCACTGACCCGCGCAGGAGGGGTCCCCACGAGCGGCTGGCGGCGCTCGGACGCCCCCACCTCACTGACCCGCGCAGGAGGGGTCCTCACGCAGGCCGAGGAACGCGTTCGGCCTCGGCCGCCATGGCGTCCACGAGCCGTTCGATGCGGGCTTCGCGGGTGGCGGGGCTCCGCGCATCCGCGACGTGGCCGATCCACGCGTCGCGGTAGCCGGCCGGCAGGGCGCCGAACCCTCGCAACGCCGACGGCTCGGCGCACAGCGCCCGGAGAACGTCGGCCGGCAACCCGGACAGCACCTCGTTCACGCCCGCGAACCTAGCCGCACCGGGCGACGGGCAACCGACGAGGACGTGACGTCACCATGAACGACTGTTCTGCGTTGCAGCGAGTGACGACGTAGACCGCCCCACCAGCAACCGACGAGCACACCACACCACCATCAACGACCACCCTGCGTTCCAGCGAGCGACGACGCAGACCACCCCACCAGCAACCGACAAGCACACCACACCACCATCAACGACCACCCTGCGTTCCAGCGAGCGACGACGCAGACCACCCCACCAGCAACCGACAAGCACACCACACCACCATCAACGACCACCCTGCGTTCCAGCGAGCGACGACGCAGACCACCCCACCAGCAACCGACAAGCACACCACACCACCATCAACGACCACCCTGCGTTGCAGCGAGCGACGACGCAGACCACCCCACCTGTCGCCGAGTCGCCGGGGTGACGCCACGAAGACCCGCCCAAGCCCTGCGCGAGAGCTAGAGTCGAGCGCATGACCGCCTACGACTCCGCCCTCGCCGACCTGCGCGCCCGGGCGCGCAGCAAGTACGACCTCGTGCGCGCCCCCGCCACGCTGGACGCGGTGGAGCGGCTGCGTGCCGCGATGCAGGCCCGCCTGGACATGGAACTCCCGGACGCCTACGAGCAGTTCCTGCTGGCCTGCAACGGCTTCCGGGTGGATGGCGGTCGGGTCCTGGGCGTGGACGGCTCGGTCATGAGTGTGGCGACTCCGGACGCCCCGGCGTCCGTCCTCGACGGGTGCCTCGCGTACAACCTCGACCGCGCCGAAGCCGGCCGCGAGGCGGGGTTCACCGAGCCGTTCCTGTTCCTCGCCTGGTACGACGAGGCGTCCTGGGGCGTGAAGGCCGACGGCTCGTGCTGGGAGCGCGACCCCGAATCCTGGGAGGACATCGAGCGATACCGGGATGTCCAGCACATGCTCCTCTCGGTCACCAAGCGCATCGGCGGGGACATCTGACCCACCAGTCCCACCCCCCTATCCCCCCCTGCCCCCCTATCCCCCGCCGCTCCCCGCCGCTCTCACCGCGAGCGTCAACGCCCGTAGCTCTCCGACTGCCCGAAAGGGACTGCCGAAAGTGGGACCCGGGCGCGCCGATCGGCAGCCCCAATCGGGCAGTCAGGGAGGAAGCCCCCTGCGGAGGCGGCATCTCGGTGGACGCGGCGTCCGCAACCCCGAACTCGACGCCTCAGGGACGCCCCAAGCGGCACTCGGGCTCGTTGGCCAAGGCGACGGCGACGCGCTCGGCGAACTCGCCCTCCAGCCTCGGTAGGGCGTCCGCGGCGAACCACCCCGCCTCGAGGTTCTCGCCGTCGGCGGGGTGCGGGTCCCCGGACACCCAGCGGCACCGGAACGTGTGGTCGATGTACTGCGTGACGTCGCCGTTGGGGTAGACGACCGGTTCGGTGACGCTGAGACCCACGAGGCGCTCCACCACGGCGACGACGCCTGCCTCTTCGAGCACCTCGCGGAGGGCGGCGTCCCCGGGCTGCTCGCCGGGGTCGATGATCCCGCAGACCGGCGACCACTCCCCTGAGTCGGCGCGACGGACCAAGAGCACCTGCTCGCCGTGAGGACCGTCCCGCAGCACGACGGCCGTCGACCCGGACAACCACAAGGGCGCGTTGCCCAGGTGGGCGCGCAGGTGGGCGACGAACTCGGGCATCGGCATGGGTGGCAGCCTACGCCGCCGCCCCGGACGCGTCCTCCCGACCAGCCCGCCGAAGGTTGGGTCTATTCGTTTGTCGCTCTCACGAAGTAGATTCACCCCCAGAACGATGATGTGAGCGACAGACTGGGCCGAGGAGGAGCGCATGGTCGGCAACGCGACGATCCCGCCGTTGGGGATCCAGGCCCCCGTCGTCCGCGCGGGCCGCGTCGCCCAGGCGGACATGCGCGCGGCCAACATGGGGCTGATCCTGCGCCACCTTCGCTCCCAGGGCGGCAGGTCGCGGGCGCAGCTCGCGACGGAGACCGGGCTGTCCAAGGCCACCACGTCGAGCGTGATCGCCGACCTCGCCGAGCGGGGTCTCGTCCGCGAGGGCAGCGTCGTCCGCGCGGGGGCCGTCGGACGCCCCGGCCAGACCGTCTCCCTGGACGGTTCGGGCCTCGCCGGCGTCGGGCTCGAGATCAACGTGCACCACGCGGTCCTGACCGCCGTCAACCTCTCGGGCGCGACGATCCGCGAGTCGATCACCCCCCTGGACGTGGTGCGGCTCCCCCAGGAGACCGTCTTCGACCGCACCGCCGCGCTGCTGGACCGCATGCTCACCTCCCTGCGCGATTCCGGGATCCTCGTCGTCGGCATCACCGTCGCACCCCCCGGCATCATCGACTACGCCGCCGGCTCCCTGCGCTTCGCGCCCAACCTGCACTGGCGCAACATCCCCCTGCGCGCCGAACTCGCCCGGCGCCTCCCGCCCGACACCCCGACGCTCCGCCTGGAGAACGACGCCAAGCTGGCTGCGCTCGCCGAGTACGAGCGGCAGGCGCTCCGCGGCGTCCACGACCTCATCTACGTGACCGGCGAGGTGGGCGTCGGTGCGGGCATCGTGGCGGACGGACGCCTCGTCCGCGGCTGGTCGGGGTTCTCCGGCGAGGTGGGTCACCTCCCGCTCGACCCGACGGGCACCCCCTGCAACTGCGGACGCCGCGGCTGCTGGGAGACGATCGTCGGGCTGCCGGCCTTTCTGCGCCTCGCGATCGCCTCCGGCGACCCCCTGGACGATCCGGCCCGCCCGCTGGAAGACCGCCTGCTGGAACTGCGCGCCCGCGCGGACGCCGGCGACCCGCACACGCTGGCCGCCCTCGCCACCATCGCGAGCCACCTCGCGGACGGCCTGTCGGTGCTCGTCGACGTCCTCAACCCGAAGCTCATCATCCTGGGCGGCTACTACGCCCACTTCGGTCAACACCTGGTTCCGGTCGTGGACGCCGCCCTGGCCGCCCGCCTCATGGACGAGGGCACCGCGACCCGCGTCACGACCTCCCGGCACGGCTCGACGTCGTCCGCGCGCGGCGGCGCGCTGCTGGCGTTGGAGGACGTGTTCGCCGACCCCAGCATCGTCCCGACGCCGGCCTGATCACGTCCCCGATTCCCTCTCGACAGGTGCCCCGAACGCCCACTAGATTCGTTTGGTAGGAGTCTGAACTAATGCGGACGGGCCGCGCAGACTGCACATGAGGAGGTCTCAACCATGAACAAGCTCTCCAGGGGGCTGCTCGCCCTGGGGGTCGTCTCGGCCCTCGCGCTGACTGGGTGTAGCGGCGGGACGGGTGCCAACACCAACACGAACCCGAGCGCCGGGACGGGTCCCACCACCATCAAGCTCGTGGCCGCCGAGTACAGCAAGGATCACACCAAGGCGTTCTGGGATCAGTTCGCGACCGCCTACAAGGCCAAGACGGGCAACACGCTCGAGGTCCAGATCGTCTCCTGGGACAACATCGACCAGCAGAGCTCGACGATGATCCAGAACAACCAGGCCCCCGACATCCTCAACCTCAACGTCTACGCCTCCTACGCCAAGGACGGCCTGCTGTGGTCGGCCGACGATGTCTTGTCGTCGTCCGCGAAGTCCGACCTGCTGGACGCCTTCGTCACCTACGGCACCTACAACGGCAAGCTCTACGGCTTCCCGGATCTCTCCAGCGCACGGGCCTTCTTCTACAACAAGGACCTCTTCGCCAAGGCCGGCATCACCCAGCCGCCGAAGACGTGGGCCGAGTTCGAGGCCGCGGCGCAGAAGATCAGCGCCCTCGGCGACGGCACCGTCGGCTACGCCATGCCGCTCGGCCCGGAGGAGGCCCAGGGCGAGTTCTCCATCTGGACGTTCAACAACGGCGGCGACTGGAAGGAGGGCGGCAAGTGGGCCATCAACTCGGCCAAGAACGTCGAGACCCTCACCTTCATGAAGAAGCTCGCCGACGCCAAGGTCACGCAGAACAACCCCGCCAAGACCAACCGCGCGGACGCGTTCGACCTGTTCAAGTCGGGTAAGGCCGGCATGGTCGTGGGCTTCTCGCCGCTGGCCGCGGCCCTGGACGCCGACAAGAAGGTCAACTACGGCGTCGCCCCGATGCCGACCAACGACGGCAAGGACGCCCGCACGTTCGGCGTCACCGACTACCTGATGGCCTTCAAGAAGCCCGGCAACCAGGCCGCAGTCAAGGCGTTCTACGAGCTGTACTACCAGCCCGATCAGGTCAACAAGTTCATCGAGGCCGAGGGCTTCCTCCCCGTCACGAAGACGGGTCTGGACTACTTCAAGAAGAACGACAAGCTCAAGGTCTACCTCGACACGCTGCCCAACGTGAAGCTCACGCCCACCGACGACCCGACGTGGGACCGCGTGAAGCTGGCCGTCCAGCAGAACATCGGCGCCGGCATCACCGGTGACCCGAAGGCGACGCTCGAGCAGCTCCAGAAGACCGCCGAGGCGGCGAAGTAACCATGGCGAGGACAGCGCGAGGGCGGCGACGCCGGGCCGGTCGTATCGGCCTCGGCGAGGCCCTGCTCTGGCTCAGCCCCGCCCTCGCGCTGATCTTCGGCGTGGTCGTGTTCCCCGCCGTGATGCTGGTGGACGCATCCCTGGCCCGCTTCTCCATCACGGGGCTGCGGACCGGGGACGCCGGCGTCCGCAACTATCTGGCGGTCCTGACCCACCCGATGCTGCCCACCGTCCTGCTCAACACGGTGGTGTGGGTGGTCGCGGTGGTGGCCATCACGATCGTGGTGAGCCTCGCGATCGCGCAGTTCGCGTCCAAGGAGTTCTTCGGACGCCGCGCGCTGCGGACCGCGCTCATCCTCCCCTGGGCGGCCTCGCTCGTCATCACGAGCCAGGTGTTCGTCCTGCTGTACGACTACAACTACGGCCTGCTGAACCCGCTGCTCCAGTCGCTGGGGCTCATCGGCGGACCGGTGGACTGGCTGGGCGACGACGCCGTCGTCCGCTGGTCGTTCATCGCCGTGGGCGTCTTCGTGTCGGTGCCCTTCACGGTCTTCGTCTTCCTCGCGGGGCTGTCCGCAATCCCGGACGACGTGTTCGAAGCCGCGCGCATCGACGGCGCGTCGGCTTGGCGCACCTACACCTCGATCACGCTGCCGCTGCTGCGCCCGGCCCTGCTGATCGCGACGGTGCTCAACACCATCTACGTCTTCAACAGCTTCCCGATCATCTACACCCTCAACGACCGCAACCCCGGCTACACCCACGACACGACGATCACGTTCATGTACAAGCTGGCCTTCAAGAGCCAGGAGAAGGACGTCGGCATGTCCGCCGCCGCCGGCATCCTCAACGTGCTGCTGATCCTCGTGGTCGTCGCGATCTACCTCAAGATCGTCGACCCCCGCCACGACGAGGCCCTCGCATGATCGCCCGGGTGTCCCCGCGGCGACGCATCCGGGGCGTGCTGATGTCGGCGGCGGCGTTCGTCCTCGCCGCGGCGTTCGCCATGCCGTACGTGGTCATGCTGCTGGGCTCGCTGCGCACCAGCCAGGACAACAAGACCTCGCCGCCCTCCTTCCTGCCCCGGGAGTGGCAGTTCGACACCTACGCCACGATCCTGGCCGACGAGCGGTTCCTCAACTGGCTGAAGTCCAGCCTGGTCGTGGCGCTGGCGTCCACGGCCATCGTGATCGTCGTCGCCATCCCCGCCGCCTACATCACCGCGCGCACCCGGTTCCCCGGACGGATGGCGTTCCTCATCCTCGTGCTCGTCACCCAGATGTTCAGCCCGACCTCGCTGGTCGTCGGCATCTACCGCGAGTTCTTCGAGCTCAGCCTGGTCAACACCTACATGGCGTTGATCCTGACCAACGCGGCCTTCAACCTCGCGTTCGCGATCTGGATCCTCAACGGGTTCTTCAGCTCGATCCCCCGCGAGGTCGAGGAGTCGGCGTCCGTGGACGGCGCCGGACGCCTGCGCACCCTCTGGTCGATCATGCTCCCCCTCACCGCGCCGGGCGCGGTCACTGCGATCATCTTCACGTTCATCGCCGCGTGGAACGAGTACGTGGTCGCCCTCACCCTCATCATCAGCGACGAGCGCAAGCCGCTCACGGTGGGCATGCGCTCGTACGTGACGGGGTACGTCCAGCACTGGGACCAGCTCTTCGCTGCGTCCGTCATCGCCATCGTGCCCGTGGCGATCCTGTTCGTCCTGATCGAGAAGCACCTGGTCGGCGGGCTCACGGCCGGCTCCGTCAAGTAGGAGGCGACGGTTGTGATCCAGTTCGGTACCGGCGGCTGGCGGGCCATTATCGGCGACGGGTTCACCCGCGCCAACGTGCGGCGGCTGGTGCAGGCGCTGTGCGATCGGATGGTGGCCGAGGGCGTCGCCGGACGCGGCACGGTCGTGGGCCGCGACCGCCGGTTCCTGTCCGACGAGGCCGCGCGGTGGGCGTCCGAGGTCTTCGCCGGCAACGGGATTCACGTCCAATTCGTCGGACGGCCGGCGCCGACGCCCATGTTCATGTGGACCGTCCGCAACCTGGAGTGCGCGTACGGCATCGCCGTGACCGCCAGCCACAATCCGGCGCTCTACAACGGCATCAAGGTGTTCACCGCCGGTGGCCGGGACGCCGAACAGTCGGTGACGGACGCCCTCGGTGCCGCCGCGAACGCCCTGACGGACGCCGACGTGCGCGAGCTGCCGTTCGCGGACGCCGTGGCGTCCGGCCTGGTCACCGTGCAGACATCGCTGAACTGGTACCTGGACGCCATCATCGACAAGCTCGACCTGGAGACGATCCGGCACCGGCACCTGCACGTGGTGGTCGACCCGATGTTCGGCGTCGCGCAGACCTGCCTGCAGACGATCCTGATGACCGCGCGCTGCCAGGTCGACGTCATCAACGACCGCCACGACCCGCTGTTCGGCGGCCGGATGCCCTCGCCCGCCGAGGGCGCGCTGGCGCACCTGCGCCAAGAGGTGCTCGACCGCGGCGCCGATCTGGGCATCGCCACCGACGGCGACGCCGACCGGCTGGGCATCATCGACGACGCCGGGAACTACCTCCACCCCAACCAGATCCTCGTGTTGCTGTACCACTACCTGCTCACCGGCAAGGGCTGGACGGGGCCGGCGGTGCGCAACACGTCCACGACGCACCTGCTCGACCGGGTGGCGGCGGCGCACGGGGAGCGCTGCTACGAGGTGCCGGTGGGCTTCAAGTGGATCTCGGCGAAGATGGCCGAGACGGACGCCGTGATCGGCGGCGAGTCGTCCGGCGGCCTCACGGTGCGCGGCCACATCGCCGGCAAGGACGGCGTGTACGCCGGGTCGCTGCTGGTCGAGATGGTGGCGGCGTCCGGACGCCGGCTGTCGGAGCTTTTCGCCGACCTCGAGGCCACCTACGGTCACCTCGACATGGTCGAGCGGTCCTATCCCTTCACGCCCGCGCGGCGCGAGGCGCTGCAACACCGCGTGTTCGGCGACCGCGACCTGCCCGACTTCGGGGCGCCGGTCGACCGCGTCGCCTGGGACGACGGCTGCAAGGTGTATTTCGCCGACGGCGCGTGGGTGACGATCCGGTTCTCGGGGACCGAGCCCGTCCTGCGGGTGTTCGCTGAGGCCGAGACCCTGGCCGAGGCCGAGCGGCTCGCCGCGTGCGTCGCGACCCACCTCGGGCTGGAGGACTGACATGGCGGCGTCCAAGGTCGTTGTCATGGCGCGCGGGCTGGGCTCGCGCATGCGCCGGGCCGGTGCCGCCGAGCTCACGGCCGCGCAGGCGGCCGCCGCGGCGTCCGGGGCCAAGGCGATGATGCCGCTGGGCGGGCGTCCGTTCCTCGACCACGTGCTGACCCGGCTCGCGGACGCTGGCCTCACCGACGTGTGCCTGGTGATCGGTCCGGAGCACGAGGCGGTCCGGGCGTACTACGGCGGGCTCGCGCCGGAGCGGATCGCGGTGTCGTTCGCGGTCCAGGCCGAGCCGCGCGGGACGGCGGACGCGGTGGCCGCGGCCGAGGCGTTCGTCGGCGACGAGCCGTTCGTTGTGGTGAACGGCGACAACCTCTACCCGACCGCGGCGGTGCAAGCCCTGGCGGCGCTGCCCGGGTGCGGGACGGTGGGGTTCCGTCCGGACGCCCTCGTGGCGCGCTCGAACATCCCGGCCGACCGGATGGCGGCGTTCGCGTTGATCCGGACGGACGCCGACGGCGCGCTCGCCGCGGTGGTCGAGAAGCCCGAGCCCGAGGTGGCCGCCGCGCTCGGACCGAACCGGCTGGTCAGCATGAACTGCTGGCGCTTCACGCCCGCGGTGTTCGACGCCTGCCGGAGCGTGGTCCCGTCGCCGCGCGGCGAACTGGAGCTGACCGACGCCGTCCGGGCGCTGGTAGCGGCGGGCGTCCGGGTGGACGTCGTCCCGTCGGAGGAGGGCGTCTGGGATCTGTCCTCGCGCGGCGACGTCGCGCCGGTGGCCGCCGCGCTGGCCGGCGACGAGGTGCGGCTGTGAGGCAGGCTGCCTGGCGCGTCCCCGGACGGCTCGAGGTGCTGGGCAAGCACACCGACTATGCGGGGGGCAAGGTGCTCGTCTGCGCCGTCGACCGGGGGGTGACGGCGAGGGCGACGCTGGGGTCCGATGCGGCGCTGGTGGCGCGCAGCGACGAGTTCGCCGAGCCGGTGACGCTGCATCCGGGGACGGATCCGGGCTTGCCGCCGGGACATTGGGGCCGCTATCTGCAGGTGGTGCTCGACCGGTTCACGCAGGTGTTCGGTCCGCTGCCGGGGGCCGAGATGTCCGTCGCGTCCGACCTGCCGATGGCCTCGGGGATGAGCAGTTCCTCGGCGCTGTTGGTCGCGACGGCGCTGGCGTGGGCGGACGTGGCCGAACTGCCGGCGTCCGCGACGTGGCGCGAACTGATCGGGGACGACCCGCTGCGGCTCGCGACGTTCCTGGCCAGCGTGGAGACCGGACGCCCCTTCGGGCGCCTCGCGGGGCACGGCGGCGTCGGCACTCTGGGCGGTTCGGAGGATCACACCGCCATGCTGTGCTCGCACGCCGGCGAGCTGGGGGTGTTCGGGTTCTCGCCCGCGGCCCGGCTGCGGCGCGTGCCGTGGCCCTCGGCGTGGGCCTTCGTCGTGGCCACCAGCGGCGTCGCCGCGGAGAAGACCGGCGCCGCGCAGGCGCTCTACAACCGAGCCTCGCTCGCGACGGCAACCGCGCTGCAGCGCTGGAACGCCGCCACGCGACGGTGCGACGCCACGCTCGCGGACGCCGTCCGCAGCGATCCGGACGCCCCCGCCCGGCTGGAGCGGCTGCTGGCCGACGACGAGTACCTGTCCGCGCGGTTCGTCCAGTTCGTCCGCGAGTCGGAGGTGCTGGTGCCCGCGGCGGCCGAGGCCTTGGCGTCGGGGGACATGGCGGGCTTCGCGGCCGCGGCCGAGGAGTCCCAGCGCCTGGCGGACACCCACCTCGGCAACCAGGTCCCGCAGACCCGCGCGCTGGCGTCCGCCGCCCCTCGGCTGGGCGCGCTGGCCGCGTCCGCGTTCGGCGCCGGGTTCGGGGGCAGCGTGTGGGCGCTCGTCCCGGTGGCGGACGCCGACGCGTTCGCCTCCGCGTGGATCACCGACTTCCGCCGCGCCTTTCCGGCGGAGGGCCAGCGCGCGGACGCCGTGGTCACCACCCCGGCGTCCGCCGCCGGGCCGGTGGCGGCGGAGTAGGTCGGTCCAGGCCCGCCCCGAAGGATCGAGGCAGTCCTGGCCCCCTGCGTGGCCGGAGCGACACCGTGGCCGGCTCCCCGCGCGCCCGAGCCATCGCGGACGCCGGAGGCGACAGGATGGGGCCCATGCACGACACCTCCGCGATTCGCGCCAGCCGTTCGTGGCGCGACGGCGTCCTCACCGACGATCACGTCACCCGCGAGGAACTGGCGGCCGCGGCGTCCGACCCCGAGACGCTCATCTGGGTCGACCTGCTCAACCCCGACCCGGACGACCTGCGCCACATCACCGCCGAGCTCGGCCTGCCGCCGACGGCGGTCGAGGACGCGTTGGCGCCGTTGGAGCGGCCGAAGTTGGTCCGGCACGACTCGCACGTGTTCTTCACGGTCTACGGCGTCGAGTTGGTCGAGGACGGCCGCGCCGCGCACGGCATCGGACGCCTCCTCGCGAGTCGGGTGTCCGGGATCGTCCTGGCGCACGCGCTGGTGACGATCCGCATCGATGAGGGCTTCGACATGGACGCCGTGGCGCGTCGATGGGACGCCAGCCCGTCCCTGCTGCGGACCGGCGTCGGGGCGCTGGTACACGGGTTGTTGGACGCCGTGGTCGACAGCCACTTCGAGGCGATCCAGGTCTTGGACGACCAGATGGAGAGCCTCGAGGACGTCCTGTTCGAGGAGCGGCACACCGGCCAGGCGTTCGCGCGCTCGGTCTACGAACTGCGCAAGGATCTTGTGGCGCTGCGACGGATCGTCCTGCCGACGCGCGAGGTGGTCAACGGCCTGCTGCGGCACACGCAGGTCGAGCCGGCCATGCGGGCGTGGTACGACGACCTCTACGACCACGTGTTGCGCGCGTCGGAGTGGACCGAGTCGCTGCGGGACGTGGTGTCGTCGCTGTTCGAGACGAACCTGTCCCTTCAGGACAGCCGCCTCAACACGATCATGAAGAAGCTCGCCGGGTGGGCGGCGATCATCGCCGTACCGACGGCGATCACGGGGTGGTTCGGCCAGAACGTCCCGTATTGGGGGTTCAGCGAGCCAGCAGGCGTGTGGCTGTCCACGGGTCTGATCGTGGTGTGCGTGGCCATCCTGTACGCGGTCTTCAAACGCCAAGACTGGCTCTGACGGACGTCCGCGGCACGGGTCCGCATGCCCCCTGCGGCGGAGCATCGCGACCGCTAGAGTCGGCGCCGTTGGCACTGCGACAGGGGGGTCCAGGTGGGGAACGAACGCCAGCATCTCGTGGTCGTCCTCCCCGGCATCGGAGGTACCCGCCTGGTGGACCCGGAGCGCACCGAGCGGGTGGTCTGGGACGCAGCGCTGCCGGACGTGGCGAACGTCCTGATCCGGCCCGATGTGCTGAGCCTGGACCGTTATCCCGCGCTTCGCCCGCAAGGCCTGATCCGGTCGAAGAAACTGTTCGGCCCCTGGGGAAAGATCGACGGTTACGAGCGACTCCTCAATACCCTGCGCAACCTGCCCGGGGTCGTCCTGGACGACGGGACGTCCCCTCACCCCGTCCTGCACGCCAATGTCGTGGCCATCGGCTACGACTTCCGCCTCGGGGTAGCGAAGGCCGTTGAGCACCTGCACGCGGCCCTTATGCCTCGGTTGCGGACGCTGTGGCCCACGCCGGACGACCGGCGCGGGCGCGTGATCTTCGTCGCCCATTCGATGGGCGGGCTCGTGGCACGGTCCTGGCTGGCGCAAGACGGCAACGCCGCGCTGTGTCGGGAACTGATCACCCTCGGCACTCCGCACCGCGGGGCCCCCAAGGCGCTCGACATCCTGGCCAACGGGGTGGACATCGGGGGCATGCGCCGCGCGGGCGGGACGCTCCGCCTCCTGCGTTCGTGGCAAGGCGTCTATGACCTCCTGCCGACCGAACCGGAGATCGCCGATGTCACCGGCACGGACATCACGTGGCGGAAGGCGTACAGCCTGCCGCTGGGATGGAACCAGCGGTTGGCCCAGGCGGCGTGTGCCGTGCACGCCGACATCGCGGCCGGGTGGGGTCGGATGCCGACCCAGATGCGTCCGTCGGTGCAGGCCAGGATCGGATTCGGGCACCACGAAACACTCCGGGCGTGCACGTGGGACGGCGAGCGGGTCGCCGTGACCACGGACGCCCCCCAGCGTCCGGGGCTCGGCCAGTGGGTGACCGACGAGGGCGACGGCACAGTGCCCGTCCTGTCGGGGATACCCGCGGAGCTGCGGGAAACCCCACTGGGGTGGAAGGCCCCGCTGCGGCACGGCCAGATCGTCAACCTGGCCGAGGTGTTCGTCCGTATCCACAGCGCCGAGGGCTACCCGCTGCCACCCGTCGTCGAAGGGGCCAGCGCGGACGTGGTCCTCGGGGTCGGGATGAGCGAGCTTGCCGACACGACGCGGCCGACGCCCGTCTCAGCCGTCGTGCGCGGCCTGGACCTGGGCAGCTCTCCCGGACGCTGCGTCGCCACGGTCGTCCCAGATGGGGGCGGGACGCCGCTGGCGGAGGTTGACCTCGACTGGGACTCCGCCGAGCGGCGTTTCGCCGGCGAACTCCCCGCCCTGGCGGCAGGCGGGCACTCGGTGCGGTTCGACTGGGCCGACGGAGCCGACTCGGAGACCACCCACGCGTCGCTGGAGGTGGTCGACATGAAACTGATCGAAGCGGAGGACGCATGAACACGGTGGACTGGCCCCTCTACGACCCCGCGCGGCCGGAGACCCTGGCGCGCTATGCGATTCCGGAGGAGGTCCGCAGGCTCGTCCGGCTGCCCCAGAACACGGGCGCCGACGGACGCCTCGCCGCGATCTGGGACGGTCTCCGCCGCCACGGCATCGGCTATGCGCGCGCCCGCGAGGGAAGCGGCCCCCAGGGCCAGGCAATCCGGCCCCCCGGGGAGGTCCTCGACAAGCCCGGGAGCGGCACGTGCCTCGACGTGGCGCTGGTTCTGGCGACGGCCTGCCTCAACGCCGGGCTTCCGGCCGCCGTGATGGTGTTGAAACCCGAGGTTGAGGGCCCCCTCCAGCATGCCCTCGTGCTGGCGTCGCGCACCGGCGCGTGGCCCATCGGCAGCGGGACCGAAGCGTGGCGGGAGCTTCCCGACCGCTTCTGGGAGCACGTGCGGGAGGACCTGGAGATGCCAGGGCGGGACCTCGTGGTGGTGGACCCTGTCGGCCTCACCCAGGCGCTGGGGTCCCGCCGGGTGCGTGGCGCGGACGCCGACCTCGCCACCGCCGCACGGAACGCACGCGAGTACCTGCTCGGGGGCGAGTGGCAACTCGCTGCGGTCGTCCCGATCTACGCCCGCGAGGACACCCACGTCCCCGCACCGGTCCCCGCGATCAAACCGCTCAAGCCAATCTACATGGCCCCGGAGGACGCGAGGAGCCCCCTGCAGCGCCTGCGTCCGGAGTACCAGTTGACCCGGTTCCAGGACCGAGACGAGTTCACCATCCTGGTGGATGTCTGCGAGCGGGCCTTCCAGGCGGGTCGTTCCCAGCTCGTCGTCCTGCACGGCGTCGGCGGCTCGGGGAAGACGCGGCTGGCCCTGGAGGTCGCCGAGCGCATGCGCGAACAGGGTTGGTACGCGGGCGTCCTCGTCGAGCACCTCGGACACCCGGAGAGCTGGGCGTGGCTCACGACCATCCAGGCGCCGCTGCTCGTGATCGTGGACTACGCCGACGCCCGGCTCGACGATGCGCACCGCCTGTTCGGCTCCCTGCGCAACCGCCCCGGGGCCCCCACCGTGGTGATGCTCACGTCCCGGTCGGACGCCGGTGGCTGGCTCCAGGAGTTGTCTCGCGCCCTCAATGCCGCCGGGTATCCCGCTCCCAGCCACTCCCTGAGGCTCGGAGACTCCCTCCCCCACCCCGAACGCATCTACGCCGCGCTGACCTCCTCGAAGGGTCGGCTCCCTCGGCCGGCGCCCGGCGTGACGTGGACGACGCTGGATCTCGTCCTGCTGGGCTGGCTGGACGGCGACGCGGCGGCCGAGGCCCGGGGAGGCCAGCCGATGACCCGCGAGCAGTTGTACGGGGAAGTGATGAGCCACGAACTCGACTACTGGGTGCGTGCCTATGAGGACATCTCCGGAGTGCCCTCCAGTCAACCCGACCGAGACATTCTCACGCAGGCCGAGGCGCTGGCAACCCTCCCCCGGGCCCACGGCCGACCCGACCGCGACATTCTCGCGCAGGCCGGGGCGCTGGCGACCCTCCGCCAACCCCAGACGACCGCGGACCTTGATCGGCTGCTCCGGGCGGTGGACGGCCTCGCCGAGGATGCTCAGTGGCGCAACATTGTGGCGCGCTCCGTGGCAACCGCCCTGGGAGCACACGGGCACGAGCCGATGGCCATCCGACCCGACCCGGTCGCCGACTATCACCTCCTCACTGTGCTGAAGCAGCACGAACACCTGCTCCAGAAGGCGCTACCCGCCGATCTGCCGCCCGACGAGGCACTCCGCGCGATGTGGGTGCTGAACCGTGCCGGGCAGTGGGACGAGGACGCCGCGACGCGGCTCATCCGTGGGGTGATCGTCTCTCCCTCGTCCCCGTGGCAGGCCGCGGCGATGGTGGCGAACTATGCCACAGGCCCGAGCCGTCGGGCGCTGGCGGAGCTCGTGGGGGCACAGGAGTGTCCCCTGCCGCTTGATGCGTTGTCCGACGCCATCGACGCGTTCCCGACCGGAGCACGCGACCTGGGCCTCGCCATCGACGAGCGGCGACTCGGAGGCGAGGAGGAGCCTGCCTCGCGGGCCAAGCTTCTCGTGCGCTTGAGCGAGAGGCAGCGCGCGGTTGGGGATCGGAAAAAGGCGCTGGTCGCCATCGAGGAAGCCGTCACCCGGTACCGGGACCTCGCCGAGGCCAACCCGGCCGCGTTCACCCCCGACCTGGCCATGTCGTTGAACAACCTGTCCAACCGCCGCAGCGAGGTCGGGGACCGGCCCGGGGCGCTGGCCGCCATCGAGGAAGCCGTCACCCTGCGCCGGGACCTCGCCGAGGCCAACCCGGCCGCATTCACCCCCGACCTGGCCGGGTCGTTGAACAACCTGTCGGGCTGCCGCAGCGCGGTGGGGGACCGGTCTGGGGCGCTGGCCGCCATCGAGGAAGCCGTCACCCTGCGCCGGG
>CAYZXQ010000002.1:0-94561 GCA_964482465.1 uncultured Nigerium sp. | reverse complement strand
TAGCTAGAAAAGGGGCCTCATGCGCCGCTACCTCGCCGCCCTCGTGGGCGCCATGCTCGCCTTGTCTGTCGTCGTGATGCCCCACACGGCCTTCGCCGCCACGACCCGAACCGTGATCTCGCAGGTGCCGGCGGCGCCGGTGGAGGGACAAAGCGTCCGGGTCTGGATGAGTTCCGACACGGCGATGGGCGAAACCGCGGCGCTCGAGTACGAAGTCGGCGGCGCCTACACGAAGGTGTACGGCACCTGGAACGACACCACCGTCGCCGGCGCCAACTGGTACGCCGACATCCCGAGCCAGCCCGCCGGATCGACCGTCAAGTATCAGCTCTTCACCCGGAACCAGAGCGGCGAACCCTACGGCTACACAGGCTTCAACTGGTCCTACACCGTGGGAGCCGCCAAGAGCGTGGCTTGGAACGAACTCGGCCACAATTCCTTCGAGGCGGGGTACCGGTCGCCGTTCGGCGCGGTCCCGACGGGTTCGGCGGTCGAACTCGCGTTCCGGACCAAGCCGCTCAACGCGGACGCCGTGGACCTCGTCATCTACACCTTCGACTCCGCGACCCAGAGCACGCTGCCCGTCGCCGTCCGGCCGATGGCCTACGCCGAGGACCGGGTCGAGAACGGTTCGACCTACGCCTTCTGGACGACGACCCTGACCGTGCCGACCGTCCCGAGCATCCTGTACTACAAGTTCAAGGTGACCGCCGGGACCGACGTGGACTGGTACTCCGACACCTACGCAGACGACCACGACAACCTCAACCAGGGCGGCTGGGGCCAGGCTTTCGAGGACGAGCCGCCGACCGCCTACCAGCTCACGGTCTACAAGCAGGACTACGCGACGCCCTCGTGGTTGCAGAACGCCAACGTCTACCAGATCTTCCCCGACCGGTTCCGCAACGCCGACCCGACCAACGACTACTGCGTCGACGGCTCCACCACCGGCTGCCCGACGCAATTCGGCCAGGCCGACATCATCGCCCACACCACGTGGAACGAGGCCATCTACGACCCGCGTCAGCCGGGCCAGTACTTCAACGCCTACGGCAACCAGTACTACGGCGGCGACCTCGACGGGATCACGGCCAAGCTCGACTACATCAAGGGCCTCGGCTTCGACACGCTGTACCTCACCCCGATCTTCACCGCGTCGTCCAACCACCGCTACGACACGTCCGACTACCTGACGGTCGATCCGGCGCTGGGCGGCAACGCCGCTTACGACCGCCTGGTGGCGGCGCTCGATGCGCGCGGCATGCACCTCATCCTCGACGGCGTGTTCAACCACACCTCCTCCGACTCGGTGTACTTCGACCGCTACCACCGCTGGTCGACCGACGGTGCCTGCGAGTCGCTGTCCAGCGCGTTCCGGCCCTGGTACGAGTGGAACGACAGCACGATTCCCTGCACGGCGGCGTCCTACAACGGCTGGTTCGGCTACGACTCGCTGGCCGTCCTCAAGGACGACTCCCCGCAGGTGCGCGACTACATCTTCCGCTCCAACGACTCGGTGGTGAACACCTGGTACACCCGCGGGACGAGCGGTTGGCGCTTCGACGTCGCCGACGAGATCACCCACGACTGGTGGAAGGACTTCCGTCCGTACGCGAAGGCCGACAAGGCCAGCGGTCCGCTGGTCGGCGAGGTGTGGCCGGACGCCTCCAAGTACGTTCTCGGCGATCAACTCGACTCGGTGATGAACTACCGGTTCCGCAAGAACATCCTCGGGTTCGCCCGCGGCGTCGGCTTCAAGGACAACGACAACAACGGCAGCAACGAAATCGTCGGCCTCACCCCCAGCGAGTTCGACCGGTCGCTGGCGTCCGTCCGCGAGGACTACCCCGAGATGGCGAACAAGGCGATGTTCAACCTCGTCGACAGCCACGACACGAACCGCGCCCTGTACGTGCTCACCCTTCAAGGCGACAACGGGCTCACGGAGGCCAAGCAGCGGCAGAAGCTGACCTCGCTCTTCCAGTTCAGCTACATCGGTGCACCCACGGTCTTCTACGGGGACGAGGCTGCGCTGAACTCGCCGTCGCTGGCCAACGGCACCAACGGTCCCGAGGACGATCCGTACAACCGCGCCACCTATCCCTGGGCGGACGCCTCGGGCGACGTGAACGTCTACGGTCCCGCCGACCAGGACATGATCGCGTGGTACACCAAGTTCGCGAACCTGCGCGCCATGCACCCCGCGCTGCGGTCCGGCGAGTACTCGACCTTGCTGACCGGCGACACCACGGCGTCCGCGACCGACAACAACACGTTCGCGTTCGGCCGGACCGACGGCTTCGAGACCGCCGTCGTCGTCCTCAACAACGGGTCGTCCACCAACACGGCCAGCGTCCCGATCCGCCTTGCGGACGGGACCGTCATGGTCAACGCCGTCACCGGGGCCGAGGTCACCGTCACCAACGGCATACTCCCGGTCACGCTGGCCGCGCGTTCGGGCACGGTCTTCACGATGAAGGTGATCCCCACCGACGTGCAGGCGCCCGTCGTGTCGATCACCTCGACGCCCAGCGCGCCCTCGGCGTCCGGCTGGTTCACCAAGGACGTCACCGTCACCGCCCGCGCCACCGACAACCGTGTCGTCGCGTCCGTGAAGCTCGCCGTCGACGGGGCCGCGACCGTGTCTTCTGGGGCGCTGGCGTTGAGTTCTGTCACCGCCGAGGGGACGCACCTGGTGAAGGCCGCCGCGAAGGATCCCTCGGGCAACGTCGGCAACGCCACTCCGCTCAAGGTTCGCATCGACAAGAAGGCCCCCGTCACCACGGCGACGCAGGTCGTCAACCTCCAGGCCCGCACCGCGACCGTCACGCTCTCGGCGATGGACGCGACGTCGGGGGTGGCGTCGATGAAGTACGCGGTGGACGCCGGCGCGCTGCAGCCCTACACCCGGCCCTTCGTGGTGTCGGGGGCCGGCAGCCACACGGTGACCTACGCCAGCACCGACAAGGCCGGAAACGTCGAGGCGACCAAGACACTCGCGGTCACCATCGCCGAGGCGACGCCCAAGGCAGCGCTCGTGCCCACCGCCTGCATCGCGCAGGTGAACAAGGTGCAGGTCGGCGTGTTCGGGTACACCAACTCCGGGACGACCCCTGTGGTGGTGCCGGTCGGCCCCAAGAACTCGTTCAACCGGCCTGTCATCGGCGTCCAGCCGACGATCTTCCAGCCCGGCACCGTCACCAAGGCCTTCATCAGCCCGGTCGTGCCGTCGGGCTCCACGTGGAAGCTCACCGGCCCCGACGGGATCATGCGGTCTGTGACCGTCCGGCCCGACACGCCGCGCTGCTGACCCCCTCGCGGCGCGTCTGTACTGACAGGAGCCAGGTCATGAGAATTTCGGTTCCCACCGAGGTGAAGAACCACGAGTACCGGGTCGCGCTGACCCCCGCGGGCGTGGGCGAGTTGGTCCGGCACGGGCACGAGGTGTTCGTCCAGGCCGGTGCCGGACGCGGCAGCCTCCTGCCCGACGACGCCTACGCCGCCCAAGGCGCGACTATCGTCGCCACCGCCGAGGAGACCTGGGCGGTCGGTGAGCTCGTGCTCAAGGTCAAGGAGCCCGTCCCCGCCGAGTACGGGTTCCTGCGCGAGGATCTCGTGCTGTTCACCTACCTGCACCTGGCCGCGGACCGTCCGCTGACCGAGGCGCTGCTCGCCTCCCGGACGACCGCCATCGCCTACGAGACGGTGCAACTCCCCTCCGGGATGCTCCCGTTGCTCTACCCCATGAGCGAGGTGGCCGGCTGCCTCGCGCCCCAGGTCGGCGCCCACGCGCTGATGCGGGCCCAGGGCGGCCGCGGCGTCCTCATGGGCGGCGTCGGGGGCGTCGCGAACGCCAAGGTCGTCGTGCTCGGCGGCGGGGTCGCGGGCCAGAACGCCGCCAATATCGCGCTCGGCATGGGCGCGGACGTCACCGTCCTCGACACCGACCTCGACAAGCTGCGCCTGACCTTCTGGCGCTACGAGAACCGCGTCCAGGGCATCGCCTCCAACGCGATGAGCGTCGCCGACCATGTGCTGGGTGCGGACCTCGTCATCGGGACGGTGCTCGTCCCCGGCGCGAAGGCCCCCAAGCTCGTCAGCAACGCCATGGTCGCCGCTATGAAGCCGGGATCGGTGCTCGTCGACGTCGCCATCGACCAGGGCGGTTGCTTCGAGGACTCCCACCCGACCACGCACGCCGACCCGACGTTCGGCGTCCACGCGTCGCTCTTCTACTGCGTCGCGAACATGCCGGGTGCCGTCCCGACGACCTCGACCTGGGCGCTCACCAACGCGACGCTGCCGTATGCGGTTCAGATCGCCGACCGGGGGTGGCTGGCGGCCAGCCGCGCCAACCAGCCGCTCGCGCTCGGGCTCAACACGTGGGCGGGGTCCGTCGTGTGCCCCGGGGTGGCGGACGCCTTCGCCGACCTTCCCGCGGCGCCGCTCGCGGACGCCCTCGCCTGAGGCGGGCGTCCGGACTCACGGACGGACGCACACCTGTGGCAGCGCGAACCACCGCAGGTGGTCGAAGTCGTCCGACAGGTGCGCCGCCGGACCGAGGTCGTCGGACGCCGCGGCGAGCGTCGCGCGGGCCTCGGCCAGGTAGCCGGCCAGGGCCTCGACCGGGGCGGTGGTGTCCGCGTGCGGGTAGGTCATGGCGCCCGTCGCGTAGCTGACGTCGGACAGCCGCAGCGGCGGCTCCACCGGCCCGCGACGGTGCCGCCACAGGCCCGTGACGGGGTCGAACCGGTAGTCGGGCAGGAGTTTCCAGCCCTCCCGGGCTACGAGGGCGACCGCCTCGATGATGTAATCGCTGACGGCGGGGTCGACGAAGTAGTTGAAGTTCACCCGCACCCAGCCGGGCTTGATGCCCTCGCAGCCGGCGGCGATCTGGCGTTCGAAGGCGTGCGATGTCTCCAGGTCGATGCCCAGCAGGCGATGGCCGTAGGGGCCCGCGCAGGAGCAGCCGCCGCGCGTCTGGATACCGAACAGGTCGTTGAGGAGCGCCACCACGAAGTTGTGGTGGAGGTACGTCCCGCGCGGGTCGCGGATGACGAACGACACGATGGAGAGCCGCTCGGCGTCCAGGTTGCCGAGGATCTCCAGCCGGGGCTCGCGTGTCCATGCGGCCAGCGCCCGCCCCAGGAGCGCCTCCTCGTGTTCGCGGATGACGTCGGCGCCCACGGCGTCCTTGAGTTGGAACACCAGCCCCGCCCGGATCGACTCGATGATGGCGGGCGTCCCGCCCTCTTCGCGATGGGTCGGGTCGGACAGGTAGCGGTGCTCGGACGGGTTCACGTACAGCACCGTCCCGCCGCCCGGCATCTCCGGGACGCGGTTGGTGAGCAACTGCCGCCGGACGATCAGCAGCCCGGGCGTCCCGGGGCCCCCGATGAACTTGTGTGGGCTGACGAACACCGCATCCAGATACGACTCCGGACGCCCCGGCGCTGCCCCCACCTGGATCGGGACGTACGGGGCGCACGCGGCGAAATCCCAGAAGCTGAGCGCCCCGTGTTCGTGCAGCAGCGTCGCGATGCCCCGGACGTCGCTCTTGATGCCTGTCACATTGGACGCCGCCGAGAACGACCCGATGCGCAGCGGCCGGTCGGCGTGGCGGAGCAACTCGGCCCGGAGTTGGGCCTGGTCGATGTGGCCGTCGGCGTCCTCGTGGATCGTCACCACATCGGCGATGGACTCCCGCCAGGGGAGCTCGTTGGAGTGGTGCTCGAAGGGGCCGATGAACACGACCGGACGCTGCTCGGGCGGGATCTGCGCGGTGAAGGCGTAGGCGTCGTCCAAGGCGGCGGGGATCCGCAACCCCAGGATCCCGACCAGCTTCGCGATGGCCGCCGTGGAGCCCGAGCCGGTGAAGATGACGACGGTGTCCTCGTCGCCCCCGACCGCGTCGTGGATGATCCGGCGGGCGTCCTCGCGCAGCCGGGTGGTCTGCAGGCCGGTGCCGGACGCCTCGGTGTGGGTGTTGGCATACCGGGGGAGCACCTCCTCGCGGATGAAGTCCTCCAGGAAGGACAGGCTGCGGCCCGAGGCGGTGTAGTCGGCGTAGGTGACCCGGCGCGGGCCGTACGGGCCGGGCATCACCTGGTCGTCGCCGACCACCGACTCGCGGATCGTGCGCAGGAGCGCCGGGATGTGCGTGGGGGCGGTCACCGGCGTCCCTTGGGGTCGAAGCGCCGCAGCCGCGAGGAGTTGGACACCACGAACACGCTGGACAGGCTCATGGCGAATCCCGAGATCAGCGGGTTGAGCAGGCCGAACGCCGCCAGCGGGATCGCCGCGACGTTGTAGGCGAACGCCCACACGAGGTTCATCCGGATCGTCCGGAGCGTCCGGCGGGCCAGCGCGATGGCGTCCGGAACCGCGTCCAGGGACCGCCGCACCAAGATGATGTCGGCCGACTTCATGGCGACATCCGTCCCGGTGACGACCGCGAGCCCGAGGTTGGCGGTGGCCAACGCCGCCGCGTCGTTGATGCCGTCGCCCACCATGGCGACTCGGCGTCCGGACGCCTGAAGCTTCTCGATGACGGCCGCCTTGTCGGTCGGCAGCACCTCGGCGATCACCTCGTCCACGCCCACGGCGGTCCCCACGGCGTCCGCGGCCTTCTGCCGGTCGCCGGTGAGCAGGACGGTCCGCAGGCCCATGCCGCGGAGCCGCGCGACGGCGTCCGCAGCCGACGGCTTCAGCTCATCCGACAGCGCGAAGCCGGCCGCCACGACGCCGTCCACGGCCATGAGGACCGCCGTCTGGGCGGCGTCCGCGGCCCGCTCCATCAGGTCGTGCGCGGACGGCGGGATCGTCACGCCGCGCCCGGACAGCAGCGCGGCGGTGCCGATGAGGACGTCCCGGACGCCCTCGCCGTCGGGCACGGTGCCGTGGGCGCCCTGGCCCGGCAGCGCCTGCACGGTCACGTCCGGTGCCCACGCGAAGCCGCGCTCGGACGCCGCCCGCGCGATGGCCCGGCCGATCGGGTGCTCGGAGTGATGCTCGACCGACGCCGCCAGCGCGAGCAGGGCGTCGGGATCCCCGCCGTCGAAGGCCGCGACCTCGGCGACGGCCATCGTGCCGGTGGTGAGGGTGCCGGTCTTGTCGAGCACGACGGTGTCGATGACCCCGGACGCCTCCAGCGCCGCCGGACCCTTGATGAGGATGCCGAGCTGGCCGCCGCGTCCGACGCCCACGAGCAGTGCCGTCGGGGTGGCCAGACCCAGGGCGCAGGGACAGGCGATGATGAGCACGCTCAAGGCCGCGCTGAACGCTGCGCGCGGACCCGCGCCCACGAGGAACCACACCCCGAGCGTGAGCAGCGCCAGCACGATCACCGTGGGGACGAAGATCGAGACGACCTTGTCCACGAGTGTCTGGACCGCCGCCTTGCGCGCCTGGGCCTGCTCGGCCGTGGCGGCCATCTGCGCGAGCTGGGTGTGGGCTCCGATGCGGGTCGCCTCGACGATGAGCGCGCCCGTGGCGTTGATGGTGCCGCCGAGGACCAGATCGCCCTCGCCGACCTCCCGCGGGACCGGCTCGCCGGTCATCATCGAGGTGTCGATGGCGGAGGCCCCCACGACCACCCGGCCGTCGGTGGCGATCCGCTCGCCGGGACGGACGAGGAACCGTTCGCCGACGCGCAACTCCCCGATGCCCACCACCTGCTCGATGCCGTCGCGGATCACGCGGACCGTCTTGGGGGCGAGCTTGCCCAGCGCCGACAGCACGCTGCGCGCGGAGCGCTTCGAGCGGGCCTCGATGTAGCGTCCGCCCAGCAGGAACGTCGTGACCGCCGAGGCGACCTCAAGGTAGAGGGTGTCGGCGCCCGCGGGCGCGATGCCGTAGCCGATCCAGTAGCCCTCGTGATCCTCGGCGCCGATGATCGTGGAGATGAGCGACCACGAGAACGCCGCCAGCACCCCCAGCGACACCAAGGTGTCCATGCTCGTGGACCCGTGCCGCAGGTTGCGCCACGCGGCCCGGTGGAACGGCCACGCGCACCAGAACACGACCGGCAGCGCGCACACCAGCAGCACCCACTGCCAGCCGGGGAACCGCATCTGCGGCGCCAGGGCCAGCACGATGGCGACGTCCCCCAGCGGGATCGTCAGCAGGGCCGCGACGATGAGCCGGTTGCGGAGCAGTTTGACGCGGTCGGAGTAGCCGTCGGGTTCGGCCCCCTCGACGACCTCGGACGCCCCGTAGCCGGCCGCCTCGACCGCGGCGACGGCGTCCGCTGCCCGCTCCGGCGCCAACCCGAGGACGACCGCCCGCTCGGTGGCGTAGTTGACCGTCGCGCGGACGCCGTCCATCTTGTTGAGGCGCTTCTCGATGCGCGCGGCGCACGCGGCGCAGGTCATGCCCGAGATGTCGAGCTCGACCCGATCGTCCAGGCCGCCGGCGGGGAGGGCGGCGAGCGCGTTCTCGGCGGTCACGAGCGCTTCCCCAGATCGTCCAGGAGGCGCTGGCGCTCGGTCCGGCGGTCGTGGTCGGCGAGGGCGGCCAGCATGTCGTTGTAGGCGTCGAAGGGATCCTCGTCGGAGTGGTCGGCGCGGGCGTCGATGGCGGCGGCGTCGATCTTGTCCTGGCCGAACCACTGCGCGGCCAGCGCGATCATGGCGACGAACAGCGGGATCTCGCCCATGAACCAGGTGATCTGTCCGGCGATGTTCTGGTCGGCCATGAGGTCGCCGACCCACGTGACGTCGATGGTGCGGTAGAACTGCTCGCCGATCAGGTTGCGGGCCATGATGATGCCGACGGCGAAGATCGCATGGAACGGCATGATCGAGATCATCAGGGCCATCTTGACCAGGTGCGGCAGGTTCCACAGTTGCCGGTCGGTGCCGATGAGCAGGTTGAAGAAGACATAGCCCGTCACCATGAAGTACAGCAGCATGAGCTGGTGCGCCCAGTGGTAGCGCATCAACCACGGGAACGCCGGCGTGTAGTAGATGAGGAAGAGGCTCGCCACGTAGTTGACCCACAGCACCGGGGGGCTCAGCAACCGCTGCCAGGGCCGGTAGTCCTCCAGCGCGAGGGTCGCCTCGCGGGGGCCGGGGAGCCGGACGCCCTCACGCACCTTCGACGCGCGCTGCAGCAGCGTGAACGGCGCACCCAGGACGCACAGCGCCGGGACGAGCATGTTCACCGTCATGTGGACGAGCATGTGCCAGCTGTAGACGGCCGTGGAGTACTCCCACAGGCCGCTGACCGCCAGATAGCAGGTGAGCAGCCAGCCGGCGAACCAGGCGAGGGTGTACCAGACGTTCCAGCGCTCGCCGTGGCGGGCGAGGATGCGGAGCCCCACCACGTAGGCGCCGAGCGCGATGACCGTGAGCGCGACCCACAGCAGGTTGGGGCGTCCGAGCCCCGCCAGCCGCTCGATCGTGGCCGGGATGTCGACTTCGTAGCCGAGGTAGTTGACCTGCGTCGACTGCGGGATGAGGAAACGGGGCGGCGGGATGTGGTTGGCGGCGGTCAGGAACGCGCCGTAGCAGACGAACACGACGGCGTCCACGACCACGGACGCCCACGCGCGGCCGGGCATCCCGCGGTCGGGAACCGCGACCCGCGTGACCTGACGCACCCCCCACGACACGACCAGGGCACCGAGGCAGGCGAGGATGCCGACCGTGGGCAGCCCGAACCAGGTGGCGGTGAGCGGCTCGCCGGCCAGCTCCTGCCAGGCGATGAGGAGGTGCGCCGCCAGCGCGAGGCCTACCAGCGGCAGGACGAGCCGGTGGTAGCGCCGCACGGCCCACACCGACCCGCGGGTGAGCAGGACCGCGAAGGCCGCGGCGGCCAGCGGGACCAGCGAGAACGCGACGGCCACGGCGGCGTCCGTCGACCAGTCGTGGTTGAGGCCGACCGACACATTGCCGGTGACCCCCACGAACGCCAGCGCCAGGATGCCGGCGACGAACCACACGACGAACGGTGCGTACCGGCGCGACAGGTAACTCGTGAGGGCGATCGCGAGCGCGACAAGGGCGGATGCCAGCCATGCGATGGCGGACTGGTTGGTGCTGACGAAGGTCCACCAGGCGTCGGGGCGCACGGAGACGCCCATCGGGACGCCGACGACGAAGGCGGCGTTGGCGACGGTCTGCAGGGCAGAGGCCGCGAACCACACCTGCGCCGCGCGCCCCGACCAGCGGGTGAGGCGGCGGGCGGCGTCGCTGAGGCGACCGTCCTCGGGCAAGGGCGTGAACGCGAGGACGCCCAGGAGGGCGCCCAACGTCACGATCGCGGCGAGGCGTGCGGTGAAGTCGCCGAGGACGGAGACCAGCCCGGTCAGCGGGTCGGCCTGGAAGCGGGC
Source organism: uncultured Nigerium sp. (assembly GCA_964482465.1). GTDB lineage: Bacteria > Actinomycetota > Actinomycetes > Propionibacteriales > Propionibacteriaceae > Propioniciclava. The sequence continues at coordinate 84,228 of CAYZXQ010000002.1, read as the reverse complement.
GGGCAGCGGCGGCAGCGCGGCGAGGAGGGAAGCCACCCACACCACGAACGCGTACGCGACCACCACGGCAGCGCCCACCACGAGTAACCCGACCCCGGCGCGGGGGTGCGCGGCGGGACGCGGGGTGGACTCCTCCGGCTCGGACTGCACGGACCCTCCTGACGTCGACAGCGACGCCGCCCATTCTGCCCCCTGCGGCCGACAGGTTCGACCACGCCCATCCGCCGACCCGGTGGCGCCCGTTAGGCTGACGGCACGTCCGGACGCACAGGAGGCACCAGCATGCAGATGGGACTCGTCGGTCTCGGCAAGATGGGCGGCAACATGCGCGAGCGGCTGCGCCGCGCGGGCCACGAGGTCGTGGGCTTCGACATGAACCCGGCGGTGTCCGACGTGGCGTCGCTGGCGGAGCTGGCCGAGCGGCTCACCGACCGGCCGCGGGTGGTGTGGGTCATGGTGCCCGAGGGGGTCACCGACCACGTGATCGGGCAGGTGTCGGACGTGCTGGGCGCCGACGACATCGTCATCGACGGCGGCAACTCCAAGTGGACCCACGACGCGCGCCACGCCCACGCGCTCGCGCAGCGGGGGCAGCGGTTCCTGGACTGTGGGGTGTCCGGGGGCGTGTGGGGGCTGGACAACGGGTACGCGCTGATGGTGGGCGGGTCCCCCGAGGCCGTGGCCGTCGCCCAGCCGCTCTTCGACGCGCTCAAGCCCGAGGGCGAGTTCGGGTTCGTCCACGCGGGCGAGGTGGGCGCTGGGCACTTCGCGAAGATGGTCCACAACGGCATCGAGTACGGACTCATGCAGGCCTATGCCGAGGGCTGGGAACTGCTCGAGAGGGCCGGCATCGTCACGAACGTGCCGGAGGTGTTCCGGTCGTGGCGCGAGGGCACCGTGATCCGGTCGTGGCTGCTCGACCTGATGGTGCGCGCCATGGACGACGATCCGCATCTGGAGCGCATCGAGGGCTATGCCGCCGACTCCGGCGAGGGTCGCTGGACCGTCAACGCGGCCGTCGACCTCGGCGTCCCTGTCCCGACGATCTCCGCGGCGCTCTTCGCGCGGTTCGTGTCGCAGCAGGCGGACAGCCCGTCGATGAAGATGGTCGCGGCCATGCGTAACCAGTTCGGCGGCCACGCGGTGAAGGCCGAGGGTCCGGGCGCCTGAGCCGAGCACGCGGCGGATGGGGCCCGCGGCGCGCGGCGGCCTCGCCTGAGGCGACACCCGTCAGCGGCGCCGGATCGCGAGCGCGAGTTGGGTGCGGTCCCGGAGCCCGAGCTTGCGGAGCGCCGCGGACACGTGGTTCTTCACCGTGCCCTCGGCCATGAACAGCGTGGCCGCGATCTCGCGGTTGGAGGCGCCGTCCGCCACCATGCGGGCGACGTCCAGTTCGCGCTGGGTGAGCGGCTCGACGGAGGCCGGCGCCTCCTGCGGTGCCGGACGACCCAGCCGCGCGACGAGGCGTCCGGCGACCTGGTCGTCCACGACGAGCGTCCGGCCGCGCACGGACCGGATGGCGAGCACCAACTCGTCGGGTTCGGCGTCCTTGAGCAGGAACCCGCCCGCGCCGGCCGCGAGGCTGCCGAAGAGCAGGTCGTCGTCGTCGAACGTGGTGAGCAGCAGCGTGGCGACCTCGGGGTGCTCGGCGCTGAGCCGCTCGATGAGCTCCAGCCCGCCCATGCCGGGCATCCGGGCGTCCACGAGGGCGACGTCCGGACGCACGCCCGAGGCCAGCAGCTCCAACGCCGCCGCGCCGTCGGACGCCTCGCCGACCACGTCGAGGTCGTCCTCCACCTCGAGCAGTTGCCGCAGCCCGCGGCGCACGAGGGCTTGATCGTCCACCACCAGCACCCGGATCACGGCGTCACCCCCAGCGGGACTCCCGCGCTCACGCGGACGCCGCCCCCCGGCGCGACCGTGACGGCCAGCGTGCCGCCCACGTCCGCCAGTCGGGAGCGAGCCCCCGCGAGGCCGAATCCCTCCGTCGGGGTGGCGGTGCCGCGTCCGTCGTCGGTGACGTCGAGACGGACGGCGTCCGGCGCGTAGGACAGGCGCACGGCGGCCCGGGTCGCCGCCACCGCGTGGCGGTGGACGTTCGTGAGCGCCTCCTCGCAGACGCGGTACAACGTGGCCTCGGTCGCGGGCGGCAGCCGGTCCACCTCGCCGGTGACGTTGACGTCCACGGCCAGCGTCGGCGTCCCGTACGACGAGGCCAGCAGGCCCAGGGCCGACCCGAGGCTCGCCGACGCCAGCGGCTTGGGTCCCAGCGCTCGGACCGCGCGCCGCACCTCGTCCAGGGCCGTCCCGGCCGCAGCGCGGGCGTCCGCCACCGCCGTCCATGCGGCGTCCGGATCGCGGTCGCGCAGGCGCTGGGCGTTGGTCAGACCGAGCTTCACGACGGTCAGGTGGTGTCCCACGGCGTCGTGGACCTCACGCGCCAGCCGTGCCCGCTCCTCGGCCACAGCCAACTCGCGCACCTGGGCGTTCTTCTCCTGCAGGGCGGCGTTCGCGGACTCCAATTGGGCCACAAGCGCCGAGACCCGGTGCCGCTCGCGGCGTTCGCGCGCGATCACGTCGGCCAGCAGGGCGAAGAAGACGAACGCGATGGCCGACCCGACGAGCTGCCACAGCGCCTCGTTCCAGGTCCGGCGGAAGAGCAGGATCATCGAGAGCCCCGCTCCGACGAGCAGTCCCAGCGCGGCCACCGCGACAGCCCGCAGGCTACGGGTGAACGCGACGTGGGCGAGGGCGATCCAGAGCACGGGGAGGTTGGTCCCCGAGCCGTCGGCGGTGCCGAAGGCGAGCGCGCAGGCCACGAACGCCCAGCTCTGCCACGCGCCGCCGCCGGGGGACCAGTCGAGCAGCGGCCACAGCGCCACCAGCGCGATCCAGGTGGCGACGAGCAGGGCGAGCGGCGGGAGGTCGGGATCCGGCGACGGGGTCAGCCGTCCCGCGAACGGCGCCAGGGCCCCGATCCAGAACAGCAGGGTGAAAAAGGGCGGGCGGTCTCCCGCTCGTCCCCGGCCGACCAGAGCCGCTATCGCCCGCCTCATGGGGGCAGCCTAGGGGGGACGCCGCACACGCGGATGCGTCGCGGGTCACGCCCGACCCATGACCATAGTCATGCCCGGGCCGGTGACTCGCGGGGGAGGTGGCCGGACGCCGGCGTCCGTAGCGTCTCGGTCATGACGAACCACGCCTCTCCCGCCGCCGCGATCGACCCCAGCAACGGGTTGCCGGTCCACCCCACGCGCTACGCCGGGAGCACCCGGCTCGCGCTCGCCACCACCGGGCGCATCGTCCTCACGATGGTGGCGATGATCGCGATGCTGCTGCCGGCGGTGGGTGTCGCCGCGGGTCTGGGGGCTATCGGCCTGGGCGGCAGCGCGCGCGACATCGTCGCGCACGTGGCGGTGTTCGTCACGATCCTGCCCGTGGCGTGGCTGCTGCGTAACCGGCTCGAGGGCGACCCCGCCACCTACCTGGCCCTCGGGTGGCGCGGCGGGCGGGCGCTGGGAGCGCTGGTGGTCGGGCTGGTCGTTGCGGTGGCGATCATCGGGACGCCGTCGCTCGTCGCCGCCGTCCAGGGGGTGGCCGGGTTCGGGTCGGCCCCGACCGACGACCCCCTGGCGCTCCGGCTGCTCTACGTCTTGACCGTGTCCTTCTTCCTGCAGGGCTTTCCCGAGGAAGTGCTGTGGCGGGGCTACCTCCAGACCACGCTCATGGCCCGGCTCTCCCCGGTGACGGCGGCGGTGCTGAGCGCGGTGTTCTTCGGGTCCATGCACCTGATGTCCGTGGGCAGCGGCGACACCTGGGTGGGCAAGCTCGGCTACGTCGCGGGGGCCATCGGCATGGGCCTCGTCATGGCGGGGTTGCGCCTGGTCACGGGCTCCACCTGGGCGGCCGTCGGTTACCACACGGGCTTCCACCTCACCACCCGGATCCCCGTGGCCCTCGGCTTCCAGGCGACCGGTGAGATCGATCCCGCCCTCGGGCTGCTGCTGCCCGTCGCCCAGATCCTGGTCGGCCTGGGGCTGTTGCTCTGGTGGCGGCAGACCCACCGGACGCCCGCGTCCGTCGTCGGCTAGGGGACCTCAGTCGTCGGTCTCGGCGTCCGGATCGACGTAGGCTCCCGGCTCGTCGATGAACAGCACCGCACCCTGACGGGAGCGCTTGAGCTCCGCGGGGGCGAGGGCGTGGGCGAGGTGGTAGACGGCGACGGTCACGATGGTGCCGAACGCGATGCCGGACAGCGTGAACCCGGGGGTGAACTGCAGGCTCACGTCGCCGATGCCGATGATGACGCCGGCGGCCACGGGAACGAGGTTGACGGGGTTGCCGAAGTCGACCTTGTTCTCCTTCCAGATCTTGGCGCCGAGCAGGCCGATCATGCCGTAGAGGACGACGGTGATGCCGCCGAGGACCCCGCCCGGCGTCGCGGAGATGACCGCGCCGAACTTGGGGCTGAGGCCGAACAGGATGGCGACGAACGCGGCGACGACGTATGCCGCGGTGGAGTACACCTTGGTGGCGGCCATGACGCCGATGTTCTCGGCGTAGGTCGTCGTCGGACCCGCGCCGACGGCGGTGGCCAGCGTGGACGCCAGGCCGTCGGCCGCGATGGCCCGGCCCATGGAGTCGTCGAGGTTGGCTCCGGTCATCTCGGCGACGGCCTTGACGTGACCGGTGTTCTCGGCGATGAGCGCGATGACCACCGGCAGCGCGATGAGCGTGAAGGCGAGGTTGAACTGCGGCGCGTGGAACCCGACGACGTTGGTGGCGGCGTGCAGCTTCCAGGTGGCGAGGTCGGAGATGGGGGGCAGGCCGAACCAGTCGGCCTGAGCGACGCCGGCCCAGTTGACGCGGGCATGCTCGGTGACGGCGCCGGCGGCGGCGTCGAAGGACGTGATCTTGCCGAACACCAGGTCGAACACCCACGACAGGACGTAACCCACGATCAGCGACACGAAGATGGCGATGCGGCTGATGAATCCGCGCGCACCGACGCTCAGGACGACCACCACGAGCATGGTGATGACCGCGATCCACTGGTCCTGCGGCCAGTACACCTTCGCCACGACGGGGGCGAGGTTGAAGCCGATCAACATGACGACCGCGCCGGTGACGACCGGCGGCAGCGCCCGGTGGATCGCGCCGGCGCCGACGAAGTGGATCAGCAGGCCGACCGCGAACAGGGCCAGGCCCACCCAGAGCATCGCGCCGGACACGTCCGCGGGGTTGCCTCCCGCGCCGTAGATGGCGGTCGCGACGCCCACGAAGGAGGCCGAGCTGCCCAGGTAGCTGGGCACCTTGCCCTTGACGATCACGAGGAAGATCAGGGTCGCGATGCCCGACATCATGACCGCGAGTTGCGGGTTGAGCCCCATCAGCAGGGGGAACACGAAGGTGGCGCCGAACATCGCCACGACGTGCTGAGCGCCTAGTCCGAGGGTCTTCCCCCACGACAGCCGCTCGTCCGGCGCGACGACCGCGCCCGGCTTGAGAGTTCCGTCACCGTGCAACTTCCACAAGGCCATGCCGGCCCACCTTCCTTGGTCAGTGGCATCCGGGCAGGCCGAAGCGGGAGCGGGCCGAGGGATACCGGCAAAACTGTAGTGCCCCGCGCCCGGATCGCCGTCCGCGTCCAGCAGGGGGTCGGACGCCGCGGCTCGCGTCAGCGCAGGAAGCCCACGTCCTGCCAGCGGACCGTCCCGAACCCGGACGCCCCCACGTTGGCCAGCCCGGCCCGGACCGCGACCACCTGCGGCACCTGGAACACCGGGATCGCCGTCGCGGACAACCACAGGTGCCGGTCGAGTTGCGCGGCGAGGTCGGCGCGACGCACGGCGTCGGTCTCCGTGGACACCCGCGCGGGCAGGTCGCCGAGGGCGGCGTCCGTCATCGAACGCACACCCGCGAACGGGAACCGTCCGAACGCGACCGTGGCGGGCGTGAGGTCGCCGCCGCTCGCGACGGCGGTGAGCGCGATGCCGACCTCGGAGAGGGCCGCCGAGGCCGTCGTGAACTCCCCGCGGGCCCAGGGGTCGTCGGCCGGGGTGGTCATGGTGAGCTCCAGCGGACGGTCGTCCTTGACGCGGCGTCCGTCGACCAGCGGCCAGCCCGCCTTCGTCAGGGATTCGGACGCCGCGGCCCGGTCGTAGCCGACTCCGGTCGCCAGGGCCTGGTCGACGTATCCCGGCTGGTTGGTGAGCTCGAGGTGACTGCCCCACACCAGGGGCTGGTCCACGAGCCCGCCGACGTCCGCGGCGGCGAGTTTGCCCCGATCGAGCGCCCGGACCAGCGCCAACCGCAGCGCGGGATCGCTCAACCGCCCGTGGGTGTCGAGCCGGATGAGGCGTCCCGTGGTGCCGGGCGCGGTCCGGATGGCGGTGTCCGCGACGCCGCGCAGCCGCTGGAGGCGGTCGGCGTCCGTGCCTACCGCCAACGCGTCGAACTCGTTGTGCCCGAAGGCGGCGGTCGCGGCCTCGGGCTGGATGGTTCGGAACGTTACGTGGGCGAGTTTCGGCTGCTCTCCCCACCACTGCGGGTTGGGGTCGAGGGTGACGACGCCCTGGGTGGCGTCGATGTGCGCGACGACAAACGGCCCACTGAACCAGCCGCGCCGGTAGGCCGGCCAGCCTGCGTTGAACGTCGCGGCGTCCGCCACGGACGCCGCCCGCGCGGCCCCGGCGGCCAGCGGTTGCGCCCAGTCGGGCTGAACCGTCGCGTAGGTCACCACCACCTCGTGATCGGACGCCCCCGCCGCGACGTCGCTCACCCCGGACCACCCGGAGTCGTCGGCCACCCGGTATGCGGGGTTGGTCAGGGCCCGGAACGTCGCGACCCAGTCGGCGGCGGTGATCGGCGTGCCGTCGGCCCAGACGGCCCGCGCATGGAGGCGGAGGGTGACGACCGTGTGGCCCTCGTGACGGACGTCCACGTGCGCGAGGTAGTCGGGGTTCGGGGACGGACGACCGGCGGCGTCGAACCAGAACGCCGGCGCGCTGAGGGGGCCGCGGACGGCCGTGGCGTCCGGCGTCCGGCCCGCGGGGGTCCAGGGGTTCCAGGCGGCGGGCAGGGCGGTGAGCGGGAGCCGCAGGATGCCGCCGTCGGCGACGCGCTCGCGGCCGGCCGCGTTGTCGTCGGTGGGTGCGGTCGCGGCGACGACGGGCGTGGTGGGGCCCGGCTGCGGCACGGGTGGGGAACACCCGGCCACCAAAGCGGCGAGGGTCACCAGGACGGCGACCCGGCGCGGCCACGTCACTGTGCGCCTCCGGGGTATGGACGATGGGAACCGCCCACCAACCTACTGCCGGTTTTCGGCGTGAAGTGCCCTGTCAGGTCACGATTCGTGCAGGCGAGGTCACGATTCGGCAACCCGGGAATCAGATCCAGGAGCGCAGCCACATGCGGGCCAACCACTGCCCGTAGGGCAGGATCTCGTCGGTCAGCACCGGGTAGATGTAGGCGAAATTCGCTGCCACGAGGGCCACGGCGAGCCCGGCGATCATGGCGCCGCGTCGGCGTCCGGGGGCGCGGGCGTCCCCGATGACCAACCCGAGCACGAGCGCCAGGGCGATCGTCGTGAACGGCACGATGGTCACGGCGTAGAAGAAGAACAGTGGACGCGATGTGTACTGGAACCACGGCAGCCAGGTGGCCGCCACCGCCAGGACGGGGACGCCGAAGCGCCAGTCCCGGCCCCCGACAAACCACACCACGGCCACGATGAGCGCGACGGCGGCCAGCCACCACAGCACCGGAGTGCCCATGCCGCTGATGACGCTCAGGCACTTCTCGGGACCCGCGCAGCCCTCGCTGCCGGGCTGGATGTCGTTGACCGCGTCGATCCCGATGGGCCGCAGCATGAGCAGCCACCCGGCCGGATGGGCGGCGTAGGGGTGGGTCTGGCTGTTGATGTAGGTGCCCGTGTGAAAGGCGTAGATCTCCTTGTGGTACATGAGGAGCGACGCGAAACCCTCGCCGAACGCGTGCGTCAGCGGGTCGTCGGAGTGCTGGACGCCCCAGTCGCGGCCCCAGCCGCCCGAGGTGACCAGCCAGCCCGTCCAGGAGGCGAGGTACACCCCCGCCGCCGTGAGCACCATCGCCACGAAGGCGGGGATGCCGTCGGCGACCAGGGCCAGCCACGCCTTGAAGTCCGCGCCGGCGAGGCGGCGGGCGCCGACGTCCCACAGGACCGTGACGATGCCGAAGAGCGCCAGCACGTAGATCGAGTTCCACTTGGTGCCCAGCGCGAGGCCGAACATCACCCCGGACACCCACCGCCACGGCCGCCACAGGGCCAGCGGCCCGAAGGCCCGCCCGAGGTCGGGGCGTCCGGTGCGTTCCAGGGCGCGGGCGAGGCGCTCGCGGAACCAGTCGCGGTCGGCCACCAGGGCGGACACGGCGGCGACCAGGAAGAACGCCTGGAAGATGTCGAGCAGCGCGATCCGGCTCATGGTGAAGGCGAGGCCGTCGAAGGTGAGCAGCAGGCCGGCGATGACGCCCACCATCGTGGAACGGGCGAGGCGGCGGGCCAGCCGGATCGTGACGAGGACCAGCAGCGCCCCGAACACGACCGCCGAGAACCGCCACCCGAACGAGTTCATGCCGAACAGCGCCTCGCCGCCGGCGATGAGCCACTTGCCGACGGGCGGATGCACGACGAACTCGCCGGTGGAGGCCATGATGTTCGGCGTCCCGGCGACGACATCCGCGTTCGCGCCCGAGGGCCAGTCGCGCTCGTAGCCGAACTGGAGCATCGACCAGGCGTCCTTGGCGTAGTAGGTCTCGTCGAACACGAGGTTGGCGGGGTGGCCGACGTTGACCAGGCGGATCGCGAACGCGAACAGCGTCAGTCCGAGGGTGAGGACCCACGCCACGGCTTGGTCGCGCGGCTGCCAGTCGCGGAGCCGTTCGATCGTCGCCGCGGGGGCGGGAGGACGTCGCCATGAGGCGAGCGCGACCGGCGCGTCCCGCGCGGGGACGTCGTCGGTGACCGGGGGTCCAGGCTCGCTCGTCACGCGGGCCAGTCTAGGCCGCAAGGCGCGGGCGTCCGTCGGAGATACTGGGCCGGTGAACGGACGAGAATCCGGCGTGCTCGTGTTGGCCGCCACCCCCATCGGCGATGTCGCCGACGCCAGCCCCGCGCTGGTCCGGGCGTTGACGGACGCCGACGTGATCGCCGCCGAGGACACCCGCCGCCTCGCCGACCTCGCCCGCCGCCTCGGTCTCGACCTCACCGCGCGGATCGTGTCGCACTTCGACGGCAACGAGGCCTCGCGGGTGGGCGTCCTGCTCGATGCACTGGCGGACGGCCAACGGGTGGTCGTGGCCACGGACGCCGGGATGCCGGCGGTGTCGGATCCCGGGTTCCGGATCGTCCAGGCGGCCATCGCGGCGGGCGTCCGGGTGACCGCGGTGCCGGGGCCCTCGGCGGTCCTCACCGCGCTGGCGATCTCGGGGTTGCCGACCGACCGGTTCTGCTTCGAGGGCTTCCTGCCGCGCAAGGCGGGGGAGCGGCGGCGCCGCCTGAGCGGGCTGGCGGCCGAGGAGCGGACGATGGTCTTCTTCGAGGCCCCGCACCGGCTGGCGGAGTTCCTCGCCGACGCCGCGGACGCCCTCGGCGCCGACCGTCCGGGCGCGGTCTGCCGCGAGCTCACCAAAACCTACGAGGAGGTCGTCCGCGGCGGGCTGGGCGAGCTGGCGTCCTGGGCGTCCGGCGATGTCCGGGGCGAGATCACCGTCGTCGTCGCCGGTGCCGCCCCGGTCGTGGCCGACGCCGCGGACGCCGTGGCGCGCGTCGCCGCGCTGGTCGAGGCGGGGGAGCGCCTGAAACCGGCGGTCGCGGCGGTGGCCGCCGAGACGGGACTGTCCAAGAACGAGCTGTACGACGCGGTGCTCGCCGCGCGCCGCTCCTGACCTGTCGCCGTGAAGTGTCGGCGGGGGATGGGAGGATGACCGCATGAGTGACCGTCCCGCGCCCCCGGAGCCGCTGCGGCGTCCGACCACGGACGCCCACACCCACCTGGGCACGACCCGCCGCAAGACCGGGCTGAGCGTGGCCGACCAGGTGGCCGCCGCCCGCGCGGTCGGCGTGGTGCGCGTGGTGGACGTCGGCTACGACGTGGCCAGTTCGCGCGAGGTGGTGGCGCACGCCGAGGAGTTCGCCGAGGTGGTCGCCGCCGTGGCGATCCACCCCCACGACGCGGCCGAGCTGGGTCCGGGGTTGGACGAGGCGCTCCGCGCGCTCGAAGCCCTCGTGGGCAGCAGCGACCGCATCCGTGGCGTGGGGGAGACCGGGCTCGACTACCACTGGATCCGCGAGCCCGCACTGCGGTCGCTGCAGGCCGAGGCGTTCGCGGCCCACATCGGGTGGGCGAAGCGCTACGACAAGGTGCTCGTCATCCACGACCGGGACGCTCACGCCGATCTCGCCGACATCCTCGACGCGGAGGGCTGGCCCGACCGGGTCCAGATGCACTGCTTCTCCGGCGACGCCGCGTTCGCCCGCCGCTGCCTCGACGCCGGGGCGCACCTGTCGTTCCCCGGCACCATCACCTTCAAGGCCAACGAGGCGCTCCGCGAGGCGCTGCGGCTCACCCCCCGCGACCGCCTCCTGGTAGAGACCGACGCCCCCTACCTCACGCCCATGCCGCACCGGGGGCGTCCGAACGCCAGCTACCTGCTGCCGTACACGGTCGCGTTCATGGCCGAGGCCCGCGGCGACGATCCCGACGAGTTGGCCGACGCCCTGCACGCCAACGCCACCGCCCTGTTCGGAGCGTGGGGGAACGATGGCTGACGGGTTGCTCGATCCGCGGACGATCCGCGAGCTGGCCGCCGAGCTCGACCTGCGGCCCACCAAACAGCGCGGCCAGAACTTCGTCCACGACGCCAACACCGTCCGGCGGATCGTGGCGGCCTCCGGCGTGGGTCCCGACGACGTCGTCATCGAGGTCGGACCGGGGCTCGGGTCGCTCACCCTGGGGCTGCTGGAGACGGGGGCGTCCGTCACCGCCATCGAGATCGAGTCGTCGCTCGCCCGCCGGCTGCCCGCGACCGTCGCGTCCCGGATGCCCGCGGCGTCCGACCGCCTGCGCGTGGTCGAGGCGGACGCCCTGGCCGTCACCGAGCTGCCGGGTCCGCCCGCGACCGCCGTCGTCGCGAACCTGCCCTACAACGTGAGCGTCCCGGTGCTGCTGCATCTGCTGGCATCGGTCGACACGTGGCGGTCCGGGCTCGTGATGGTGCAGTTGGAGGTCGCGGATCGGCTCGTCGCCGGTCCGGGGTCGAAGGTCTACGGTGTCCCGAGCGTCAAGGTGGCCTGGTGGGCGGACGCCGTCCGCGTCGGCACCGTGCCCCCGACGGTGTTCTGGCCCGTGCCCAACGTGGACTCCGGGCTCGTCCGCCTCACCCGCCGCGAGCCGCCGGCCACCGCGGCGTCCCGCGAGGCCGTGTTCGCCGTCGTGGACGCCGCGTTCGCCCAGCGCCGCAAGATGCTGCGCGGGGCCTTGGCGGGGCTGTTCGGGTCGTCGTCGGCGGCCGCGGACGCCCTGTCCGCCGCCGGGGTCGACCCGCAGGCCCGCGGGGAGACCCTCGGGGTCGCCGATTTCGCCGCGATCGCGGAGCAACTCGGCCGTAACGGCGTCAATCCGGCCTCCCACTGGTAGGAATGCTGCATGGCGACAGCACGGGTCGAGGATGACGCGGTGCGCGTCCGGGTGGCCGGCAAGGTGAACCTGGCACTGCGCGTGGGCGGCGTCCGCGACGACGGCTACCACCCGCTCGCGACGGTCTTCCAGGCCGTGTCGCTGCACGACGAGATCCACATCCGCCCCGCGGAGCCGGGCACCGTCACTTGTCGCGTGGTCGGCGAGCAGGCCCACCTGGTGCCCACCGACGAGCGCAACCTCGCCGTCCGGGCGGCGCGGCTGCTGGCCACCGAGCACGGCGATCCGGACGCCCTGGGCGCCGACCTGCTCATCCGCAAGGCGATCCCCGTCACGGGCGGGATGGCCGGCGGTTCCGCGGACTGCGCGGGCGCGCTGCTCGGGTGCGCCTACCTGTGGGATCTCGACGTCGACGCCGACGACCTCGCCGCCCTCGGGCGGCGCCTGGGCGCGGACGTCCCGTTCGCGCTCGCCGGCCAGACCGCCCTCGGGCGCGGACGCGGCGACGAACTCGTCCCGGTGCTGAGCCGCGGCACCTACCACTGGGTGCTGGCGTTCAGCGAGTTCGAGCTGTCGACGCCAGCCGTCTTCCGCCGGTGGGACCGGCTCAACCCGGACGCCGGTCCGGTCGCCGAGGTGCCGCAGGCGCTGCTGGAGGCGCTGGCCTCCGGCGACGCCGCCGCGCTGGCGTCCGAACTCGTCAACGACTTGCAGGCTCCCGCGCTCGACCTACGTCCGGAGCTGGCGCGGCTGTTGGAGGCCGGTGCCGAGCTGGGCGCGCTGGCCGGTCTCGTCTCGGGTTCGGGACCGACCTGCGCGTTCCTCGCCGCGACGGAGGCTGACGCGGTGGATCTGTCCGCGCGGCTGTCCGGGTCGGGGCTGGCGCGGGCCGTCAAGCGGGCCGTGGGCCCGGTGCCCGGCGCGCGCATCCTCGGGTGAGGGGGTGCGGACGCCGCGGGCTCAGCCCTCGTCGTCGGTGCCGAGCGTCCGCAGGTGCGGGTGGGGATGCAGGTTGCGCATGCCGTTCCACGCGAGGTTGACCAGGTGCGCGGCGATCTCGGGCTTGTCCAGGTGGGTGTGTTCCCGGGCGTCCACCCACCACTGCCCGGCCAGTGCGACGAGCCCGACGAGCATCTGGGCGTAGAGCGGGGCGGTCTCGGGGTCGTAGCCGCGCGAGTCGAACTGGTCGGCGAGCAGGTGCTCGGCGCGCGTGACGACCGACGACAGGATCGTCTGGAAGGTCCCGGATGTGCCGTACGGCGTCGAATCCCGGGAGATGATGCGGAACCCGTCCGGGTTCTCCTCGATGTAGGCCAGGAGGGCGAGGGTGCCGAACTCGATGAGGCTGCGGGGGTTTGTCCCGGGACGCTCGATGGCGCTCGTGATCGCCTCCTGCAGGGCGAGCACCTCGCGGTCGACCACGACGGCGTACAGGCCCTCCTTGCCGCCGAAGTGCTCGTAGACCACCGGCTTGCTCACCAAGGCGTGGGCCGCGATCTCCTCGACCGATGTGCCCTCCAGGCCGCGCTCGGCGAACAGCGCGCGGGCGACGTCGATGAGCTGTTCGCGGCGCTCCGCCCGGCTCATGCGCACGCGGCCGCGACGGGCGCGTGCGGTGGTGGGCTCGGTGGAGGTCACCGGGACAGTCTATGGGGTGTCGGACGCCGTCCCTTTGTCCGTGGGGCGCGCGCCGCGCGTCGCCGAGGTGCGGGGGATGCCCGCGGTGCGTACCATTTCGTTGTCCCCCGAGGGGGACATTCCCCGGTTGGTCTTTCGGCAGGGCCCGCCTGACTTTGAATCAGGATTAGCGCAGTAGGTTCGACTCCTACCCGGGGAGCCCACCCGCGACCCGATGGTCGCGCGCCCGGCCGCTAGGATCGGCCCATGACGGGACCCAGCCCGTCCGCCAGCAGGCCCGGTCGACAGGAGACAGCATGTCCACGCCCGCCAGCCCGTCCGTTGCGGCAGTGATCGTCCTCGCGGCGGGCGCCGGTACCCGCATGAAGTCGTCCCGCAGCAAGCTGCTGCACGAGGTCGCCGGACGCTCGATGCTCAGCTACGCCGTGGACGCCGCCGAGGGCGTCCTGCCCGAGAAGCTCGTCGTGGTCGTCGGCCACGAGCGCGAGCAGGTCACCCAGCACCTCTCCGAGATCGCGCCCAGCGTGATGATCGCCGTGCAGGAGAACCCCAACGGCACGGGGGACGCGGTGCGCTGCGGCCTGGCCGTCCTGCCGGACATCGCCGGCGACATCGTCGTGACATACGGTGACGTCCCGCTGCTCACCGGCGAGACGCTCCAGGCGCTCGTGAGCGACCACCGCAACCGCTCCGACGCCGTGACCATCCTCTCCACCGTCGTGGCCGATCCGACCGGCTACGGCCGGATCGTCCGGGACGCCGACGGCGAGGTTGAGCGCATCGTGGAGCAGAAGGACTGCACGGCCGCCCAGGCGACGATCGACGAGATCAACGCGGGTATCTATGTCTTCACCGCGGACGCCCTCCGCGCCGGTCTGGCGTCCTTGACGGTGGACAACGCCGCCGGCGAGCTGTATCTGACCGACGTGGTGGCCCACGCGCGGGCGTCCGGAGGCCACGTGTCGACGCGGGTCCTCACCGACGTGTGGCAGGCCGAGGGCGTCAACGACCGCGTCCAGCTCGCGGCGATCAACGCCGAGTACAACCGGCGCCTCGTGGAGAAGTGGCAGCGCGCCGGGGTGACGATCCTCGACCCGCGGAGCACGTGGATCCACGACACCGTCGACCTGGCCCCCGACGTCACGCTCCTTCCGAACACGAGCCTGCAAGGGGCGACATCGGTGGCGACCGGCGCGACCATCGGTCCGGACACCACGCTCATCGATGTCGAGGTCGGCGAAGGGGCCACGGTCGTCCGGACCCACGGCTCGCTCAGCGTGATCGGGGCGGGGGCGTCCGTCGGCCCGTTCGCATACCTGCGTCCGGGCACGGAGCTGGGCACGAAGGGCAAGATCGGCACCTTCGTGGAGACCAAGAACGCCAAGATCGGTCCCGGAGCCAAGGTGCCGCACCTGTGCTACTGCGGCGATGCGGAGATCGGGGAGGGCGCCAATATCGGCGCGGGCACGATCTTCGCCAACTACGACGGCGTCCACAAGAACATGACGAGGGTCGGCAAGCACAGCTTCGTGGGCTCGAACTCGACGCTGTTGGCGCCGGTGACCATCGCCGACGGGGTGTACGTCGCCGGCGGTTCGGCGCTCACCAGCGACGTGGGTCCGGGCGAACTGGCGGTGGCCCGGGGGCAGCAGCGTAATATTGCGGGCTGGGTGGAGAAACGCCGGGGTGACACGAAGACGTGGGCGGCAGCGAAGGCGGCCCTCGACGCTGAAGGGGAGACCGAGTGACCGGGATCAAGCGCCAGTCCGAGAAGCACCTCATCATCGCCTCGGGGCGTGCCTATCCCGAGTTGGCCGAGGAAGTCGTGGAGTTGCTGGGCGTCGACCTAGTTCCCACGCGCTCGCTGACGTACGCGAACTCCGAGATCTACGTGCGTTTTGAGGAGTCGGTCCGGGGTGCGGACGCCTTCGTGATCCAGTCCCACCCGGCGCCGGTCAACGAGTGGCTCATGGAGCAGCTCATCATGATCGACGCGCTGAAGCGGGCGTCCGCCAAGCGCATCACGGTCGTCTCGCCGTTCTACCCCTACGGTCGCCAGGACAAGAAGCACGCCGGACGCGAGCCCATTTCCGCCCGGCTCGTCGCCGACCTGTACAAGACCGCGGGTGCCGACCGGCTCATGTCCATCGACCTGCACGCGGCGCAGATCCAGGGGTTCTTCGACGGTCCGGTCGACCACCTCATCGCGCTGCCCGTGCTCGAGGACTACATCAAGGGCAAGTACCCGGCCGAGAACCTGACCGTCGTGTCTCCGGACGCCGGACGCGTCCGTCTCGCCGACGCCTGGACCGACCGCCTCGGCGCCCCGTTGGCCATCATCCACAAGCGCCGCGACCCGAACAAGGCCAACGAGGTGGCCGTCGGCGAGGTCGTCGGCGACGTCGCCGGACGCGTGTGCCTGCTGGTGGACGACATGATCGACACCGCCGGCACCATCTGCGCCGCGGCGCAGACCCTCAAGGATCACGGCGCCAGCGCGGTCATCGCGGCCGCGACGCACCCGATCCTGTCCGGTCCGGCGGCGAAGCGCCTGAACGAGAGCGCGTTCGAGGAGATCATCATCACCAACACGCTGCCGATCCGCGATGACCTGAACATCCCCAAGCTCACCCAGTTGTCCATCGCGCCGCTGATCGCCGAGGCGATCCACCAGGTGTTCACCGACGGCTCCGTGACCAGCTTGTTCAACGGGGCCCACCTGTAGGTCGGGGGCTCGGTCCCGTCCGACGCATGGTCGGACGGTCGGCATGCGTTCCTTTCGCGGTGGCGGCCGCGATTTCGGGACCGACCGGGCGGTCCGGTAGGCTGCCCGGGTTGCTTGGCGAGGGGACCGACAGGTCCCGTGATCGACAAGAGGGATCCTCCCTTGCCGAGCCCGTCTTCGGAACAGAGGTTGAGGAGAAGTCAATGTCCAACGAGATCAGGCTCGTCGCCGATTCGCGCACCGAGTTCGGCAAGGGCGCGGCGCGCCGCATCCGCCGTGCCGGCAAGGTGCCGGCGGTCATGTACGGCCACGGGACCGACCCGGTCCACATCGCGCTGCCCGGCCACGAGACGCTGCTGGCGCTGCGCACGGCCAACGCGCTGCTGTCCATCGAGATCGACGGCGGCAAGCCGCAGCTCGCGCTCCCGAAGCAGGTGCAGCGCGACCCGATCAAGGGCTTCCTGGAGCACGTCGACCTCGTCGTCGTCCGCAAGGGCGAGAAGGTCACGGTCGAGGTGCCCCTGCATGTCGTGGGCGGCGAGGCGCTGTCCGGCATCGTCAGCATGGACCAGCAGACCATCACGCTCGAGGCTGAGGCCACCCACATCCCCGCGGTCATCGAGATCGACGTCAAGGGCATGGAGGCCGGCCAGCACATCACCGCGGGCGACCTCAAGCTGCCCGAGGGTGTGACGTTCCCGGGCGACGCCGACGACCTCATCCTGTCCATCGCGGCCCCCATCTCCGAGGAGGAGCTGGAGGCGTCGCTCTCCGGCGAGGACGCCGCGGCGGCCACCGAGTCCGAGGACGCGGAGTAGGCCTTGGCCATCTGGCTCGTGGTCGGGCTCGGCAATCCGGGCCCGACCTACGCCACCACCCGCCACAACGTCGGTCACTTCGTGGTCGACGAGTTGGCGCGGCGGGCCCGGGGCGCGTTCGCCGCGTCCCGGGGCCTGCGGGCCGAGGTGTGCGAGACGCGACTGTCGGCGTCCGGAATCGGGGTCATCGCCCCGGACGCCGACCGCGTCGTCCTGCTCAAGTCGCGCACTTACATGAACGAGTCCGGGATCGCCGTCGCCAAGGCGGCCGCCTTCTACAAGGTGCCCCCGGCGGCCATCGTCGCGATCCACGACGAACTCGACCTCGACCTGGGCCAGCTCCGGCTGAAGTTCGGCGGCGGCGACAACGGTCACAACGGGTTGAAGTCGCTGCGCGCCCACCTCGGCACGGGCGAGTACTACCGCGTCCGCTTCGGCATCGGACGCCCGCCCGGCCGCCAAGATCCCGCCGACTACGTGTTACGCCCCATTCCGGCCGCCCTCCGTGAGGAGTACGCGCTGCAGACGCAGCGCGCCGCGGACGCCGTCGAGGCGCTTCTCGCCGCCGGCCTCGTCGAGGCGCAGAACCGCTTCAACTCGTGACGGCGTTCGCCCGGGCTCGTTCGAGGTGGGGACGCATCCGTTCGCGCAGCCGGGCCCGCTCGTCGGCCAGCGTGGGATGGTCGTCAGGGACGCGCTTGCTGACCTTCCGCGCGTAGTCGCGCAGGAAGCGGTGGCCGGTGGCGAGGTAGGTCTCCCCAATGCCGTCGCGGAGTTGAGCGACGGCATCCAGGTGTGCGGGGAGGAAGCGTCCCTGCCGATCGCGCTCGACATCGGATCGCATCGGCCGAACCGGATCGCCGGCGGCGTCGAACACCCCCACCCGGTAGCCAGCGAGAGCGACCAGGCGGGCGAAGAGTCCGATGTCCGGCTCCAGTTGCCCCGTCTCCCAGCGCGCGACCGTGGATTGACTCACCCCCAGTCGCTGCGCCAATTGCGCCTGGCTCAGGTCGGCCGTGCGGCGCACGCGCCGGACGAGCTGCGGGACATCGAGACGACCGTCGTCGTCTGGTTCGGTCATGCGGTCTTGGGGCATAGAACCAGCCTGACACCCGCCTCCGACAGAACCTCGCGTGAGCGACGATCCTCCCCGCTGCGACGAGCCGGCCTGTCGCCGGCCCCTCCCCCCGGGGGGGCGCGGCACCCTCTCCCCCCTCGGGGGCGCGGCAGCCTCTCCCCCCGGGGGCGCGGCAGCCTCTCCTCCCAGGGGCGGAAGCCTCTCCCCAGGAGCGGGCAATCCCCTCCCCGGTGGTGTCTCCGGGTGACGTCAACCTGATGCGTACATGCATCAGTTGCACCCCTGCGGCACAGCACCCCTAGCCCGGGTCATCGCAGCGCGACCGAGACCGCCCCGGCGACCATGGCGACGAACCAGAGCGCGCTGGCCACGAGCGCCGCGCTGGCGAGCCCGGCGTCCCTCCTCCGCCCGAGGACGGCCGCCCCGCGCGTGTGCGACCCAGCTAGGGGTGGTCGTGGTCCCGAGGCGATGCGGAGCGGCCATGCCCAAGCGCGATGATGTCCACGCGGACGGCCGCCCCGCGCGTGTGCGACCCCGCTAGGGTGGTCGCGGTCCCGAGGCGATGAGGAGCGGCCATGCCCAAGCGCGATGACGTCCACAAAGTTCTGATCATCGGGTCCGGCCCGATCGTGATTGGGCAGGCGTGCGAGTTCGACTACTCGGGCACGCAGGCGTGCAAGGCGCTGCGCAAGCTGGGCTATGAGGTGGTACTGGTCAACTCCAACCCGGCCACGATCATGACCGACCCCGTCATGGCCGACGAGACGTTCATCGAGCCGCTCAACCTGCCGACCGTCACCGAGATCATCAAGGTCGCCAAGCCGGACGCCCTCCTGCCCAACCTGGGCGGCCAGACCGGTCTGAACCTGTCGAGCGCGTTGAGCCGAGCGGGGGTTCTCGACGCCGAGGGCGTCACCATGATCGGGATCAGCGAAGACGTCATCGAGCGGGGGGAAGACCGCGACGCCTTCGCCGCCACCATGCGCGAGCTGGGCATCGACATGCCGTCGTCCGAGGTGGCGACCACCGTCGACGAAGCGCTCGCGATCGCGGGCAAGCTGGGGTATCCGGTGGTGCTGCGTCCGGCGTACACGATGGGTGGCACGGGCGGCGGGTTCGTCCACGACCCCGACGAACTGGCGACGGTGTGCGCGCGGGGGCTGGCGGCGTCCCCGATCTCGCAGGTGCTGGTCGAGCAGTCGGTGCTCGGCTGGGAGGAGCTCGAGCTCGAGGTCGTCCGGGACGCGAGCGGCAACCTCATCACCGTGTGCTTCATCGAGAACGTGGACGCGATGGGCGTCCACACCGGCGACTCCTACTGCAACGCGCCCATGCTCACCATCTCGGCCGAAACCCAGGCGCGGTTGCAGGACGCCGCCTATCGCATCGTCGAGGCCATCGGCGTGGTGGGCGGCACGAATGTCCAGTTCGCGCACAACCCGGCGACCGGGCAGATCTGCGTGATCGAGATCAACCCGCGTACGTCGCGGAGTTCGGCGCTGGCGTCCAAGGCCACCGGGTTCCCGATCGCGATGGTGTCGACGCTGTTGGCGGCGGGGCTGACGCTGGACGAGATCCCGTACTGGCGCGACGGCACCCTCGACCGCTACACCCCCGACGGCGACTACGTGGTGGCCAAGTTCAGCCGGTGGGCGTTCGAGAAGTTCCCCGGTGCCGTGGACGCCCTCGGCACCCAGATGCGGGCCGTCGGCGAGGTCATGAGCATCGCGAAGAGCTACAAGGAGGCGTTCGGCAAGGCGATCCGCGGCCTCGAGAACGGACGCCCCGGGCTCGGCAACGCCGCGGACTTCCGTTCGCTGGGGCTGGAGGAGTTGCTGCGGCGTCTGGAGAAGCCGACGTCCAACCGGCAATACCTCATGTACGAGGCGCTGCGGGCGGGGGCGTCGGTCGAGCAGTTGCACGAGCTGACCCACATCAAGGCGTGGTTCATCGAGCAGATGGCCGAGCTGGTCGCGCTGGAGACCGAACTGGAGGCCTACACCGGACGGCTCGCCGAGTTGCCCGCCGACTTGTTGCGCCGGGCCAAGGAGTCCGGCTTCGGGGACGCCTATCTCGCCCGCGTCCTGCGCTGCGCCGAGGCCGAACTGCGCGGACGCCGCATCGCCCAGGGCATCGTGCACCGGTACGAGGCGGTCCCGGTGAGCGGCGTCGAGGACGCCGAGTACTACTACTCCACCTTCGCGCCGGCGCGCGCGATCCCGGACGCCGACGACCGGCGGTCCGCAGCGTTCTCGGCGTCGGATCCCGCGGGCGGACGCAAGGTCATGGTTCTCGGCGGCGGACCCAACCGCATCGGCCAGGGCATCGAGTTCGACTACTGCTGCGTCCACGCGGCCTACACGCTGCGCGACTCCGGGTTCGAGACGATCATGGTCAACTGCAACCCCGAGACCGTGTCGACCGACTACGACACCTCGGACAAGCTCTATTTCGAGCCGCTCACCGTCGAGGACGTGCTGGCGATCTACGAGCGGGAGAAGCCCGAGGGTGTGGTCTGCCAGTTCGGCGGCCAGACGCCGCTCAACATCGCGCGGGCACTGGAGGAGGCGGGCGTCCCCATCCTCGGGACGTCCCCGGAGACCATCGACCTGGCCGAAGACCGCGACCGGTTCCGCGCGATCATGGACCGGCTCGGCATCCCCATGCCCGAGGCCGGCATGGCGGTGACGACGGCCGAGGCGCTGCGGGTGGCGCACCAGATCGGCTACCCCGTGATCGTGCGGCCGAGCTATGTGCTGGGCGGCCGCGGCATGGAGATTGTCCACGACGACGAGCACCTGGCGCGCTACATGGGGGCGGCGGTCGGGGTCACGCTGGAGCGTCCGATCCTGATCGACCGGTTCCTCGAGAACGCCGCCGAGTGCGAGGCGGACGCCCTGTGCGACGGCACGGACGCGTTCGTCCCGGCCGTCATGGAGCACATCGAGTACGCGGGCATCCACTCCGGCGACTCGGCGTGCCTCGTCCCGAGCGTGCACATCTCCGATGAGCACCTGGCCACCATCGAGGACTACACCCGCCGCATCGCCATCGAGCTCGGCGTGGTGGGGCTGATGAACATCCAGTACGCCATCGCCGACGGTGTGGTGTACGTGCTGGAGGCGAACCCGCGCGCGTCCCGGACCGTCCCGCTGGTCAGCAAGGTCTGCGACGTCAACATGGCGCGGCTCGCGACGCGGCTCATGCTGGGGGAGAGGCTGGCTGATCTGGGGGTCGGACGCCGCGACGTCCCGTTCTATGGGGCGAAAGAGGCGGTGTTCCCGTTCAACATGTTCCCCGAGGTGGATCCGCTGCTGGGTCCGGAGATGCGCTCGACCGGCGAGGTGCTGGGGCTGGCGTCCGACCCCGGTTTGGCGTTCTTCAAGGCGCAGGAGGCGACCCAATCGGTGTTGCCGACGTCCGGGACCGTCCTGCTGACCGTCGCCGAGCGCGACCGCAGGGACGCCCCCGGCGCGAACACGCTCGCGGCGGCGCGGCTGTTCGCCGAGAACGGGTTTGCGATCTTGGCGACCGTGGGGACGGTGGCGTGGCTGGAGTCCCAGGGGATCGCGGCCGAGTCGGTGCTCAAGCTGCACGAGGGGCGTCCGAATCTGGCCGACGCGATCGTGGAGGGCCGGGTGCAGTTGGTGGTGAACACGCCGGCGGGGGCGTCCAGCGAGTACGACGACAGCTACATTCGCAAGGCCGCGATCAAGGCGCGGGTGCCCTACATCACCACGACGTCTGCGGCGCTGGCCGCGGCGCAGGGCATCGCCGCCCGCAAGGCGGGCACCGAGGGCGTCCGGTCGTTGCAGTCCTGGCACGCCATGATCGGGTGACGATAGCGCCGCCCTCTCGGCCCGCCACGCCGGCGTTCCTCCAGATGGCGCCGCCACCGTCGGCGGCGATCGGGCGGCAGGCAGGACGGTAACGCCTTGCCCGAGATGACGCCGCCTACACTGTCCGGCGTGAATCTTGCGGGGCTGGTGGAACTCGTCGCGTCCGAGCCCGTCGTCGCCCAGTTGTGTCGGGCGGCGGCGTCCGGGACGACCGCGACGCTCGACGTCACCCTTCCCGAGGCCATGCGTCCGGTGCTCGTCGCTGCGGTCGCGGACGCCGCCCGCCGGCCGATCCTGCTGGTCACGTCCACCTACCGCGAGGCCGAGACGCTGGCGTCCAGTCTGACCAGCCTGCTCGGGGACGACGCTGTCGCCTACTACCCGGCCTGGGAGACCCTGCCGCACGAGCGGCTGTCGCCCCGTTCGGACACGGTTGGTCGCCGGCTGGAGGTGCTGCGCCGGTTCGCCGGGCACGACGCGCGCCCCGCGCCGCGGGTGCTCGTGGCGCCGGTCCGGGCGGTGCTGCAGCCGCAGGTCCGTGGGCTGGGCGAGTTGCGGCCGGTCCACCTCGCGGTGGGCAGCGACTACGAGGTGGACGCCGTGGCGCGCGCCCTCGCGGACGCCGCGTACGTCCGGGTCGACCTGGTCGAGCGGCGCGGCGAGTTCGCCGTGCGCGGCGGCATCGTGGACGTCTTCCCGCCCACCGAGGAGCACCCCCTGCGCGTCGATTTCTTCGGCGACACCGTCGAGGAGATCCGGACGTTCGCCGTCGCCGACCAGCGCTCCACCGACGAGGTGCGCAGCGAGCTGACCGCGCCGCCGTGCCGCGAACTGCTGCTCACCGACGCCGTTCGCGCCCGGGCCGCGGCCCTGGCGTCCGCACCCTCGGTCCCGTCGGGCTTGGCCGAGCTCTTCGAGAAGATCGCCCAGGGACACGGCGTCGAGGGCATGGAGGCGCTCTCGGCCGCGCTGGTGGACTCCCTCGAACTGCTGGTCGAGGTCA
Organism: uncultured Nigerium sp.; assembly: GCA_964482465.1. GTDB lineage: Bacteria > Actinomycetota > Actinomycetes > Propionibacteriales > Propionibacteriaceae > Propioniciclava. The sequence goes on along the minus strand of CAYZXQ010000002.1, from coordinate 61,452 downwards.
TGCCGCCCGACACGCTGGTCTGCGTCAGCGACCCCGAGAAGGTCCGCACGCGCGCGCTCGAACTGCACGCCACGAGCCAGGAGTTCCTGGCGGCGTCCTGGTCGGCGGCTGCCGAGGGCGGCAAGGCTCCGGTCGATCTGGCCGGCTCCGCCTACCGCACGCTCGGCGACGTCCGCGGGACGGCCCTGGAGCGCGGTCAGGGCTGGTGGACGCTCTCGGCCTTCGCCGAAGATCCCGACAGCCTGCAGATCGCCGCGACCCAGGGCGAGGTGTTCCGCGGGGATGTCGAGCGGGCGGTCGCCGCGATCGCGGACGCCGCGGCCGACGGCTGGACCGTCGTGCTGGTCGCCGACAGCCCCGGACGCGCGGCGCGGATGCGGGAGGTGCTCGCGGACGCCGACCTGGCCGGCCGGGTGGACGTTGTGGTGGCCGACCTGCCGCACGGGTTCCGCGCCGAGGCGTTGCAGTTGGCGGTCTTCACCGCCGGCGACCTGTCGGGCGCGCGCGACGTCGACAAGGCCGCCCGCAAGATGCCCGCTCGGCGCAAGAACGCCATCGACCCGCTCCAGCTCAAGCCCGGCGATCACGTCGTCCACGACGCGCACGGCGTCGGACGCTACGTCGAGATGGTCCAGCGCACGGTCGCGGGGGCAACGCGGGAGTACCTCGTGATCGAGTACGCGGCGTCCAAGCGCGGCCAGCCGGCCGACCGCCTGTTCGTGCCCATGGACGCCCTCGACCAGATCACCCGCTACGTGGGCGGGGAGATGCCCACCCTGGACAAGATGGGCGGCGCCGACTGGGCCAAGCGCAAGTCGCGGGCGCGACGGGCGGTCCGGGAGATCGCGGCGGAGCTCATCAAGCTCTACGCCGCACGCCAGGCCACCCGCGGACACGCGTTCGGCACCGACTCGCCGTGGCAACGCGAGCTGGAGGACGCGTTCTCCTACGTCGAGACCCCCGACCAGTTGGCCGCCATCAACGAGGTCAAGGCCGACATGGAACAGGTGGTTCCCATGGACCGCCTCATCTGCGGCGATGTGGGCTACGGCAAGACCGAGATCGCGGTGCGGGCCGCGTTCAAGGCGGTCATGGACGGCAAGCAGGTCGCGATCCTCGTCCCGACGACGCTGCTCGTCCAGCAGCACTACGCCACGTTCGCCGACCGCTACGCCGGCTTCCCGGTGACGATGGGGGCGCTGTCGCGGTTCCAGTCCCCGGCGGAGTCCAAGAAGGTCGTCGACGGCCTCGCCGACGGCTCCATCGACGTCGTCGTGGGCACCCATCGGCTCTTCTCCGACGCGGTCGCGTTCAAAGACCTCGGCCTGGTCATCGTGGACGAGGAGCAGCGTTTCGGGGTCGAGCACAAGGAGGCGCTGAAGAAGCTGCGCCTCAACGTCGACGTGCTGAGCATGTCCGCGACACCGATCCCGCGGACGCTCGAGATGGCCATCACCGGCATCCGCGAGATGAGCGTCATCGCCACGCCGCCCGAGGAGCGCCACCCCGTCCTCACGTTCGCCGGCCCCTGGGACGAGGCCCAAGTGCGTGCCGCCATCCGCCGCGAGCTCGCCCGCGAGGGCCAGGTCTTCTACATCCACAACCGCGTCCAGACCATCGGCAAGGCCGCCGAGCGCCTCGCCGAACTCGTCCCCGAGGCGCGCGTCGCGGTGGCGCACGGCCAGATGGGCGAGAAGCAGCTCGAACAGGTGATGGTCGACTTCTGGGAGCGGCAGGCGGACGTGCTGGTCTGCACGACCATCGTCGAAGCCGGGCTCGACATCGCCACTGCGAACACCCTCCTCATCGAGCGCGCCGACCTGCTGGGGTTGTCCCAGCTCCACCAGCTCCGCGGCCGGGTCGGACGCGGACGCGAGCGTGGCTACGCCTACTTCCTCTATCCGCCCGAGAAGCCCCTCACCGAGACCGCCCACGACCGCCTCGCCACGATGGCGGCCCACACCGACCTCGGGGCGGGCATGGCCATCGCCATGAAAGACCTGGAGATCCGCGGCGCCGGCAACCTGCTGGGCGAGGAGCAGTCGGGCCACATCGCCGACGTCGGCTTCGACCTCTACATCCGGCTGGTCGGCGAGGCCGTCGCGGACTACCGCGGCGAGGACACCGAGCCCGAGCCCGAGATGAAGATCGAGCTCCCCATCGCCGCCCACCTCCCCGTCGACTACGTCGAGACCGAGCGGCTGCGGCTGGAGATGTACCGCCGGCTCGCCCAGGTGCGCACGGACGCCGACCTGGACGCCGTCCGCGACGAACTCCTCGACCGCTACGGCCCGCTGCCCGAGCCCGTCGATCTGCTGCTGGGGGTGGCGCGGTTCCGGATGCTCTGCCGGGCCGCGGGCATCGCCGAGGTCATCACGGCGGGCACGGCGATCCGCTTCAGCCCCGTCGACCTGCCCGACAGTCGCCAGCTCCGCCTGACCCGCCTGTACCCCGGCTCGAAGGTGGCCAAGGCCGCACGGCAGGTGCTGGTGCCGCGTCCGATGACCCGCCCCATCGGGGGGCAGCCGGTGGCGGACGCCGCCCTCCTGCAGTGGGCCACCGCGGTCGTCCGGGACGTCCTCGCGCCCTGAGCCGACGTGGGGGCGTCGGCGGAGGGCGCTAGGATCGACCCGCATCCAAGCGTCAGAAACGACAGGGAGTTTCGTCCGATGAACAAGGCAGTCCGCACCGTCCTCGTCGCCGCCGTGGCCGTCGGCGCGCTCGCAGGTTGTGCCCAGAGTCCGTCTGTCGCCGCCATCGTCGACGGCACGACCATCACCGAGGCGCAGGTGACGCAGGCCGCCACCGCCCTGGAGGTCGGCGCGGGCATGCCTGCGGGTGAGGCCCGCAGCACGGCCGCCGATGTCCTCATCAAGGGCGCCATCGCCCGCGGGCTGGCTGCCGACAATGGCATCACGGTCACGCAGGCGCACGTCGATCAATACGTCGCGTCGCAGGCGGCGCTGGTGTCCTTGGCCGCCCAGCCGGGGGGCGACAAGCTCGTCTCCAGCCTGGCCGAGTTGCGCGCCGTCACCCAGTCGTTGAGCAGCGACGCGCTCATGGCGCAGCTTCCCAAGCACCAGGTGGTCCTCAACCCGCGCTACGGCGTGTGGGATTCGGCGTCCGCCACCATCGACGGCACCGGCACCCTCGCCACCCTGGTTCCCCGCAAGTCCTAGCCGTGACCCACCCCGGCCTGGAGCGCCTCGCCGAGGTGATGCACGCGATCCGGCAGGGGTGTCCGTGGGACGCCCGCCAGACCCACGCGTCGCTCGTCACCTACCTCGTCGAGGAGACCGCCGAGACGGTCGAGGCCATCGAGACCGCCTCGGGGGACGAGCACCTCGCCGAGGAGTTGGGCGACCTGCTCTTGCAGGTGTTCTTCCACGCCGAGATCGCCGCCGAGCAGGGGCGGTTCACGCTGGACGACGTCGCCCACGGGATCGCCGCGAAGCTCGTCGCCCGGCACCCCTACGTGTTCACCGACGCCGAGATCCCCAGCGACCTGATGGGCTCGTGGGAGGCGCGCAAGCGTGCGGAGAAGGGCCGGACGTCCGCGCTCGACGGCATCCCGCCCTTGGACACCCTCGCCCGCGCCACGAAGGTCGTCGCCCGGACGCGCCACCACGAGGTGCCCGTCGAGCTCCCGGACGCCCCGGTGACGCCCGACGAGGTGGGCGACGGCGTCCTCGCCCTCGTGGCGCGGGCGCAGAGCAGCGGGGTGGACGCCGACCAAGCGGTCCGTGCCGCGGTGCGGCGGCTCGAAGAGGTTGTCCGGGCGGCCGAGAGCTGACGGCCGAGGCTACGAGCGGTAGGACGGCGGCGCCGTCGAGCCGCGCACGACCACCGGACAGTCGACCATCTGGGTGGTCGGCGCAAGGGGCCCCTTGGCGTCCAGCAGCAGGGCCGCGCCTCGCTGCCCGAGCTCGTAGAAGGGCAGTGTGACCGACGTCAACCCCGGCGTGAGGAATCCCGCGAGCGGCTCGTCGTCGTAGCCGGCGACCGAGACATCCTCCGGGACGCGCAGCCCGAGCCGCGCCAGCGCGAGGTAGGCGCCGGCTGCCATCTGATCGTTGCCGCACAGCAACGCCGTCGGCCGCGGCGTCATCGCCATCGCCTTGAGCGCCAGCTCGTACCCGCTGTCGAAGCGATAGTTGCCGTACATCAGCCGGGTCGGGTCCGGACGGATCCCGGCGGCCTGCAGCGCCTGTCGCGCCGCCCGCACCCGGACGCCCGTCGCCCACGCGCTGCGGACACCCGCCAGCATCGTGATCCGCCGGTGACCCAGGCCCAGGAGGTGCTCGACGACGGCGCGGCCACCCGACCACTCGTCGGGGACGACAGCGGGCAGATCCCGGTCGCGCGAGAACGAGTTCACCGTGACCGTCGGCACCCGGTGGATCAGCGACGGGAGCCGCACCTCGCGGGTGCCGATCGTGGCGAAGATGATGGCGTCCACCTGCTGGTCCAGCAGGTTCTCGACGGCGGTCTCGATGCGGCGCGCGTTGAGCGTGGCGTTGACGATGAGCATCATCTGCCCGCGGTCCCAGACGGTGTCGTGCGCGCCCGAGACGATGGGTCCGGAGAAGGCCTCCGCGGCGATCTGGTCGGTGATCAGGCCGATGGTGCTGCTGCGGCCCCGGCGCAATCCCTGGGCGGCGCGGTTGGGGCGATACCCCAGCGTCTGGACGGCCTCGAACACCCGGGCCTTCGTGGCCTCGCTGATGCGCGTCGACTTGCCCGAGAGCACGAGCGAGACGGTCGTGGGGGACACGCCGGCGAGGCGGGCGACGTCGGCACTCGTCGGGCGTTGCCAGTCCGAGGGGGAGCCACCACGCGCCATGTGCTCGATTCTATGCCCGCGGTAATCCCTTTTCGCAAGGAAGGTCGCGGGCCTGGTCAGCCCGGGAGGATGCCATCGCGCGCGACCTGCGCGAACCAGGCCGCGCTGTCTTTGGGTGTGCGTCGTTGGGTCGCGTAGTCGACGTGGATCAACCCGAAGCGACGGTCGTAGCCCAGCGCCCATTCGAAATTGTCCAGCAGCGACCAGGCCAGGTAGCCGCGCAGATCGACGCCGGCGTCCAGGGCATGCAGCGCCGCCTCCAGGTGTCCGCGCAGGTAGTCGATGCGCTGCGGATCGTGGACCGCGCCGTCGGTCGACACCACATCGTGCCACGCCGAGCCGTTCTCGGTGATGATCACCGGCAGGCCGTAGTCGCGGTCGAGGCGGACGAGCAGTTCGGTGAGTCCGGAGGGATCGATATGCCAGTCCATGGCCGTGACCGGCGGCCGGACCGGCAGGAACTCGACGTGCTCCGAGCCCGGCCACTCCGAACCTCCCCTCCGGTGCGCGGCGGGCTGGCCGCCCCGCACCCAGAACGGCGTGTAGTAGTTGATCCCGAGCAGGTCGACGCCGCACCCCGCCGCGGTCGCCAGGTCGCCGTCGCGCACGAACGACCAGTCGGTGACGGACGCCGTGTCTGCGAGCAGGTCGTCGGGGTAGCTGCCGCGCAGGACCGGATCCAGGAAGACCCGGTTCCCGACCGCGTCGAGGCGACGGGCGGCGTCCGCGTCGGCGGGGGCAGCGGACGCCGGCCGGAACACCTGGGTGTTCAGGGTGATCGACAGGGGCGCGGTGGGGGCCAGTTCGCGGACGACCCGGCCCGCGAGCCCGTGGGCGAGGTTGAGGTGGTGGGCCGCGGCGAGGGCGTCCGCCCCGTCGGTCCGTCCGGGGGCATGGACGCCGGACCCGTAGCCCAAAAAGGCGGCGCACCACGGCTCGTTCAAGGTCGTCCACATCGCGATCCGGTCGCCGAGGCGTCCGACCACCGCGGCGGCGTACGCCTCGAACGCGGACGCCGTGTCGCGGCTCGGCCAACCGCCGGCGTCCTCAAGGGCCTGAGGAAGGTCCCAGTGGTAGAGGGTCGCGACGGGCCGGATGCCGCGCGAGAGCATCCCGTCGACGAGCCGGTCGTAGAAGTCGAGCCCCGCGGGGTTGACCGCGCCAGTGCCCGTCGGGACGATCCGAGGCCAGGCGATCGAGAACCGATAGACGTCCAGGCCGAGGGCGGCGACGAGGTCGAGATCCTCGGGCCAGCGGTGGTAGTGGTCGTCCGCGACATCGCCGGTGTCGCCGTTCAGGGTCTTGCCGGGTGTGTGGGAGAAGGTGTCCCAGATCGAGGGCAACCGACCGTCCTCGGACGCCGCCCCTTCGATCTGGTAGGAGGCGGTGGCGGTGCCCCACCAGAAGCCTTCCGGGAACCGTCGTGCCGCCATGGTGGGTCCTCTCTCCGCGCTCGAATCAGCCGAGCGTAGCGCGGCGCGGCCCTCCTCGGCGGGTGCGGGATCGGACAGTGAATTCCGTGGGTGAAGAACGCAATTGTTGCGGATTGGTAGCGGCCGTTCCCCAGGTGATTCGTTTGAGCTAGATTGCTGCCGTTGCCACTCGGGGGCAGCGCAGCGGAGCCGAACCACCCCCCGGGACACGCTCTTCGAATCGAGATCGCCACGGTAGGGATCGACGAGCGGGGGAATGGTCCGGGCAGTGCGGCTCCGCGGAGCCGGTCACCGGCACGGGAACTACCCAAGGAGAATAGAGGCTATATGTCCCACCCAATCACCGCCCGCCGCGCCCTGGCCGCCACGGCCGTGGCGTGCTCGCTGCTGGCCATGACGGCCTGCTCGAGCGGCACCACCGCGACCACCGGCGCGAGCTCGTCGGCGTCCGGCGTCGACTGCTCGGCGTTCAAGGCCTACGGCGACCTGAAGGGCAAGACGGTCACCGTCTACACCTCGATCGCCTCCGATGCCGAGGCCAAGCCGCACATCGACTCGTACAAGCCGTTCGAGCAGTGCACCGGCGCCACCGTGAAGTACGAGGGCTCGCGTGAGTTCGAGACGCAGCTCCCCGTCCGCATCAAGGCCGGCAACGCTCCCGACATCGCCTACATCCCGCAGCCGGGCCTGCTGGCCACCCTGGTGAAGAACAACCCGGGCAAGGTCATCGAGGTCGGCGACGCGGCGTCCAAGAACCTGGACACCTACTACAACAAGGCGTGGCGTTCCTACGGCACCGTCGACGGCAAGCTCTACGCCATCCCGGTCGGCGCCAACGCCAAGTCGTTCGTGTGGTACTCGCCCAAGGCCTTCAAGGACAAGGGCTACACCATCCCGAAGACGTGGGACGAGCTCATCACCTTGTCCGACAAGATCGCCGCGGACAACCCCGGCGTCAAGCCGTGGTGCGCGGGCTTCGAGTCCGGTAGCGCGACCGGCTGGCCGGGCACCGACTGGGTCGAGGACATGATGCTCCGCACCGCCACCCCGGAGGACTACGACGCCTGGGTCAACCACAAGATCGCGTTCAACGACCCCAAGGTCATCGCGGCGATCGACATGGCCGGCACGATCCTGAAGAACGACAAGTACGTCAACGGCGGGCTGGGCGATGTCAAGTCCATCGCGACGACCCCGTTCACCGACGCGGGCTTCCCGGTCCTCGACGGCAAGTGCTTCATGCACCGCCAGGCCTCCTTCTACCAGGCCAACTGGGCCACCGCGAAGAAGGACGTCAAGGTTGCCGAGGACGGCGACGTGTGGGCCTTCTACCTGCCCGGCAAGACCGCTGACGTCATGCCGCTCCTGGGTGGTGGCGAGTTCGCCGCGGCGTTCAACGATCGTCCCGAGGTCAAGGCCTTCCAGGCCTACCTGACCAGCCCCGAGTGGAGCAACGCGAAGGCCAAGGCCACCCCGAACGGTGGCTGGCTGTCGGCCAACAAGAAGCTCGATCCGGCCAACCTGACCAAGCCGATCGACCAGCTGTCGTTCAAGCTCCTCACCGACGACAAGACGGTCTTCCGCTTCGACGGTTCCGACCTGATGCCCGGTGCCGTGGGCTCCGGCTCCTTCTGGAAGGGCATGACCGACTGGGTCGCGCTGGGCAAGTCCTCCAAGGAGGTCGCCGACGCGATCGAAACCAGCTGGCCGAAGTCCTAGGCCGATGAACTGACGAGGCCGGCCCGGAACGCGAGCTTCGGGCCGGCCTCGCGCACGAGAAGGAGATTCTCATGGATTGGCTGTTGCAGCCCGACGGCACTGCCCAGAAACTCGTGGTGATGGTGGTCGCCATCGCCCTGTTCGCCCTGGTGATGGCGCTGGTTCTCCTCGTCGTCGACCGTCCCAGCCTGCCGCGCTGGGTCCCCGTGGTCGGCTACCTCGGACCGGCCATCCTGCTCATCGTCGGCGGCCTCCTTTACCCCGGCCTCCTCACCATGCGGCAATCGTTCGGTGACAACCAGGGAGAGGGCTTCGTCGGCCTCGCCAACTACGGTCGCATCTTCACCGACGGCATGTTCCTCGTGGTGCTCCGCAACACCCTGTTCTGGGTGCTGCTGGTGCCGACCGTCTCCACCGCGCTGGGCCTCATCTACGCGGTGCTGGTCGATCGGACCCGCTTCGAGAAGCTTGCCAAGACACTGATCTTCCTGCCCATGGCCATCTCGATGGTGGGCGCGTCGATCATCTGGAAGTTCATGTACGAGTACAAGCCGCAGGGTTCCGATCAGACCGGTCTGTTCAACCAGTTCCTCGTCTGGATGGGCCTGCCGCCCCAGCAGATCCTGCTGAACGCCCCGTGGAACACGTTCTTCCTCATCATCGTCATGATCTGGATCCAGGCCGGCTTCGCGATGACGGTCCTGTCGGCGTCCATCAAGGCCATCCCCGACGAGATCGTCGAGGCGTCCAAGGTCGACGGCGTGACCGGCATGAAGCTGTTCTGGAACATCACGATCCCGAGCGTCCGGCCGTCGATGATCGTGGTCATCACCACGATCGCCATGGCCACCCTGAAGGCCTTCGACGTGGTCCGCACGATGACGGGTGGTCAGTTCGACACCTCGGTCATCGCGAATGAGTTCTACAGCCAGAGCTTCACGCAGAACAACACCGGCGTGGGTGCCGCCCTGGCCGTGATCCTGTTCATCCTGATCATGCCGATCATCGTCTACAACGTCCGTCAGATGCGGATCTCGGAGGGGGAGCGATGAGCGATCTCAGCACACCGGTCAAGGCGCACGGCCCCGAGCGCAAGCTGACGCGCGCCGAGCAGCGTGCCGTCGATGCCAAGACGCGCCTGTCCTCGCCCGCGGCGTCCCTGATCGCGATCCTGATCGCGATCTTCTGGACCATCCCCACGGCGGGCTTGCTCGTCACCTCCTTCCGTCCGTTCTCCGACATCCGCCGGACGGGCTGGTGGACCGTGTTCACCAACCCGAGCTTCACGGTCGACAACTACGCCGAGGCCCTCGGCACGTCCGGCCTGGGCGATCAGTTCATCAACTCGATCGTCATCACGATCCCCGCGGTCGTGATCCCGATCATTTTGGCGCTGCTGGCGGCCTACGCGTTCGCGTGGATTGACTTCAAGGGACGCAACACCTTGTTCGTGGCGGTCTTCGCACTGCAGGTCGTCCCGATCCAGGTCACGCTGATCCCGCTGCTCACGACCTACGTCAAGCTGGGTCTGAACAACACCTTCTGGACCGTGTGGCTGTCGCACACGATCTTCGGTCTGCCGCTGGCGATCTTCCTGTTGCACAACTTCATGAAGGAGATCCCGCGGTCCCTCATCGAGGCGGCCCGGGTCGACGGCGCCGGTCACGTCCGGGTGTTCTTCCAGGTGCTGATGCCGCTGCTGATGCCGGCGGTGGCGTCCTTCGGCATCTTCCAGTTCCTGTGGGTGTGGAACGACCTGCTGGTCGGTCTCACGTTCGCGGGCACGACGCAGCGCCCCATCACCGTCGGCATCGCCGAGATGGTGGGTTCGCGTGGCCAGGCCTGGCACCTGCTGTCGGCGGGCGCGTTCATCTCGATGATCGTCCCGTTGGCCGTCTTCCTGAGCTTGCAGCGGTTCTTCGTCCGCGGCCTGCTCGCGGGTGGCGTCAAGGGCTGAGTCGACGACACGAGCGGGGCCGGTCGGGTGGATTCCCGACCGGCCCCGTTGTCGTGCGGGCCGCGGCGTCCGCCCTTGGGGAAACTGGCGCACCTAACCGGTCGGGGTGGGGCAAAAGACAGTAGGGTTTGTGACGAACGACCCACGCAACGAAAGGCACACATCGTGGCAACCATCGAGTTCGTGACGGCTCGCGAGATCCTCGATTCCCGCGGCAACCCGACCATCGAGGTCGAGGTCCTCCTCGACGACGAGTCCCAGGGCCGCGCCGCGGTCCCGTCCGGTGCCTCGACGGGCGCCTTCGAGGCCGTCGAGCTGCGCGACGGCGACAAGTCCCGCTTCGGCGGCAAGGGCGTCCTCAAGGCCGTCGAGAACGTCCAGGAGCAGATCGCCGAAGAGGTCATGGGGATCGACGCCGCAGAGCAGCGCGTCATCGACATGGCGATGATCGAGCTGGACGGCACCGACAACAAGGGCAAGCTGGGCGCGAACGCGATCCTGGGCGTGTCCATGGCCGTGGCGCACGCCGCCGCCGAGTCCGCCGGCCTGCCGCTCTACCGCTACGTCGGCGGCCCCAACGCCCACGTCCTGCCCGTCCCGATGATGAACATCCTCAACGGCGGCAGCCACGCCGACTCCAACGTCGACATCCAGGAGTTCATGATCGCCCCGATCGGCGCCGGCTCCTTCGCCGAGGCCCTCGAGATGGGCGCGGCGGTCTACCACTCGCTCAAGAAGGTGCTGCACGACCAGGGCCTGGCCACCGGCCTGGGCGACGAGGGCGGCTTCGCCCCCAACCTGCCGAGCAACGCCGCGGCGCTCGACCTGATCCTCGACGCCATCAAGGCCGCCGGCCTCGAGCCCGGCAAGGACATCGCCTTGGCGCTCGACGTCGCCGCGTCCGAGTTCTACGAGGACGGCGGGTACGCGTTCGAGGGCGGCAAGAAGACCGCCGACGAGATGATCGAGTACTACTCCGGCCTGGTCGAGAAGTACCCGCTGGTCTCCATCGAGGATCCGCTCAACGAGGACGACTGGGACGGCTGGAAGAAGATCACCGACGCCCTCGGCGACAAGGTGCAGCTCGTCGGCGACGACCTGTTCGTCACCAACCCCAAGCGCCTCGCCCGCGGCATCGAGACCGCCACGGCCAACGCTCTGCTCGTCAAGGTCAACCAGATCGGCTCGCTCACCGAGACCCTGGACGCCGTCGAGATGGCCCACCGCAACGGCTACCGCTGCATGATGTCGCACCGTTCCGGCGAGACCGAGGACACCACCATCGCCGACCTGGCCGTCGCCACCAACTGCGGCCAGATCAAGACCGGTGCCCCCGCCCGCTCCGAGCGCGTCGCCAAGTACAACCAGCTCCTCCGGATCGAAGAGGACCTCGACGACGCGGCGACCTACGCCGGCGCCTCGGCGTTCCCCCGCTTCAAGGGCTGACCTGACCGCTCGCTGGAGCACGTAGTCCCCGCTGGCCGGATCCGCAACGGATCCGGCCAGCGCCGTTTGCGGTCCCCGCGGCGTGCCCGGGAAGGCAACGGACCCGGCGGCTGCCATGCTGGTCCGGAACGGAGGTGGCCCATGGCACGCGAACGCACCCCGGCGCGCACGCCGGCCGGTCCCGCGCACCCGCGCCGCCGTCCCCGCTCGACGGGACGGACGGCGTCCGCAACCCTCCCCGCACCCGCCGACCCCGTCGCCGACGAACCGTCCGTCCGGCGGCCCCCGCGGCGACGCAACCCCTTCCGGGTCACCCGCCGGGCGATCGTCCTGGTCGCCGTGATGTCGGTGCTGGGGCTGTCGTTCGTCGGCTCGCTGCGGGTTTACATCCTGCAGGAGCGCGATCTGGCGACCGCCCGCCAGCAGATCACCGACCGCACCGCTCGCGTCACCGAGCTCGAATCGGAGCTGCAACGCTGGCGCGATCCCGCGTTCGTGAAGGCACAAGCGCGGACGCGGCTCGGCTGGGTCATGCCCGGCGACATCGGCTACCGCGTGATCGGCCGGGACGGTGCCATCCTGTCCGGCAGCAGCGAGATCGTGGGCATCGGCACGCACACGTCTAGCGACTTCGACCCTCGTTGGTGGGACCGTCTCGCCGGATCCATCAAGGCTGCGGACGACCCCACCCCCATGCAACCCTGAGTGCCATGCCGTTCGAACCCATGACCGCCGCGGACGCCGCGGCCATCGAAGCCCAACTCGGGCGCCCCCCGCGGGGCGTCGCGGGCGTGGCCTGGCGCTGCCCCTGCGGCAAGCCCGGGGTCGTCGCCACCGAGCCGCGGCTGCCCGACGGCACGCCCTTCCCGACGACCTACTACCTGACATGTCCGCGCGCCGTGGCCGCCTGCTCGACGCTGGAATCCGAGGGGGTGATGGCCGCGATGACCGAGCGGCTGGCCTCCGATCCCATCCTGGCGGAGGCCTACCGCGGCGCCCACGAGGCGTACCTGGCCGATCGTGCCGCCCTCGGCGACGTCCCGGAGATCGCCGGCGTCAGCGCCGGCGGCATGCCGACCCGCGTGAAGTGCCTGCACGTCCTGGTGGGGCACGCCCTCGCCGCCGGACCCGGGGTGAATCCGTTCGGCGACGAGGCGCTGGCCGCCTTGGGCGACTTCTGGGCGCGGCCCTGTGTCGACCACGCCGATGCCTGACGTCGTCGCCGCCGTCGACTGCGGCACCAATTCCGTCCGGCTGCTGATCGCCGCGCGGTCGGCGTCCGGGTTCGTCGAGGTCGACCGCGACCTTCACCTCACCCGCCTCGGCCAGGGCGTCGACGCCACCGGCGAGTTCCATCCCGACGCGCTCGCCCGCACCTTCGCCGGCCTCGACGACTTCGCCGCCCGGATCGCCCGCGCCGGTGCCACGCGCGTCCGGCTCGTTGCCACGTCCGCCGCCCGGGACGCCGCCAACCGTGCCGCCTTCTTCGCCGGCGTCCGCGCGCGACTCGGCGTGGACGCCGAGGTCATCTCCGGGGAGGAGGAGGCGCGGCTGTCCTTCGCCGGCGCCACGTCCGCGCTGCCCGGCGCCGCCGCGCCCCTGCTCGTCATGGACATCGGGGGCGGCTCGACCGAGCTGGTCCTCGGTGATGCTCCGGACGCCGTCGCTGCGGCCGTGTCGGTCGATGCGGGGTCCGTCCGGCTGCGGGAGCGGTTCCTCGCCTCCGATCCGCCCACGAACGCCGAGGTGACCGCCGCGACCGCCTACATCGACAGGCTGCTGGACGCCTCCGGCATCGACATCGGCGCGGCCCGTACCTGGTTCGGCACCGGGGGAACCGCCACCTCCCTCTCCGCGCTCGCCATGGGGCTCCCCGCCTACGACCGCGCCGTCGTGCACGGGTCGGTCGTCTCACGCGACAACATCCGCGCGCTGGCGGACCGCCTCCTCGCCATGCCCGTCGCCGATGTCCTCGCGCTACCCACCATGGAGCCCGGTCGTGCCGACGTCATCTGCGGCGGCGCCCTGATCTGCGCCCGCATCGCCGAACGCGCCCACGTGGACCTCACCGTCAGCGAAGCCGACATCCTGGACGGCCTGGTCGCCGACCTGCTCGCCCGGTCCGAGGGAACCGCTGATTGATGCTGTTCTTGGCGAGGACGGATCGCTCGATCCGGGCCGCCGCAGCCAGGACATGAGTGATCGGCGTTTCCCTAGAATCGGGGTGCGCCCTCGTAGCCCAATCGGCAGAGGCGGGCGGCTTAAACCCGCTCCAGTGCGGGTTCGAGTCCCGCCGAGGGCACGGCGGGCTTCGGGAATGCCGGGACGTGACCGAGCGTTAGGTATCGTGGACGGCGATGCACCCCGACCAGGAGGAAATCAGACGATGCAGAGCAGCAACCCGGTGTTGAGCAGGGCGGAAGCGTTCCAGCCCGGCCAGGCCACCTATTCCCAGGGCTACGGCGCTCCTGGCCAGTACCCCGCGCCCGGACAGTACGCCCCGATGACACCGCAGCAGCCCGCAGGCGTGATGACCATCGACGATGTCATCGCCAAGTCGGCCATGACCATGGGTCTGCTGTTCGTCGTGGCGGCCGCCACGTTCATGTTCATGCCCATGACCTTGGCCATGCCCGCGCTCATCGCGACCGGCCTGCTGGCGTTCGTCGCCGTGCTGGTCGTCGCCGTGCGGCGCGTCGTGAATCCGGCGTTCGTCCTCGCTTACGCCGCGCTGGAAGGCGTGTTCGTGGGCGCGCTGTCGAAGGTCGTGGAGTGGGGCCTCAACATGCCCGGCATCGCCGGACAGGCCGTCCTCGCCACGTTCGTGGCTGCGGGGGTCACCTTCGCCGCCTACAAGTACCTGCGCGTCCGCGTGACGGGCAAGCTCCGCAAGGTCGTCACCATCGCCACGATCGCGCTGGCCGCCGCCTACCTGGTCAACTTCGTGGTCTCGCTGTTCGGCGTGCGCACCGGGATGATCGGCTGGGGCCCCGGCGCGGGCATGCTCGCGATGCTCGTCTCGGCCGTGGCCGTCGTGCTCGCCGTCTTGAACCTCATCATGGACTTCGACTACATCGAGCAGGGCGTGCGCAACGGCGCCCCCGCGTCCGAGTCGTGGCGGGCGGCCTTCGGCCTCACCGTGACCATGGTCTGGCTCTACACAGAGCTGCTGCGGATCCTGTCCTACTTCCGCAACTAGCCCCACGCACGAACGGCCCGTCCCCTCGCGGGGCGGGCCGTTCGTGCGTCTCGATCAGGCGCTGCGGCGCCAATGGTGCAGCGCGGCGGGAGCGTGCCGATTGAGGAGGGCGCGCGCGCCCGTTGCCCAGGCGATGTCGCGCCAGCGCTCCAGGGACACCCAGGCCGAGTCGGCCGTCGTGCCCCCCGCGTCGTGGACGACCGGGTCGGATGGATCGGGGCAGCAGGCCGCGTAGATGAGGCGAATGGCGTGGAAGTCCTCGGCGACGCCCGCCGGGGACAGGCCGATCCAGTGGTCGGTCTGCAGGTCGATGAACTGCTGCACGTCGACGTGCTGGCCGGTCTCCTCGAAGACCTCCCGCTGCACGGTCTGCGCGGGGTTCTCGCCCGAATCGATGCCGCCGCCCGGCAGGCTCCACAGCCCCGGGACCGCCGTCCGGTCCGAGAACTCGGTGGCCAGCAGCCCTCGCGCGGACACCACCAGCGCATAGGCCGCCACCCGCTGCCGCGGGATCGGGGGCAGGTTGGACGCTGCGACGCCCCGCAGCATGGTCCGGATGCGCTGGGGCCCGCGCGGGGTGATCGGACGCCCATGGCGCGTGACCTGCAGCGTCACCACGAGTTCGTCGAGCGTCCCCACGGCCGACAGCGGCCGCACGACGCGGTAGCCGCGCTCCCAGGCCAGTTGGTGCGGATCGTCCCCGTGCGCGAGCGGGTACGAGAACACGGGTGTCCCGCCCCCCACCTCGACTCCGACGATCTGCACCTGCCCATGATGAACTGCCAGTCCCCTCCCATGCCAGTCGACTCCCCGGGCGACGAGGAACCCCTTCGTGCTGGACAGGTGGCGAGATATGCTCGCCCTCGTAGGCCGCCCAAGGAGGTTCGCGTGCAATACAACGACTCAGCTCGCCTCGATCCGTCGCAGATGGGTGGCGGGGGTGGAGGCGGCCGGACCGTCGCGGTCGGCGGCGGCGCGAGCATCCTCGTCCTCATCCTGGCCCTGCTCTTCGGCTTCAACCCGGGCGACCTGATGGGCGCCGGGACCGCGGGCGGTGCTTCCAACACGGGCGCGAACCCCTTCGCCCAGTGCACGACGGGCGCGTCGATCAAGGCCAACCGCGAATGCCGCTTCGTGGCCTACACCAACTCGGTGCAGGCCTACTGGAAGGAGACGCTGCCCGGCTACCAACTGGCCAAGACCAACATCTTCTCGGGCCAGACCCGGACCGGCTGCGGCACGGCCACGGCGTCCGTCGGCCCGTTCTACTGCCCGGTCGACAAGCAGGTCTACCTGGAGGACACCTTCTTCGACGCCATGCTGCCGCAGCTCGGCGCCAAGGGCGGCGACGCCGCCGAGGCGTATGTCATCGCCCACGAGTACGGCCACCACATCCAGAACCTGACCGGGGTGCTGTCGAAGGTGCAGTCCGCCGGCGACAAGACCGGAGCCGGGTCGCCGCAGGTGCGCCTGGAGCTCCAGGCCGACTGCTACGCGGGCGCGTGGCTGCGCAACTCCACCAACGACCCCAACTCGCCCATCGCCGGCCTCACCCAGGACGACCTCAACCGGGCCATGGACGCGGCGACCGCCGTCGGCGACGACCGGATCCAAAAGCAGCAGACCGGCACGGTCCGTCCGGACGCCTGGACCCACGGCAGCTCGGCGGAGCGCCGCAAGTGGCTGGCCACCGGCTTCAACACCGGCGACCCCAACCAGTGCAACACATTCGCCGCGAGCAGCCTCGGGTGAGCTGAGGGGCGCCCCGGCGTCCGGTCCATGATCAAGTACCTCGGCTCGAAGCGGGCGCTCGTCGGCGCGCTGGGGGAGGTGGCGACGGCGTCCGGCGCCCGGACGGCCGTCGACCTCTTCACCGGCACCACCCGCGTCGCGCAGGAGTTCTGTCGGCGCGGCCTGACGACGACGGCCGTCGACACGGCGTCCTACGCCGAGGTGTTCGCGCAGTGCTACGTCGCGACCGACGCTGCCGACGTCGATCCCGCCGAGGTGGCGGACGCCCTCGCCCGCCTGGATGCCCTGCCCGACAAGCGCGGCTACGTCACCGAGGTGTTCTGCGAGACGGCGCGCTACTTCCATCCCCGCAACGGCGTCCGGATCGACGCGATCCGCGACGGCATCGACGACCTCTACGGCGACTCGCCGCTGCGTCCGATCCTGCTCACCAGTCTGCTGGAGGCCGCGGACGCCGTGGACTCCACCGTGGGCCTCCAGATGGCCTACCTCAAGCAGTGGGCGCCGCGGGCGCTGCGGCCGCTGCGGCTGCGGGCGCCGGTGTTGACGCCCGGTCGGGGTCGCGCGGTCCGTGCCGACGCCCTCGCGTGGGTCGCGGACGCCGACCCCGTCGACCTGGCCTACCTGGACCCGCCCTACAACCAGCACCGCTACTTCACGAACTACCACGTGTGGGAGACGCTCGTCCGCTGGGACGCGCCCGACCACTACGGCGTCGCCTGCAAGCGCCTGGACGCCCGGACCGATGCGACCCGCAGCCCCTTCAACTCCCGCCAGACGATGGCGGAGGTCCTCGGCGCCACCGTCGCGGGGGTGCGAGCGGGGCTGGTCGCGGTGTCCTTCAGCGACGAGGGGTTCGTCCCGATCGGGGACGTCGTCGCGATGTGCGAGGGCCGGGGCGGGGGCGTCCGCGTGCTGGCGTTCGATCACCGGCGTCACGTCGGGTCGCTGATCGGCATCCACAACCTGCGCGGCGAGCGGGTGGGCACCCCGGGTCGGCGCCGCAACACCGAATATGTCGTCCTGGCCGGACCGTCCGGGCTGCTCGATGAGGTGGCGGACGCCGTCGCGTCGCTGGGTCAGCTGTCGACGCGCTGACCGGTCAGATCCGTGACGAAGCGGGTGCCGCCCACCTGGAAGTGCAGCCGGGGGACGCCGCGGCGGTCGCGGTCGTCGGCGACGCAGGTCCACTCCTCGCCGGGCCGCCACGTCCCCTGCTGGCGCAGGCCCTGGAGGACCCGCCACACCACCGCCGCGTCGATGCGCTGCGGGTCGAAACCCGGCAGAGGGTTCGGGTCGTTGCGGGGGGTGACGACCACCGGCAGCCGCGCGGTCCGCTGCCGGCGCGACACGGGATCCTTGCCGAGGCCGGGGACGTCCGCGTACACCCCCGAAGGGTCGCCCATTCCGATGGCGTAGACGATGCTGCGCGCGCCGACGGCGTCCGCGAGCCCCCGGGTCAGCCCGCCGGCCGAGGAGAAGTCGAGGGTGGGCAGCAGTGCGCCGTCCGCGGTGAAGAACACGGTGCGGGACTCGGGGTTCGTGGAGACGGTCATCATGACCAGGCCGCCGGAGTACTCGACGAGCTGCAGCTCCTGCCGGGCGTCGCTGCCCGACACCGACGCCGCGGCCCGGAACAGCGCCCCGACGTCGGACAGGTCGAAGCGTTCGGGATCGAACGCCGCCTGCGAGACGTACGTGGTGTCGGACTGCACCTGGCGCGGGTCGCCGCCGCGCAGCGCCCAGGTCTGGGCGGCGCCGTTGCGTAGGACGGTCACCGAGGCGTCCGAGCGCGTCACAGAGACCATGAG
Organism: uncultured Nigerium sp.; assembly: GCA_964482465.1. Lineage (GTDB taxonomy): Bacteria > Actinomycetota > Actinomycetes > Propionibacteriales > Propionibacteriaceae > Propioniciclava. Next base: position 43,292 of record CAYZXQ010000002.1, on the reverse strand, counting down.
CGCGTGGTCGGCCCCCGCGGCGGCCAACAGGCGCCGAATGGCCGAGCGGGCCGCGCCGGGCTGGGTGAGGTCGACGGCGGCGGTGGCGGACGCCGACGCGGACGGGGTGGGCGTGGGGGCGCGCGTGGCGGTAGGGGCGACGGTGTCGCAGGCCGAGAGGGGGAGGAGCACAGCCACGGCCCCGCACACGGCGGCGGCGCGGGTCAGGTTGCTCACCCCACCGAGCCTACTCCGCGCGCCTCACCGGGGACCGGACGAAAGCGGCCGGGTCGCCTCATACGAGACCCGGCCTGACGGGTCCATTCCAGCGCCCGGGGACGGCGCGTCGCGGGAGGCGCGCCGTGGGGGTGCCACATCCTGCACAGCCCCTGTGGCGACGGGGGTGGGGGAGGTAGGGTGAGGGAACTCACCGGTCGAGGCCGACCGGACGGATGATCTGAATCGAGGTACCACTCATGAATGATCAGGTTGCGGGCGAGTCGCTCGCGGAAGCCCAGGACACCACCGTGACCGTCACGCGGCTGGTGTCCTCTCCGGTTAAGGAGGTCTGGAAGGTCCTGTGTACCCGCGAGGGTGGCGAGGCGCTCCTGGGCGAGGGCGGCAGTATCGGGGCCAAGGGCGACTCTTGGCGCGCGGCCGACGGCACCTGGGGTGTCATCCGCAGCTACCACCCCTTGGAGCAGATCCGCTTCAGCTGGCACGAATCCAGCGACGCCCCCAAGACCATGGTGGACCTGCACCTCATCCCGGCCGGCGACTCCACGAACATCGAGGTCTGCCACGAGCATGTGCCGTCCCAGACGGACACCGCCGAGCTCGTGAAGCGTTGGGAGACGGCGCTCGACCGCGTGTGGGCCCAGCACGACTGACGCCGACGAACGCGCGAAGGCCCGTCCCCGAGGGGGCGGGCCTTCTGCGTCGGGTCCTACGGCGCGACCGGGAGCCAGCGGGACCACCAGTCCAGGACGTGTTCCAGACGCTGCTTGCGGTGGTGGGGCGTGCCCGACCGCGAGAGCTCGTGGTTCTCGCCGGGGAACACGAGCAGTTCCGCGTCCACCCCGCCGAGCCGCAGTTCGGCGTAGTAGCGCAGGGCCTGGTCGAGCGGGCACCGCAGGTCGTCCTCGGAGTGGAGGACGAGCGTCGGCGTCCGGACCTGGTGCGTCCGCAGTAGCGGCGACTGCCGGTTGAGGTCCTCCCACGCGGTGCCGTTGTAGGCGTGCGCGAAGAACCACCCGATGTCGGACGCCCCCACGAACGAGGCGGGGTCGAGGTAGCCCCGCTCCACGATGGCGCCCGCCCAGCGGTGGTCGTGGGCGATGAGCCAGGCGGTCAGGTAACCGCCGTAGCTGCCGCCCATGACGCCCACGCGGGAGCCGTCCAGGCCGGGGAGGGTCTCCACGGCGTGGTCGAGGAAGGCCAGCACGTCGGCGGCATCCAGGTTGCCGAAATCGTCCCGGATCGCCGCCCCGTGCGCCTGGCCGTAGCCCGCCGCGCCGCGTGGGTTGCACGCCACGACCGCGTAGCCGGCGGCCACATATGTCTGGAACTCGTCGAAGAAGGTCGGGTGGTAGTCGGCGAACGGTCCGCCGTGAATGTTGAGCAGGACGGGGTGCGGGCCCTCGCCTTCGGGCCGCCACACCCACCCGTGTACCGGGTAGCCGTCGGGTGCGGACGCCGTCAGCTCGGTCGGGTGCGCCAGGGTCGTCTCGTCCCGCAGCGGGGCGGAGAAGTCCGTGAGTCGTCGCAGCGCTCCGCCGGACACCACGCCCACGTCGCCGGCGGTGTCCGTCCCGACGAACGACACCACGACGTCGTCGCCACCCGGGACGGCCGCCGCCCCCGTGAGCAGCAGCCCGGACAGCAGTTCGCGGACGCCGTCCCGCCCAGCCCGCACGAGGCGCGCCAGCCCGCGCGCCCGGTCCAGGACGAGGGCGGCGTCGGGACCCGTGGGTTCCAGCGCCGCGCCGAGGACGTCGGTCGTCTCGGGGTCGGTCAGCCGGGTCAGGCCCGTCCCGTCGGGGGCGGCGGCGTACAGCGCGGTGTTGCGCGCGACGACGTCGCGGCCGGTCGGGCCGAGGTCGGAGCCCAGCAGGAACAGGGTGCCGCCGTCGGGGGAGAACCTCGGGTGGCCGAGATCGAGTTCGTCGGGTTCGAGCAGGACGGTGGGCTCGCCGCCGTCCAGCGGCACCCGGTAGATGCCCTGGGCGAGGCGGCGGTCGCGGTCCGGACGCCGTGAGGCGACGGTCAGGACCGCCGCGCCATCGGGGACGACGACAGGCTGGGTGTGGTCGTACGGGCCCCAGGTCAACGCCCGGGCCGGGGGCACGAGCGGGTGCGGGGTGGGGGCGCCCTGGGCCGCGCGGCCCACCGCGGCGACGATCGGCTCGGCGTCCGGATCGGGGACGTCCACCACGAAGAGCTGGCGGGGGCGGTCGTGGGTCCAGCCGAGCCCGTTGGCGCGGAACTGGAGCGTGGTGAGGTGGCGGGGATCCTCCTGGGCGGGGGAGACGCCGTCGAGGTCGCCGTAGCGTCCGGCGTCCGCGACCCGGGCCACGTAGACCAGGCGGGTGGAGTCGGGGGAGAAGACGACCTCGGAGACCCCCAGGCGGGCGTCCGTCACCCGCATCGGCTCGCCGCCGTCGGCGCGGACGAGGTACACCTGCGGCTTCTCGCCGGGGGCCGAACGGAGGAACGCGAGCAGGCGGCCGTCCGGGCTGAAGTGCGGACGGCTGTCGGCGAACCCGCGTGTGATGCGGCGCGGGGCGGCGTCCCCGGAGAGGTCGAGGCGCCAGAGCTGGCCGACGTAGGCGTCCGCGCGCAGATCGGGACGGCTCGTCGCGACGCAGGCCCACGTCCCCGAGGGGTGGACGACGGGCGCGGAGACGGAGGTCAGGAGCGGCAGGTGGTCGGGACGCATGGGGCGAACGTACCCCGTTCCCGGGCGTTACCATGGCGGCACCATCGAGTTGCGGGAGGAACCCATGATCGTCGCCACGCCCGTGGACGCCCACGGCGAGACCGCCGGGGCCTGGGGTCGCGCGGCCCACGTCGCGGTCGCCGACGTCGGCGCGCAGGGGATCGACGCCTGGGCCGTGTACGACGTCGGGTGGGACGTGCTCCACGACGAGGGCACCCACGGCGCGCATCACGCGCGCATCGCGCGGTTCCTCAAGGAGCACGCGATCCAGGCGGTCGTGGTGAGCCATGTGGGCCCGGGGATGGTCCGGATGCTCGACACGATGGGCATCGCGATTTTGGAGGCAGCGGCCGGCGACGCGCAGGCGTCGGTCCGGGCGGCCGTCAAGGGCTGACGCGCGCTCAGTCGGCGAGCTGGCCGCGCTCGCGGAGGTCGCCCAGGATCCGGGCATGGAAGCCCTCGTCGATGCGGTACTTCGCGCGGTAGATGAGGTAGCTGGCCAGAATCAGCGCCAGCGGGAACGCCATCATCATCAGGCGCATGCCGAGGAGGCCCTCGGAGGAGACGTCGTCGGGGGTCCGGGCGCCGTTGATGCCGGTCTGGATGAGCGTCGCGCCCACCACGGCCGTGGCCAACGCGCCGCCGACCTTGTTGATGAACGGCTGGAGGGCGAACGTGACCGCGTTGTTGCGGCGCCCGAGCTTCCAGTGCCCGTAGTCGACACAGTCGGTGAAGAAACCCAGCATGAGCGCCACGAGGAACGCCTGGCCCACGAACAGCAGCAGTCCCGCGACGCCGATCGGGACGATGTCCATGGGCGAGAAGAAGAACACCACGTACCCGAGCGACACCAAGGCGATCGCGAGGGTGTACGCGCGCATCCGGTTGAGGTGGCGGCGCATGAGCGGGAAGAGCGCGAAGCCGAGGAGTTGGGCCACGCCGAGGACCGCCGCGAACGGGACGTACATGCCGGCGTCGCGGTAGGCGTACTTGAAGAAGTAGACGCCGAACGATGTGGTCGTGTTGTAGCCGGTCATGAACAGCGTCATCGCCACCGACGTCCACAGCAGTTGGTCGTTGCGGACCACCGCGCGGACGACCTCCCGGACCGTCGTCCGCTCCTGCTCGACGGCCAGCTTCGGCTCCCGGACGCCGACCAGCGTCACCGCTTGTCCCAGCCACATGACGGCGACCACGCCGGCCGCGAAGAGGGTCCAGGCGCGGGCGTCCCCGCCGAGGGCCCCGGTCACGGGCAGGATCGCCACCACCGTGGTGAACAGTCCGATGGTCGCGAACACCTTCGCCAGCGACCCGGCGGCCTCGCGCTCGGACTGGTCGAGGGTGAGCGCGGGCAGCAGCGACCAGTACGGGATGTCGTTGGTGGTGAACGCCAGTCCCCAGGCCAGGTACACCACCGCGAACAGGACGACATAGCCCGCCCCGCGCACGCCGAAGTCGGCGAACAGCACCACGGTCAGCAGGCCGGAGGCGACCGCCCCGAACGCGATCCAGGGCTTGTAGTGGCCCCAGCGGGTGCGGGTGTTGTCGACGACGCTGCCCATGAAGATGTCCATGACGGCGTCGAACAGCCGCGCCGCGAGCAGGATGCCGTTGACCCACGCCAACGTCTCGTTCGGCAGGCGCAGCACCTCGGTGAGGAACACGATGAGGAACAGCGCCATCATCGAGTAGACCATGTCGCGCCCGAGGGTCCCGACGGCGAAGGACCAACGGTTGCGGCGGGTGAGCGTGGGCTGCGTCACGGACGTCACGCTATCGCTCGGGGAGGGGCTCGACGACGTACAGCCGGGACGAGTGGTCGCCGAGCAGCCGGGCGCTGGGGTCGTAGCCGCGGCCCTGGTAGGGGACGGCCAGCCGAACGTGGCGCAGGACCGCGCCCGTCCCCTCGTGCTCCTCGGGGGTCTCCGCCAGCTCATGCCGGGCGGCGTAGCGGCGAAGGACGCCGGCCAGCGCGGGCGTCCGGAGCCACGTCGGGGCGAGCTGGGCAAGGAGCGTGCCGAACCGCGCCAGCGACCAGCCCTGCGGGCGTCCGGAGAGGCGGTAACGGCGGTCCGGCACCAGGGGAGGCAGGAGGAGTTCGGTGGGGGCGGCGTTGGGACGTCCCCACGTCTGGAAGCGGCCCACCACGTGGGTGTCGGAGGCGGCGTCCGACACCGCGAGCGTCGCGTGGTCGGGGACCGAATCCAGCCGACGCAACCGCCCGAACTGGAGCAGCCGGCGATGGGCCTTGTAAAAGGCCACTTGCTCGGCCATCTGCCGCCGGGCGACGGGGCTGACGCGCCGCAGGTCCAGCTCGTAGCCCAGCACCCCGAACGCGGCGATGTTGAACCGCGCGGCGAGTGAGGTGTCGCGCAGCGTCTGCCCCGACGGGCTGCTCGACACGTGCGCGCCCCACGTCGACTGGGGGTAGAGGTAGGACAGGCCGCGCTGGGTCGCGAGCCGCTCGGCCGGGTCGGTGGCGTCGGACGCCCACGCCTGCGGCCCGAAGCAGAGCATGCCGAGGTCGAAACGGTTGCCGCCGGACGCGCAGGTCTCGAGCAGGATGTCCGGACGCGGCGCGAAGACCCGGCGGAGCACGTCGTAGAGCCCCAGGATGTAGCGATGGCCGAACTCGCCTGCGGGGCAGACCGGGGAGGCGGCGTCGGAGAACGAGCGGTTGGCGTCCCACTTCACGTAGGAGATGGGCGCGGAGTCGAGCAGGTCGGACAGCGTCGCCACCAGGTGGTCGCGGACGTCGGCGCGGGTGAGGTCGAGGAGGAGCTGGTGGCGGCCCTCGCTGGGGGTCCGTCCGGGCGCGGACACGGCCCAGTCGGGGTGGGCGCGGTAGAGCTCGGAGTCGCGGTTGACCATCTCGGGCTCGACCCACAGGCCGAAGCCGAGGCCGAGGGCGGTGATCTCGCGGGCCAGGCGGCCGATGCCGCCAGGGAATCTGCGGGCGTTGGCGGTCCAGTCGCCCAGGCTGCGGCGGTCGTCGTCGCGGCGTCCGAACCATCCGTCGTCCAGGACGAATGTCTCCACGCCCAGGTCGCGGCCCACCGCGGCCAGTTCCAGCGCCATGGTGCGGTCCACGGCGAACAGCGCCGCCTCCCACGTGTTGAGGACGATCGGCCGCTCGCGTCGCGCCCAGGCGGGCGGCACGATGTGGTCGGTCACGAACGCATGAAAGTGGGCCGAGAGGCCGTTGAATCCCTCCCCCGACCACGCCAGCACGGCCTCGGGCGTGGCGAACTGCTGCCCGGGCGTGAGCGTCCACTCGAAGGCGATCGGGTTGATGCCGGTCTGCACGCGGACGAGGTCGCGCGGGCTCAGCTCGACGGCCGTGTGGTGGTTGCCGGAGTAGACGAGGTTGAAGCCCCAGACCTCCCCGCGGTCCTCGTCGGCGCCGCGGGCGGCGAGCAGGACGCCCGCCTGATGCTCGTTGCCGGAGAACCCTGCGTTCGACTGGTTGACGTAGGTGCCGGCGAGCACCGGCCGGACCGTCCGGCGCGCCTCGCGCAGGGCCGCGCCGTCGAAGGTGACGAGGTCGAAGGAACGGTCCGGCAGGTCGAGGTGGAGGCTCATGAGCCGCCGGACGACGGCCGGGGCGGCGTCCGGATCGGTATCGGGGTACCGCAGGACGGTCCGGCGGGTGAGGACGCCGGCGTCCGCGAACACGGTGTAGATCAGGTCGAGTTCCAGGCCGGCGTCCGCGAGCGTGACCACGAGGGTGGCCGCGGCGTCGGCGTCCGCGTGCGCGCCCGGCAGGCCGTCGTCGGGGGGCAGGGCGCCGGGGACGATCCGATGCCCTAGGTAGGTGAAGTCGGTGACGAACGTGCCGTCCGGCATGCGCACCTCGGCGGGCGGCAGCCGGTGGTCGCCCTTGCCGATGCCCGACCACTCCAGCGGGAGCAGCCCGAGGTTGTAGGCGTCGTCGTCGGGGGAGTAGGCGATGCCGTCGGTGGGGTTGGGCAGGCGGACGCGCAGGGGGTCGAGGTCGGACGCGGTCGCCACCGGTCCGAGGGGGGCCCCGAAGTGGAGGTGTTCGAGGTGGCCGTAGGGGGTGACGGCGAAGGCGTAGCTGACGGCGGGGGTGTGCAGGTGGAACACCGGCGCCGGTCCGGTGGGGACACGGCGCACGGGGTCGGGGACGACGGCCAGCGGCGGTCCGGGGAGCACGTCGATGCGCGCTCGGCCGGCAGGTCCTGGGGAGGGCTGGGTCACGAGGCCCATCCTTGAGGGTCGGCGTTCGGACGGCAAGGGCGTCGAGCGCACTGGTCAGCCGACCCGCCGTCGTGATGTATTTGGGGCGATGCCCCAGGGACCTCCGACGGAAGGTGGCACGATGGCCGGCGACCAGGACTCGCAGCACGAGGACACGATGCAGCGGGACGCCGAGGCGCCCGCGCCGGACCACCCGATGAAGCCGGACAGCCCCACCGAGATCACCAAGCCCTCGTGGCGGTATATCTTCAAGCGCTCGCTGCACGAGTTCACCACCGACGAGTGCACGGACCTAGCTGCGGCGCTGACGTACTTCGCGGTGTTGTCGGCGTTCCCGGCGCTGCTGGCGGTCTTGTCGCTCCTGGGTGTGGTCGGGCAGGGCGAGGCGACGGCCGCCTGGATGATCGGTTTCCTCACGACGAACGCGCCTGCGGATCTCGTCGGGTTGCTCGCCGATCCGATCCGGCAGTTGGCGACGCAGGGCGGGTCCGGGCTGGCGCTGGTCACGGGCGTGGTGGGTGCGATCTGGGCGGCGTCGGGGTACGTGGGGGCGTTCGCGCGGGCCATGAACCGGGTCTACGACGTGACCGAGGGGCGCCCGTTCTGGAAGCTGCGTCCGATGCAGGTGATCGTGACGGTGATCATCCTGGGGCTGGTGATCGGGGTGTTGGTGCTGTTCCTGCTGTCCGGTCCGTTGGGTGAGGCCGCCGTCGGGCGCGACATTGCCGACCTGCTCGGGTTCGTCGCCTGGCCCGCGGCCGCCGTCGCGGGGCTCGTGATCTTGGCGGTGCTGTACTACGCGACGCCGAATGTCCAGCAGCCGCGGTTCCGGTGGATCTCGGTGGGTGCCGTCGTGGCGTTCGTCGGCATGGCCGTGGCGTCGGTCGGGTTCACGTTCTACGTGTCGAACTTCAGCAAGTACAACGCGATGTACGGGACGGTCGGCTCGGTGATCGTGCTGTTGCTGGGCCTGTGGATCATGAACACCGTGATGCTGTTCGGCGCCGAATTGGACGCCGAGTTGGAGCGCGGCCGGCAGCTTCAGGCGGGGATCGAGGCCGAGGAGGTGCTGCAACTCCCGCCCCGGGACGCCCGGGGTTCGGCGAAGGGCCAGGCGAAGCAGGACGAGATGGTCCAGCGGGGGCGCGAACTGCGGGAGAAGTCCGCGGCCGCCGCCGAGGAGGGCGAGGAACACAAGGGTCCGGACGCCGCGGCGTCCGTCCCCGCGTCCGTCTCCGCGACTGGCGCGCGGGACTGGTACGCGGACGCCTCGGTCCGGGGGCAGTTGGGCATGCGGGACGCCGGTGCCGCCGACTCGTCGGGTCAGGCGGCGTCGGCGCGCGAGTCGGGGCGACCGAGGGCGATGGTGCCTCGGTCGCTGACCTCGTAGCGGAAGCCGTGGGGCGACACCCAGCGGAATACCCCGGGTTCGGGTTGGGTGACCTGCCACACCCGAGCGGTTTTCGCTCGGTGTACCCGCCGTGACAGTGGCCCGAGGTTCTCGGCCCTGGTCTGGCCGGCGCCGGGTGGGGCGTGGTGGTCGTACGGGAGGGTGTGATCGAGGTCGCACCCCTCGGAGCGGCGCGTCGAGTAGGGAAACGCCTCGAACGGGTTCCTGGCCAGGACGTGCTCCCGCAGCCGGGCGGGGACCTCGTAGGCGTCGACCGTCGGGGGCAGGTTCACATCGATCACCGGACGGACCGTCACCCGATCGTGGGCCAGGAACCGCCGCAGCGACCCCAGCTCCAGAGCCCCGATCCCCTCGACCCGAGCGATCCCGGCGATCTGCAGGGTCGAAGCCCCCGGCCCGACCCCGAGCGACGCGGCGCCGGCGTCGCCAGCGGGGGTGAGGGCCTCGCGGTGGCCGGATTCGGCGATACCGGCCTGCGCGGCGGTATCGACGGCGATGTGGACCACCAGGGTCGCCCGCCGGTTCGTCGGGACACCCTCCCCGCTCCCCTTCAACAGGTCCAACACGGCTTGCGGATCTGCCAACAAACCCAGCGCGGTCGCCCGACGATGCGCGACGGGCTCGGTGTCGCCGACCAGCGCCAACGCCGACGCGACCCGGTCGATCATGGCTTTCAATGCCACCCCCTCGCGGGAATCGACCCGCGCCACGAACAGACAGCCACCGTCGGCGTGATCGTCGGCCCACACCCCCCGACGCTCCCGGCGCACTCGCGCCCGCTCGGCCGCCAAGGCGGTATCCGCCCGCACGATCAGCCCTTCCAGCGACCGCAGCGCCCGCGCCCACGGCACCACCGGCAACACCAACGCCACCTGATGATCCACCCATCGCGCCGCCTCACCCGACAGCCCCGCTTCCGCGCACCGGGTCGCGACCTTCAGCGCCTTCCACGGCGGCACGCCACCGCCCACCATGAACGCCCACAATTCCGGATGCCGATCCCGCAGGTTCAGCACCTCTCGAACCCGCAGCGCCGCCGACACCGGGGATACCCCCAGAATCCCGGCCAACTCCAACGCCAGGAACTCCCCCACCATGGCGGTCCCGTCTGCGCCCCCCTGCACCAACCGCTCCGCCGCCACATCGGCGCGTGAGCCGTCCACCGTGTACGCGTCGCACGCCGCCGCGATCAACACCACTTCACGCACCTGCGCCGCCACCAAGATCTCGTGGTTGTTGGCCAGGGCATCGAACGTGTCGCCCCCGGAATCCATCATCACCCAACCAGCCACGCTGCCAGTATATCGAACATGAATCGAACAAAGCAAGAGGTTTGAGCGCCCTTTCGCGGCCGAACTCCCGCCATCCGTCGGCGGGCGGGCGGCGTCCGACGGTATTCAGGCCAGGATCGTCCCCAACAGCAGTGCGGCGCTGAAAGCCACCTCGAGCAAGCCGATGCGCTTCGGGGTCCACGCGGGGTGTTGCCGCGGGACCCACGCCGCCCGGACGGTCGTGGCGGCGAAGAAGACCGTCCACCACGTGGGCCACCCGGCGAGGGCCGCGAGCGCCGCCACGGACGTCCAGGCCGCGTGCCAGCCAACCGACGCCCACAGGTACCTCGGGTTGCCCCGCTCGCGGAGGTTGGTCTTGACGTAGAGGACCGTCCCGAAGAAGTAGGCGAACGCGAGCGCGGCGACGAGGAGGGGCGTCCGGACGTCCGGGGCGGCCAGCAGTGCCCACGGCGAGTCGTACCGGGCCACCAGGACCATCACCGCAGCCGCCGCCGTGGTCAGCGCCCCGCCGAGCGTCGCGCGTTCGCGGCGTTGAGCGGCCAGCCACAGCGCCGGGACCAACAGGGGCAGGTACACCGGCACCCAGCCGAGCATCGCCGGACCCCCAAGGACCAATGTCGTCACCCCGCACGCCGCGGACGCCAGGGCGTAGGTCCACGCCGGCCGGACGAACCCCGCCCGCCGCCGCGCCGGCGCCTTCAACCACTGCGACGCCGCATGGAACGCGAAATACCCCAACAGCCAGAACGCGAACAGGGGCACCAGGTGCACAGCCAGGCCGTCGGTTCGCGCGCGCAGGGCCACGCCCTGCGCGAACGGGACGATCACCATTGCCCATGCCCCGTGCTGATTCGGGATCCACCCACGTCCGCGTGCCACGGCCCCGAGGCTACCGGGCCCCTCCGGCCCACCGGGACCAACGCCGGCGGAGCGTCACCGCCGGTCCGGGACCTCCACCCACGCGGCGTCCGCGACGGTCGCGAACCGTGCCCGCCGGTCGGCGTCGAACTCCGGACTGAAGGCGTCGGCGACGTCCAGGGTGTCGAGCACCCCGACGCCCAGGTCTTCCCGGACGAAGAACGCGTTGAACTCGAGCCGGTTCACCCCAACCAGCCGGAACCCCCGCGACCGGGCCAGCGCGTCGAACGCGCGCAGCGAGGCGCCCGCGAAATTGGGCCGATAGTCCTCGGTCATGGGATGGTCGAAGGCCGAGAAGTCGTCGGCGTACGGCACGGTCAGCGACCGCTCCGGACCCAGGATGTCTTGGTACTCCACCACCACGACCCGCGGACGGACGACCGTCAGGGCCTCCCAGATCCAGTAGTCGACGCCGTCGAGATCGAGGACCAACAAGTCGATGTCCCCGGCGAACCCCGCCGCCGTCACCATCTCGTTGATGTTGTCGCGGGTGATCCACGCCGCTCTGAACGTCCCGCCGGGGGAGGGGTGATCCGGACGGGCATAGAACTCCCGACCGCGGGCGACGTTCTCCTCCGAGCCGTCGAACAGCAGCCCACGCCAGCCGTGGTTGAGGATCAGGTTCGCCGTGTTGCACTGGATGCCGTCGGCGGCGCAGATCTCGACCGACGTGCGGTTGGTGGTACCGAGCACCGAGAACAGGAACCAGAGGATGCCGTCCTCCTCGTTCTGCGAGTACACCTTGAAACCCACGTCCGCCAGCGCTGGCAGGGGATCACCGCGGCGGACGAGCCCCTGGTAGGCCAATCGCAGCAGTTGCTGCTCCGCGGTCGAGGGCCGCGCCACTGCGGAGGGCGCGTCGAGGCGCTCGGCGAGGGGGCGGGCGAGGTAGTGGCGCAGTCGGTCAGCGGTTCTACGAAGCATGGCATCTCCCATCTCGTGCCCGGCAGTCTAGATCGCGCGTCCTTCGCCGTCCCGCACCCCGGACGCCTCAGCCCGCGAGCGTCCGCGTCACCACGTAGTGCCGGTCGCGCGCGACGATCTGGGTGGGACCGATGTCGCGTCGCAGCGCCGACAGGTAGGGCAGGTGGGAGTTGTAGACCAGCCAGACCTCGCCGCCGTCGGTGAGGACGCGGCGGGCGTCCGCGATCATCTCGAACGTCGGCGTCGAGTCCTTCTCGGTCCCGCGGTGGAACGGCGGGTTGCTCACGATCAGGTCGAACGCGGCGTCCGCGACCCCCTCGAATCCGGACGCCCGCCGGACCGCCACCTCGACCCCGTTCGCGGACGCCGTCAGTGCGGTCGCTTCGACCGCGGACGCCGCCACGTCGCTGCCGGTCACGACGAACCCGCGTTGGGCCAGCCAGGCGGCCAGGATGCCCGACCCGCAGCCCAGGTCGAGCGCGCGGCGTCCGGCCCCCGGCGCCACCCCGGACCGTCCCAGCGCCCGGACCAACGCGCGGGTGCCGTCGTCCAGCCGGACCGTGTTGAAGGTGGCGCCCCGGGCCACCACCGTGAGACCCACCTCGCCGACGTAGCGGCGCGCCGGCCAGCGCGGCGCCACCGGGCGCGGGTCGGCGGCGCGCAGCACCCGGGACTTCTGCCGGCCCAGGCTGGCCGACACCGTCGCGAAGCTGCGGGCGAGCGCCCCGTTCTGGGCCAGCGTCATGTGTTTGGTCCGCCCGCCGGCCAGCACGCGGGCGTCCGGAGCCACCCAGACGGCCAGCCGCTCGGCGATGTCCTCCACGGCCGAGACGGCCTTCGGCAGCCGCCACAGCACCAGGTCCGGACGCCAGCCGTCCGGACCGACCCCGAGCGTCGGCGTCCGGGCCCCCTCGGGGATATCCCATTCGTCGCGCAGGTCGTCGCACCACGAGCGGACATCCGCGCCGGCGTCCAGCGCCCACCGGGTGAGCGCCCCGCCCGCGTCGTCGACCACGAGGATGCGTCCGGACACGGCTCCGGCTTCGTCGAGGAGCAGGTCGGCGACGGGATCGAGGGACATGTGTCCCATGGTGACAGCACCTCGGCGTCCACACAGTGAACATCGTCCCCCGTGGTCGAGAGCGCGTGCTGGAGGCACTACCGTTGAGCCCGTATGGGTCCTGACGCGGACGCGCTCCGCCGCGGCAGGGGACCCGACCGCGACCGGCCTGCCGCTGGTGGGCGGATGCCGGGGAACGACTTTCGGAGCACCAGAAGGAGATCATCACCGATGACCGATCAGACCAAGTACGTCTACGACCTGAACGAGGGCGACATCTCGATGAAGTCGCTGCTCGGCGGCAAGGGCGCGGGCCTCGCCGAGATGAACCGCATCGGCGTTCCGGTTCCGGACGCCTTCACCGTCACCACCGCCGCCTGCGTCGCGGCCATGAACAACGACGGCGACTGGCCCCAGGGTCTCAAGGAGCAGATCGACGCGGGACTCGCCCGCCTCGAGGAGCGCGCCGGCAAGAAGCTCGGCGATCCCACCAACCCGCTGCTGGTCTCCGTGCGCTCCGGCGCCGTGCAGTCCATGCCCGGGATGATGGACACGATCCTCAACCTCGGCATCTCGGACGCCACGGTCCCGGCCGTCGCCGCCCTGGCCGACAACGAGCGCTTCGCGTACGACTGCTACCGCCGGTTCATCCAGATGTACGGCGAGGTCGTCGAGGGCATCGCGCCGCACGTCTTCGAGGACGCTCTCACCGAGATGAAGGAGGCCAAGGGCGTCGCGCTCGACACCGACCTCACCGCCGACGACCTCAAGGAACTCACCCAGACCTTCAAGGACCTCGCCAACGAGGCCCTCGGCGGCCACTGGACCACCGACCCGGTCGAGCAGCTCCACCGCGCCGTCAACGCCGTCTTCAAGAGCTGGCTGAACCCGCGCGCCGAGGTGTACCGCCGCGCCAACAACATCAGCCGCGACCTCGGCACCGCCGTCAACATCCAGCAGATGGTGTTCGGCAACCGCGGCGAGACCTCCGCCACCGGCGTGTGCTTCTCCCGCAACCCCGCCACGGGTGCCAAGGAGCTGTACGGCGAGTTCCTCACCAACGCTCAGGGCGAGGATGTCGTCGCCGGCATCCGCACCCCGCGCCCCCTGGCCGAGATGGAGTCGGTCCTGCCCGAGGCGTTCCACGAGCTGCTGGCCACGATGGACGCCCTCGAGCTCCACAACAAGGACATGCAGGACATGGAGTTCACCGTCGAGGACGAGAAGCTCTACATGCTCCAGACCCGCAACGGCAAGCGCACCGCCGCCGCCGCGGTGAAGACCGCCGTCGACATGGTCGACGAGGGCCTCATCACCAAGGAGGAGGCGCTGCTGCGCATCGAGCCCGCCCAGCTGGATGCCCTCCTGCACGACGGCATCGACCCCAACGAGACCGCCTCGGCGATCGTCAAGGGCCTGCCGGCGTCCCCGGGTGCGGCCGTGGGCGCGCTGTCCTTCACCGCCGACGACGCCGCCGAGCGCGGCAAGGCCGGCGAGAAGGTCATCCTGGTCCGCTACGAGACCACCCCGGACGACATCCACGGCGTCATGGTGAGCCAGGGCGTTCTGACCGCCCACGGCGGCATGACCTCGCACGCGGCCGTCGTCGCGCGCGGCATGGGCATCACCTGCGTGGCCGGCGCCCCCGGCATCAAGATCGACGCCAAGGCCGAGACGGTCCAGATCGGCGAGAAGGTCTACGGCAAGGGCGACGTCCTGACCCTCAACGGCTCCACCGGTGAGGTCTTCGAGGGTGCGCTCACGCTGGTGCCGCCGTCCATCAACGAGGACTTCGAGAAGGTCGGCGAGTGGGCGGACGCGATCCGTCGCCTCGGCGTCCGCGCCAACGCGGAGAACTTCGAGGACGCCTCCAAGGCCCGCGAGCTGGGCGCCGAGGGCATCGGCCTGGCCCGGACCGAGCACATGTTCATGGTCGCCGACCGCCTCCCGGCCGTCCGCGAGATGATCCTGGCCGACAACGAGGAGGAGCGCGCCGCCGCCCTGGCGAAGATCCTGCCGATGCAGCAGGCCGACTTCGAGGCGATCTTCACGGCGATGAAGGGGCTGCCGGTGACGGTCCGCCTGCTCGACCCGCCGCTGCACGAGTTCCTGCCCAACTTCACCGAGCAGTCCCTGCTGGTGCAGAAGCTCGAGCTCACCGGCGCCCCGGAGGACGAGGTCGCCAAGGAGCGCGAGACCCTCGCCCAGGTCAAGAAGCTGCACGAGCAGAACCCGATGCTCGGCACGCGTGGCTGCCGCCTCGCGATGCTCTACCCGTCGATCCCGGACATGCAGGCCCGCGCCATCATCCGCGCCGCCCTGGCCGTCCAGGAGCGCGAGGGCGAGACCGTCGGCGTCGAGATCATGATCCCGCTCGTCGTCATCAAGAAGGAGCTGCAGGTTCAGCGCGATATCGTCACGAAGGCCGTCGAGGACGAGTTCGCCAAGGCCGGCAAGCGCCTGCCGTACACGGTCGGCACCATGATCGAGATCCCGCGCGCCGCCCTGACGGCGAACGAGATCGCCGAGGTCGCGGACTTCTTCAGCTTCGGCACCAACGACCTCACCCAGACCGGCATCGGCATCAGCCGTGACGACGCCGAGCAGGGCTTCCTCGGCACCTACGTCGACACCGAGGTCATGGCGCGCAACCCGTTCGAGTCGCTCGACCAGGACGGCGTCGGCCAGCTCGTCGCCATGGGCGTCGAGAAGGGCCGCGCCACCAAGCCGGGGCTCAAGACCGGCGTCTGCGGCGAGCACGGCGGCGATCCCGATTCGATCGACTTCTTCCACCGCGCCGGGCTGGACTACGTGTCCTGCTCGCCGTTCCGGGTCCCGATCGCCCGCCTCGCGGCGGCGCGCGCGGCGCTCAAGAACGGCTGATCGCCCGATCGCCTGAGTCGCATCACGACGGTGGCCCGTCCCTGCGGGGGCGGGCCACCGTCGCGTCTGCGTGGGATGGGGTGGGACGCCGCGGGCGTCCGCCCAGTACCCTTCGCCTCGGGAGGACCGCCATGCCCGATGACTACCGCATTCAACCCCCACGCCACCGCCCCGCCGAGCAGGTCGCGCACGCGCGCGCCGTCCTCGGGGACCACCTCGTCAGCCTCAAGGGCCTGTGGCCCACCCCCGCCGACTACCGCGACCTGCCGCGCACCTGGCGGCGCGACCTGCTCGCGGGCCTCACCGTCGGCATCGTGGCGCTCCCGCTGGCCCTCGGGTTTGGTGTGGCGTCGGGCGCGGGGGCGTCCGTCGGGCTCGTCACCGCCATCGTTGCGGGCGTCGTCGCCGCCGTCTTCGGCGGCAGCCACGTGCAGGTGTCCGGACCGACCGGTGCCATGACGGTCGTCCTGCTGCCCGTCATCGCCACCTACGGCCTGGCCCAGGTGCCCGTCCTGGCGCTCATGTCCGGCGTGCTCGTGGTGCTCATGGGTCTCACCGCCCTCGGACGCTCCGTCGACCTCATCCCGCTGCCCGTCGTCGAGGGGTTCACGTTCGGCATCGGCGTCATCATCTTGCTGCAGCAGTTGCCGTTGGTCCTGGGCACGCCCAAGGGCGAGGGCGAGTCGTCGCTGGTGTCGGCCTGGGCCACCCTCGCGCACACCGACTGGCCCCGGGCCGTCGCGCCGCTCGCCATCATGGCGCTCGTCGTTGCGCTGCACCTCGTCGGGGAGAAGTTCGCCCGCGGGGTCCCGATGTCGCTCATCGCCATCGCCGTGGCCACCGTCGTCGCCGAGGTGTCCGGACTGGCCGTCGACCGGATCGGCGTCCTGCCCACGACGCTGCCCGCCCCCGCGCTGCCGTCGCTGGAGTGGCACGTGATCCAGGCGCTGCTGGGGCCCGCGGTGGCCGTCGCCGCCCTCGCCGCGCTGGAGTCGCTGCTGTCGGCGCGGGTCGCGGACGGCATGGTCCCGGACGTCCCCCGTACCCAGCCCGACCGTGAGCTCGTCGGCCAGGGGCTGGCCAACATCGCCTCCGGGCTGTTCGGGGGGCTCCCCGCCACGGGCGCCATCGCCCGGACGGCCGTCAACGCGCGCACCGGGGGCCGGACGCGGCTGGCGGCGGTCGCGCACGCGGGCGTCCTCGTGCTGGTCATGGCGTTCGCGGCACCCGTCGTGGCGCGGATCCCCATGGCGGCCCTGGGGGGCGTGCTCGTGATGACGGCCGTCCGGATGGTCAGCCTCCCGCAGGCCCGCCGGATCATGGGCGCCACCCGCGCCGACCGGAACACCCTGCTGCTCACCTTCGCCGCGACCGTCGCCCTCGACCTCGTGATGGCCGTGCTGCTCGGCTTCGCCATGGCCGCCGTGATGAGCCTGCGGCACATGGCGTCGTACTCGGTGGTCCGGCGCCAGCACCTGCCGGCCGACACCCGCGAGGGCTGGGTCGACCTGCCCCCGGACGCCGCGGACCTGAGCGACGCCATCGCCGTCTACCGGGTCGACGGCGCGCTGTTCTATGGGGACGCCCGCCGCTTCGTCGAGGAGGTGGAGGGCGTCGAGTCCGGCGTCCGGGTGGTGGTGGTCCGCTGCCACCGCATGACGATCCTGGACGCGTCCGGCGCCGAAGCGCTCCACGACGTCGTCCGGGGGTTACGCCGCCGCGGCGTCGAGGTCGTCGTGCAGGGCATGACCGACGCCCAGGTGCGGACCGCGACGCTCATGGACGCCATCGCGCCGGAGCGTCACGCCCGCAAGCTGCCCGAGGCGCTGGACCTCGCCGTGTCGCTGGCCCGGGCTCAGTAGCCGGACGCCGAGGCGTCGGCGGACCCGTCCAGGACGCCGCGCGTCCCCGACAGCCCCAACCGGGTGGCGCCCGCGGCGACGAGCGCGGCGGCGGCGTCCCAGGTGCGGATCCCGCCGGACGCCTTGACGCCCAGTCGGCCGCCGACCGTCGATGCCATGATCTCCACCGCGTGGACGCTCGCGCCGCCGTCGGGGTGGTAGCCCGTGGACGTCTTCACGAAGTCGGCGCCCGCCTCCTCGGCCGCCCGGCACGCGGCGACGATCTCGTCGTCGGTGAGCGCGGCGGACTCGATGATGACCTTGAGCACGCGGCCCGCGGGTACGGCGTCCCGGACGGCCGCGATCTCGTCGCGGGTGAAGTCGACGTCGCCGGCCTTGAGGCGTCCGATGTCGATGACCATGTCGACCTCGTCGGCCCCGGCGGCCACCGACTCGGCGGCCTCGAACGCCTTGGCGGCGGGCGTGTGCTTGCCGGACGGGAAACCGCACACCGTCGCGACGAGGACGTCACCCGTCGGCCACGGCAGCGGCAGCATCGACGGCGAGACGCAGATGGAGTACGTGCCCAGCTCGGTGGCCTCGTCCAGCAGTGCTCGCACGTCGTCGAGCGTGGCCGTGGGGGAGAGCAGGGTGTGATCGACAAGGCGCGCGAGCGCAGCGCGGGAGAGTTCCATAGCTCTAGCCTACGACGCGGCGGCGCGCCCGAACCTGCCGAGGGCTGGGAAGGCTGTCGGCGTTGCCTCCTACGCTGGGGCTCATGACGCTCACCGCCGCAGCCCTGACCCTCCTTGGGCGGGTCAGCAGCAGGCTTGCGTCTTGAAGGTGATCGGCGAGATGAGCACGTACTGCGCGGTCGCGGGCGCGGCCGCGTTGCTGTAGATGACGCTCAGGCTGGTGATGCCGGCTCCGGTGTAGGTGAACTTCACCGTGCCTCTGGCGGAGCTGGCACTGGTCGACACGTACGCGTTGACCGTGGCGGTGTCGCCCGACACGGTGATGTGCGTGGTCGCGGGGTCGACCAGGGACGCCGTGAAGCCGGGGACCCGGACCTTGTCCTTGTAGGAGCCGTAGCCTACGGAACCGTCCAGATCCGCCACATAGAACGACACGCAGTACACCGTCTGGCTGAAGTTCAGATTCACCGTCTGGTTGTAGCCGTTGGTGGAGGAGGCGCAGCCCTGGTTGAGCATCAGCCACGTCGCGGAGGAGCCGAGACCCACGCCGCCGAGGTTCACCTCGGCCGCGGTGGCGTTCGTGTAGAAGTAGTTGTTGGCGATTCCGGAGATGCCCGAGCAGATCCCGGTCGAGGCAGTCGTGCCTCCGCCGGCGATCAGCGTGACGCCCGACCCGGGGGCGGTCATGTTCGTGCCAGAGAAATAGGTGCTGACGGTTCCCTGCATGGTGTAGCTCGGGGAGCTGCAACTCGCCGCGACGACGGGCACGGCCGCGCTCGCCGCGATGGCCGGTAGGCTCCACGCGGCGCCCTTGGCGAGGGTCCGGCGGCTCACGCCGACAGGGCTCTCCAGCAACGTCATCTCACTCTCTCGCGCCACCCAAGGCACTGCCCGACGGTGGTCGGTCGACCGGCTCACGATGGGGTGTCGCACACTCAGCGAACTTGAATGTCTCAAACAGCGACCAGTGTGCAGCACGGAAACACCTCAACACCAGTTGATGAGGCGTCCTCGACGAAAAGTCACGCCTGAGGGGGACATCGGGCCCGGGCCAGGCCCCCTCACGCGTCGAAAGTCGCGGTGTCGATCACGTAGCGATAGCGCACCTGGGACGCGACGACCTTGTCGTAGGCGTCGGTGATCTCCTCCCCGGAGATGATCTCGACCTGCGGCCGGACGCCGTGTTCGGCGCAGAAGTCGAGCATCTCCTGGGTCTCGGCGATGCCGCCGATCAGCGAGCCGGCGAGCACCCGGTTGCCGCTGGTCAGCGACGACAGCCGCAGGGTGGAGGGGTGCTCGGGCAGGCCGACATCGCAGAACACGCCGCCCACCGTGAGGAGGGCGAGGTACTTGTCGAGGTCGTCGGTGCCCGAGACCGTCGACACCATGAGGTCGAACGTGCCGCGCAGGGACCGCAGCGTGGCGGCGTCCGAGGCGTGATAGGCGACCGCGCCGAACGCCAGGCCGTCCGCCTCCTTCGCCTTGGTTCGGCTCAGGACGTGCACCTCGGCGCCCATCGCCGCGGCGATCTGGACGCCGACGTGGCCGAGCCCACCCATTCCGACGATGGCGACGCGCTTGCCCGGCCCGGCGCCCCAGCGCTTGAGCGGGGAGTACAGCGTGATCCCCGCGCAGAGCAGGGGCGCGGCCACCTTCAGGTCGATGGCGTCGGGGATGCGGCAGACATAGTCCTGCTCGACGGTGATGCCGGTCGAGTAGCCGCCCGCCGTCGGCAGGCCGTCGCGTCCCAGCGAGTTGTAGGTCCAGACGGTGCCGCCTTCGCCGGTGCAGAACTGCTCCTCGTCGGCGGCGCAGTGCTCGCAGGTGCCGCAGGAGTCGACGAAGCAGCCCACGCCCACGTGGTCGCCGACCCGCCACCGGGTGACCTCCGAGCCCACGGCGCGGACGACGCCGGCCAACTCGTGGCCCGGGACCAAGGGGTAGCGCGCCGGACCCCACTCGCTGCGGGCGGTGTGGATGTCGGAGTGGCAGATGCCGGCGTAGTGGATGTCGAAGAAGATCTCGGTCGGTCCGGGCTCGCGGCGCGTGATGGTGACCTTCTCGAACGGGCTGGTGGCGGACGCCGTGGCGTACGCGGTGACTTCGGGCATGAACGGCTCCTCTTCGACCGGTGGTGGCCCTCCTATTCTGCCTGGTCGCCCCAGACCCGGGCGCCGGCATCAAGCCAGGGGGAGCCGGACGGTGAACGTCGCGCCGTGACCCTCGGTCGAGGCGACGGACGCCGTCCCTCCGTGCGCGGCCACCACCGCCTGGACGATCGCCAGCCCCAGGCCCGTCGAGGACGTGCCCGCCTGCGAGCGGGCGCGCGCCACGTCGGCGCGGGTGAACCGCTCGAACACCCGGTCCCGGACGCCCGCGGGGATGCCCGGACCATCGTCGGACACCGCGATCGTGGCCTCCCTTCCGGAGATGGCCAGCGATGTCACGACGCTGGTGCCCTCCGGGGTGTGCGTCCGGGCGTTGGCGAGCAGGTTCGCCACCACCTGGTGCAGCCGGAACGGATCCCCCAGCACCACCACCTCGGCGCCGTCGGCCGGCAGGTCCACCGACCACACATGCCTCGGACCGGCCACCTGGGCGTCCGATACCGCGTTGACGACCATGGTCGTCAGGTCCACCGGTTCGCGCCGCAGCGCGGGGCCCGAGTCCAGCCGCGCGAGCAGCAACAGGTCTTCGACCAGGCGCGACATCCGCTCGGACTCCGACTCGATCCGGCCCAGCGCGTGCTGGGTGTCGCCCGGCAGGTCGGACCGTCCCCGGCGGGTCAGCTCCGCGTACCCCCGGATGGACGCCAAGGGGTTGCGGAGCTCGTGGCTGGCGTCCGCGACGAACTGGCGGACCTTCGTTTCCGACCGCTGGCGTGCCTCCAGCGCCCCCTCGACATTGTCGAGCATGTGGTTGAACGCGAGCCCGACCTGCCCGACCTCGCTGCGCGGGTCGATGTCGGCCGCAGGCACCCGCACGGGCACATCGACCTCGCCGGAGCCGAGTTCGAGCTGCGAGACGTCGTGGGCGGTCCCGGCCAGGCGCTGCAGCGGCCGCAGGCTGTCCTCGACCACCCGTCGCGCCGCCAGGAACGCCGCGAGGATCGCCAGCGCCGTGAGGGCGGACGCCGCCGCGACGAGCCCCACGATGAGCTGCAGGTTGGGGCCGTTGGGAAGCCCCACGACGACGCCGTTGGACGCCAGGACCCGGTAGGACCCCAGCCCCGACAGCGTCACCGTCGTCGCCACGCCCTCGGGCAGCTTCGCGAAGGGCTCGACCGCGGACGCCGACAGCAGGGTCCGGGTGTTGCCCTGCTGGACGAACCCCGAGCCGCTCGCGAGCCGGTACACGAGGAAGCCCTGCTGCTGTCCCGGGCCGCCCCCGAACTCCGGCGGCGGGGTCGATCCGCTGCGGTCGGGGTCGATCTGCCGCGTCCGCATGAGGCTGCCCTGCAACTCCTGGTCGAGTTGGCCGGTGAGCATGACCTGCATCGTGAGCGCCGTCAGGCTGGACAAGGCGATGGCGATGAACGCCACGAGCGCCGTCGTCCGCATCACGAGTTGGCGGCTGAGCGTCCCGCGCCCCATCAGGCGCAGGGTCGGGACGGGCGCGCGGCCGGTGTCGGACGCCGCGGGCGCCGCTTCGGCGCTCATGCCCCGGCCGGCTTCAGGACGTACCCGGCGCCGCGCAGCGTGTGGATCATGGGTTCCCGGCCGGCGTCGATCTTCTTGCGCAGGTAGCTGATGTAGAGCTCCACCACATTGGCCTGGCCGCCGAAGTCGTAGTTCCACACGCGGTCGAGGATCTGCGCCTTGCTCAGCACCCGCCGCGGGTTGCGCATCAGGTAGCGCAGGAGCTCGAACTCCGTCGCGGTGAGGTTGATGTCGTCGCCGGCCCGGGTCACCTCGTGGCTGTCCTCGTCCAGGACGAGGTCGCCCACGACGAGCTGGCTGTCCGGGCGCGCCATGGTCGCCCCCGACCGGCGCAGCAGCCCGCGGAGCCGCGCGATGAGCTCTTCCAGGCTGAAGGGTTTGGTGACGTAGTCGTCGCCGCCCGCGGTGAGGCCGCCGATGCGGTCGTCCACGGCGTCCTTCGCGGTCAGGAAGATCACCGGGACGTCCGGCTGCTCGGTCCTGATGCGGCGCATGACCTCGAGCCCGTCGAAGTCGGGCAGCATCATGTCGAGCACGATGGCGTCCGGACGCACCTCCCGCGCCGCCTGCACCGCCGTCAGGCCCGTCCCCGCGGTCGTGACCTCCCAGCCCTCGTAGCGCATGGCCATGCTGAGCAGCTCGGTGAGGCTCGACTCGTCGTCCACGGTCAGGACGCGGATCGGGGTACCGTCCGGGCGGGTGAGGGGCTGGTTGGGGCGGTTCGGTGCGCTCATGGGGAAAGCTTGGCAGGCGGCTGTGGGCCTTGGCTGTCCGTTTCCTGTGCGAAGTCTGTGAGAGTGGCCGTCTTCGTCAACCGATGTCGAAGTGGACCAGCCCCGGGTCGACCGGATGGTTCTCGACCAGCCACGACGTCACATAGCCCGGACGCCCGCCGGGGCCGCGCCGGGCCGTGACGGCCTCGATCAGGGCCGCGATGTCGGCGTCCGGACCCTGGGCGTCGATCTCGACGCGACCGTCCCACAGGTTCGCCACGCTCCCCGCCAACCCCAGCCGGCGCGCCTGCGTCTGCACCCACCACCGGAACCCGACGCCCTGGACGCCGCCGTCGACCCAGATGGTGACCCGCCTCATAGGGTCATCCTGCCGCACGAGGCGCGCGGGACGCATGTCCCTGCACCGGAGGGGGTCCGACTGCCCGATCGACGCCCTCCGGGAAGCTGAGAGTTCGCGGTTTCGATCCGGGGGGCGGGGCGCAGGCCTAGCATGGAACCGTGGAGAAGGCGCCCAGCGGCGTGGGGGAGCGTTTCGTCCTGCTCGTGCGGCACGGACAATGCCAGGACAACCTGGCGGGGGTCATCCCGGGCCAGCGGGGCAGCGCGCTCACCGTTCTGGGGCGGGAACAGGCGCTGCAGGCGGCCAACCGGGTCCGTGACCACGAGATCGTGGCGGTGCACGCCAGCGACATCCAGCAGGCGGCGGCGTCCGGCGAACTGATCGCCAAGGTGCTCGGCCTGCCGCTGGTGGTGGATCCCGACCTGCGCGAGCAGTCCTACGGCTCGCTGGAGGGGCGGCGACTCAGCGACAGCTACGTCCAACGCGCGACCGCCGGGGTGCACGCCCACGACGTGCGGGCCGGCGGCGGCGAGAGCATCGCGGACGTCTACGAGCGGGCCGCGCGCTACTTCGCCCGGCTCGCGGACGAGCCGCCCGGGGACGTGGTCGTGGTGAGCCATTCCACGTGGATTCAGGTCGCGGTCGCGTGCCTCAACGGCCGCGGGCCCTACGAAGTCGAGTGGGGCGACCTGCCGAACGGCGCGGTGGTGGTTCACCGCCTCACGTCCTGACGGGTCGCCCCGACCGCCTCAGTGGTGCAGGTAGCCGAGCAGGTGGTTCCGCTCGTCCGTGAGCTGGTCGATGCGGTGCTTGACGACATCGCCGATGGAGACGATCGCGACGAGCTTGCGGTCCACGACCACCGGGATGTGCCGCACGCGCCGCTGCGTCATCGTGTGCGCGGTGGCCTCGATGTCGTCGTGGGGTGCCGCCACGGTCACCTCGGCGACCATGAGGTCGGACAGGGGGCGGTCCAGCACGTCGGTCCCGCCCGCCGCGAGGGCGCGCACCACATCGCGCTCGCTCACGATGCCGGCGATGTGCGAGCCGTCCTCGGACACCACCACGGCGCCGATATTGC
The DNA here is from genome assembly GCA_964482465.1 of uncultured Nigerium sp. GTDB lineage: Bacteria > Actinomycetota > Actinomycetes > Propionibacteriales > Propionibacteriaceae > Propioniciclava. The sequence goes on along the minus strand of CAYZXQ010000002.1, from coordinate 19,316 downwards.
GCTCGGCCAGGAGGTCGACGAGTTCCTTCACGGTGGCCGTCGGGGCGATGGTGACGACGGCGTTGCCCTTGCTGCGGATGACATCCTCGATCTTCATGGCGGGGAACCTACCCTGCGGGCCGGGCGCGACGCCAGACCCCGCGTCACGCCGTGGCGTCCGCGGACGGGCGTTTGCGGGCCCCCGCCCGCCGGGGGACAATCGCCGTCTGACGAAGGAGGGGCCATGGAGCGGACCACGCGAACGGTGCGTGCGGGCATCGACGACGACCCCACCCACGGTGCCGTCGCGCCGCCGCTCTACCTGTCGACCACCTACTCGTTCCACGCGCTCGGCGAGCCCCGGGCGTTCGACTACAGCCGGGCCGGCAACCCCACCCGGCAGGTGCTGGCCGACGCCCTCGCCGACCTGGAAGGCGGCGCGGGCGCGACGGTGACCTCCAGCGGCATGGCGGCCATCACGACCTGCCTGCACGCCCTCGTGCCCGCCGGCGGGACGGTCCTGGTGCCCCACGACTGCTACGGGGGCTCGTGGCGGCTGTTCGACGCGTGGGCGCGTCGCGGGCACGTGCGGCTGGAGGTCGCCGACCTCAGCGCCCCGGACGCCGCCGCGACCGTCCGCCGCGTCGCGCCCGACCTGGTGTGGGTCGAGACGCCGTCCAACCCGCTGCTGCGGCTCACCGATCTGGCCGCGGTGACGGACGCCGCCCGATCCGTCGGCGCCCGGAGCGTCGCGGACAACACCTTCTGCACGCCCGTCTGTCAGCGGCCCCTCGCCGCCGGCGCGGACGTCGTGGTGCACTCGACCACCAAGTACCTCAACGGCCACTCCGACGTCGTCGGGGGTGTCGCCGTGGCGTCCGACGCCGAGACCGCCGCCGACCTCGCCTGGTGGGCCAACTGTCTGGGCGTCACCGGCGGGGCGATGGACGCCTACCTGACGCTGCGCGGCCTGCGGACGCTCCACGTCCGGATGGCGCAGCACCTGGCCAACGCCGCTGCGGTGGTCGAGGCGGTCGCGGGACATCCCGCCGTCCGGGCCGTCCACTGGCCCGGGCTTCCCACCCACCCGCAGCACGAGCTCGCGGCGCGCCAGCAGACCGGCTTCGGCGCCATCGTGTCGCTGGAGCTGGCCGGGGGACAGGCGGGCGTCCGCGCGTTCGTGGCGGGCCTGACGACCTTCGCGCTCGCCGAGTCGCTGGGCGGGGTCGAGTCGCTGGTGTGTCAGCCGGCCACGATGACTCACCTGGCCATGCCGCCCGCTGTGCAACTCCGGGCTGGGATCACCCCCGGGCTGGTGCGGCTGTCGGTCGGCATCGAGGACGCCCGCGACCTGATCGCGGATCTGCTCGCCGGGCTCGACCGGGCCGCCGCGGCGGCGTCCTGAATCTCAGTCGACCTGCGGGAACTCCACGAGGGCCTGGGCGGCGATGCCGCGCATCATCGTCCAGTCGACGGCCGCGCCGATGCCGCCGCCCAGGACAGGGATCGCCTTGCCCAGGCGCGAGAACACGCGCTCGCCCACGCCCCGCAGGATCCGGAACCCGACGGCCTTCTCGACGATCATGATGGCCGACGGCGGCAGGGTGCGGTGCGCGAGTTGGTTGAGGGTGCCTCCGGCGAGGTTGACCCCCGCCGCGCCCAGGATCTGCGTGCTCTGCGAGCCCACGAGGGTGAGCAGGATGGCCGCGCGGACCTCGGGGTCGTCCACGTCGTAGCCGCGCAGCTTCGCCACGGCCGCCACCATGCGCGTCGCCTGGACGTAGAACTCCAGCACGTTGACCGGGATCGCCACGAGCATCGTGAAGAACCCGCCGACGCTGGTCGCGAAGCCGGCGAGCGTGCCGCGGACCAGATGCGAGCGGATCACCGCATCCACGGCCGCCTCCGTCGCGCCGTGCCGCTCCAGGGCGCGCGCCGCGATATCGGACGCCGACGCGAACGGTCCGCGTCCGTCGATGCCGAGCGCCAGCACCTGCTGGATCATGCGCGTCACCGCGCCCTCATCCGCCGTCCCGCCCGCGACCTCGCCGTTCGGCGTCCGGATCGCGATGCCGCGCGTGACCCAGTCCAGCAGGCCCATGGGTTCGTCCCTTCGTCAGGTGCGCTGGACGAGCGCACGGACCAAGAAGAGCAGGTTCGCGGGCCGTTCGGCGAGTCGGCGCACGAAGTAGCCGTACCAGTCGGTGCCGTAGGGGACGTACACGCGGACGGTGTGGCCCGCCGCCGCCAGGCGGCGCTGCTCCTCGGACCGCACGCCGTGCAGCATCTGGAGCTCGAAGTCGCCGGGTCCGCGGCCCAGCAGGTCGGCGTAGCCCAGCGCCGCCTCGATCATGCGCGGGTCGTGGCTGGCCACCATGGGGTAGCCCTCGCCCTTGAACAGGATCCGCAGGCACGCGAGGTACGCCGCGTCCACGGCAGCCGGATCGCGGAGCGCCACGGACTCGGGCTCGTCGTAGGCGCCCTTGCACAGCCGGATGCGGCTGCCCGGTCCGGACAGGGCGCGGCAGTCGTCCGGCGTCCGGCGAAGGTAGGCCTGCAGGACGCCGCCGGTGGTGGGGAACGCGTCCCGGATCTCACGGAGCATCGCCAGGGTGTCGTCGGTGGTGGTGTGGTCCTCGGCGTCGAAGGTGACGGTCGTCCCGACGGCGGCCGCGGCCGCGCAGATCGTCTGGACGTTCGTCCGGGTGAGCTCGGCGTCCACCGCCTGGCCCAGGGCGCTCAACTTCACCGACACCTCGACGCGGTCGGCCAACCCCTCGGCGTCCAGCCGCGCCAGCAGGTCGAGGTAGGCCCGCGCGGTCGCCTCCGCTTGCGCGCGGGTGGTGGTGTCCTCGCCGAGGTGGTCGACGGTGGCGTACAGCCCGTCGGCCACGAGCTCGCGGCAGACGCGGACGCAGTCGTCCAGCGTCTCGCCGGCCACGAACCGCTGCACGACGGCCCGCGTCGGGGCGAACGCGACGGCAGCGTCCCGGACGCGGTGGTTGCGGGACACGGCGAGCAGGGTCGAGCGCAGCATGGGTCCTCCCGGGTCGGCGACGCTGCTCACGCTACTCGCGCCCCGGACGCCGGACCGGGCCTCGGCGTCCGCAACAGTTCACTTGGCCTGGACGCGCGCGTGCAGCAGCGAGGTGACCACGGTGATCCCCAGCGCGCCCGCGATGACGAGCAGCGAGAGCTGCGTCGTGATCTCGACCACCTCGACCGGACGGCCGCCGTTGACGAACGGCACGTTGTTGGTCGCCAGGGCGTGCAGGACCAACTTGACTCCGATGAAGCCCAGGATGACCGCCAGCCCGTATTTCAGGTGTACCAGCCGGTCGAGCAGGCCATCCAGCAGGAAGTAGAGCTGCCGCAGCCCCAACAGCGAGAACGCCACGGCCGAGAAGACGACATAGGTGTTCTGGGTGAGCCCGAAGATGGCCGGGATGGAGTCGAGGGCGAACATGACGTCGGTCCCGCCGATGGCCACCATGACCAGCAGCATGGGGGTGAGGACGCGGCGTCCGTCGACCATCGTGGTGAGCTTGTCGCCGTCGTAGGTGTCGGTGGTGCGCAGGAAGCGGCGCGCGAGCCGGATGACGAGGTTGTTCGCCTCGTCCGAGCCGGGCTCCTCGTCCTCGGGGAGCAGCAGCCGGCCGGCGGTGACGAGCAGGAAGATGCCGAAGAGGTAGAACATCCACGTGAACGCCTCGATGAGGGCGATGCCCACGACGATGAAGGCGGTCCGGGCGCACAGCGAGACGACGATGCCGAACATCAGCACCTTCTGCTGGTCGGCCCGCGGCACCTTGAACGCGCTCATGATGACCAGGAACACGAACAGGTTGTCGACGCTGAGGCTCAGTTCGGTGAGGTAGCCGGCGAAGAACTCCGTCCCCACGACCGGACCCGCGGCCAGCGAGAGCCCGATGCCGAAGCTGGCCGCGACACCGACGTAGAAGGCGGTCCAGGCCGCCGACTCCCGGACGCTCGGGATGTGCGCCCGGCGCACGTGCACGAAGAAGTCGAACGTGAGCAGGGCAGCGATCGCGGCGACCGTCAGGACCCACGCGAGCGCGGGGACATGGTGAGGGACGGGCACGGGCTACTCGCCGGACGGTTCGTCGGGGCTGGCCGCCGGACGGTACTGCGCGGTGCGCAGGGTCTCGGCGTCCGCGAACGGGTCGCCGTCCGGGAAACGCGCAGGGTTCGCAGCGACATAGGCGTCGTGGACGCGGTGGGCCTCGTCGAGGGAATCCAGCAGCTTCTGCTCGTCGTGGATCAGGTAGTCGTACTGGTCGGGGATGGCGAGCAGCGCCCGCTCCTCGGCCAACAGCCGGGTGTAGTTCGCCTCGCGGCGGTCCGGGTCGGCTTCGAAGTCGAGGTCGAGGTACTGGTCGACGTGACGCCGGGCGTTGCGGATCGTCGTGAGCGCGCGACCCTTCGGGGCGAACAGCGAGGCCACCACCACGAGGACGAGGACGCCGACGATGACGCCGAGCGAGAGGCCCGTCTCGATCTCGATGACTGGCACGGGGTTGCCGTCGTTGATGAACGGGATGTTGTTCTCGTGCAGGGCGTGCAGGATCAGCTTCACGCCGATGAAGCCCAGGATCGCCGCCAGGCCGTACTTGAGGTAGATGAGCCGGTCGAGCAGGCCATCGAGCAGGAAGTAGAGCTGCCGCAGGCCCAGCAGCGAGAACACGGTCGCCGTGAACACGATGAAGACATTCTGCGTGAGGCCGAAGATGGCGGGGATCGAGTCGAGGGCGAACAGGATGTCCGTCCCGCCGATGGCCACCATCACCAGCAGCATGGGGGTCATGACGCGGCGTCCGTCGACCACGGTGAACAGCCGGTCGCTGTCGTAGCGGTCGGTCGTGCGCATGACCTTGCGCGCGATCCGGACGATGCCGTTGGACTCCACGCCGGCGTCCTCGTCCTCGGGGGCCAACTGCTTGCCGGCGACGACCAGCAGCAGGGCGCCGAAGATGTAGAACATCCAGGCGAACTCGTTGAGCAGCGCCGCGCCGACGAAGATGAATGCGGTGCGCGCGAACAGCGAGAAGACGATGCCGAAGAGGAGCACCTTCTGTTGGTCGGCCGACGGCACCCGGAACCCGGTCATGATGAGCAGGAACACGAAGAGGTTGTCGACGCTCAGCGCCTTCTCGGTGATGTAGCCCGCGAAGTACTCCAGGCCCATGGTGGGGCCGCCGAACAGCCAGACCAGGCCGCCGAAGGCGAGGGCGATGCCCACGAAGACCGCGGACCACAGTGCGGCCTCCTTCAGGGAGGGCGTGTGCGGGACGCGGACGTGGAAGAAGTAGTCGTAGGCCAACAACGCCACCACGAACGCGATGGTGAGGGCCCAGACCCAGGGGGCAACCATGTGGGGTTGATCCTTTCGATCGGACGAACGGGGCGCTGTCGTGCAGGGCCCAAACGAGGGATTCCCGCACACGTCCGAACCGTCAACCGGACGACCGACCGAGCAACTCTAGCAGGGGGGTCCTCAGCCCGGCGAGCCAGTGCCGCGTCGGCGGGCGAAGAGGGCCGCGACCGCGGCGTCCGTCAGCGCATCCAGGTCGGGCAGGACGGCGTCCGCGAGCGCCAGCACCTCGGCCGCCGGCGGGTGGAAGTGCGGCGGGATCGCCACGACGATCAGCCCGGCAGCGTGCGCGGAGCGGATCCCGGCGGCGGAATCCTCGATCGCGAGGGCGTCGGACGGCCGGACGCCGAGGCGCCGGCACGCCTCCAGGTAGCCGTCCGGGGCGGGCTTGCCGCGGGGCACCTCCTCGGTGGAGACCCGGACGCCGACGAGGTCGCGGACGCCGAGGGCGTCCAGTCCCGCGTCGATGAGGACCGGCGGCGAGCTGGACGCCACCGCGACCGGTCCCAGCGCGGCCAGGCGCCGGACGGCCGCCGCCGCGCCCGGCAGCGCCGGGATCTCGCCTGCGGCGTAGGCGGCGGCGACACCGTCGATGGTGGCCCGGGCCGTCTGTGCGGGGGTGAGGGGGAGGCCGACGGTGTCGGCGAAGTAGGCCGACCACTCGGCCGTGCTCATGCCCATCATCGCCGTGGTGGCCTGCTCGGGCCACGCTCGGCCGTGGTCGCGCGCGATCCGGCGGCGGACGATGTCCCAGGTCAGCTCGCTGTCGGTCAGGGTGCCGTCGAGGTCGAGGACGAACGCGTAGGACGAGGTCATGGCCCCATCCTCGCAGGCGCAGGCCCTACGCGGCGGCCGCGATCTTCGCCACCTGTGCCGCCAGGAGTTGCTGGGCCACGGCGTCCGCGTCGGCGGGATGGGGCAGCAGGATCACCGTGATGCCGCGGACGGTGCCCACGACCGTGGTTCGGTCCAGGGAGACCGAGCCCGGATCGGAGATCGTCCCGTGCAGGCGGACGCCCACGGCGTCCGGCATGCCCGCGACCGTCACCGGCGTCGAGGTCAGCTCGAAGGCCCCCTTGCTGGGCGGGCTCGTGATCTGGCGACACGCCGCCACATACTCGGCCAGCGGCCGCGCGAGGGAGTCCGCCACGATGACGATCGCCTTGGGTGTCGTGGCGTCGGTCCCGGACGCCGCGACAAAGCCCCCGCGGTCGCCGACGAGAGCCAGGCCTGTGGCGCACTGGGCCGGGGCGGGCGGGTTGCTGACGTGTAGCTCGCCGAACAGCGCGTAGGAGGAGAGATCCGAGGGCGCGACCGCCGTGAGGTTCAGGTCGGCCTGGGTACCGGTGAGGAGCAGATGGGGGAGGGCTGTCGCCGGTTTCGCGGTCTTGGGCGCGGACTGGGTCGTGGCGGAGGCGGCCGGTGCCGCGCCGGTGCCGGCGGACGGGCTGCCGCACCCGGCGAGGCCCAACGCGCCGGCGAGTAGGAGGGTCAGGATCGTGGCGAGCGGGCGGATGGGGGGCATGGGGGACTCCTTCGTCGTCCCGCGCGATGCTACGCCTGAGTCCTGTCGCGCGTTGGGGAATGGCGGGATGCGGCTGGGGCGTGCGTCCCGCGGGTCAGTCGGCCCACTCCCACCCGAGGGCGTAGCGCAGCCCCACCTGGGGCGCCGGGAAGGTGTGGCTGATGAGGGTGGCGCCGTGGGGCACGCCGACGGGGATGCGGGGGGCGTCCGGGTCGTCGGGGGACACCCCGTCGTGCAGGTAGACCGACGCGACGCGCGCGGTCGGGCCGAGGATGAGCGTCGCCGTGAACTGTCCGCACGCTCGCATGGGCACCATCTCGATCCCGGGGGACAGGCTCTGGTGGGGCGGCAGGACCACCGCCATGCGGTAGCTGTGGCGCTCGCCGACGGCCAGCGGCCGCGGCAGCCGGATCGAGAGCCGCCAGGAGGTGGGCGTGACCCGCTCCAGCCCCGCGAACTCGCCCCCCACCAGCGAATCCACCTGCAGGGTCGGATTGAGGTCGTGGGCGAGCGGCGTGTGGACAAGTTCGACGACGGTGTCCAGGTGCGGGCGGGTGGCCCGGATGGTGCGCTCGGTGACGAGCCGGCGCTCATCGGCCAGGTCGAGGGTGAGGGCGAACGCATCGAAGGTCCACCCGCGCACGGGCACGTGGCTCGCCGACGTCTCGTGCCGCTCGATCAACGCCTGGGACAGCCGCTCCTTGGCCTCGTCGAGGCGGCGGCGCATGGTCCGCAGGCTGCGCGACTGGCGCGCGCCCACCTCCACGAGCCGCTCCTCGAGCAGCCGCGACTGGCTGGTGACGCCGAGCGCCGCCAGCACGGTCTCGGCGAGGTCGGGCGGCAGGGCGCGGGCCGCACCCTGGAACGAGTCGCGGAGCCAGGCCCGCAGGTGGGCGTCCGGGAGCCCGTCGGGCACCTCGAGGAGGCGGGCAAGATCCGGGGAGAGACGCGTCCGGACGGACGTTCGGTTGAGGCCGCGCCCTTTGCAGAGCGCGCCGATATGCTCACCGGGCGACTCGGTCACCCTCCGAGGGTACGGTATCGAGCCTGCCGGGCGTCGAGTCTCGCACGCCGCGGCGTGGCCATCACGGCGAGCAGTTCGTGGGCGAGGGCGTCCGCCAACGGACGGCAGAATTCCTCGGGGTCGTCGGAGGCGATCTCGGGGACGACCCGATCCACGATGCCCGCCGCGAGCAGATCCCGCGCGCGGACGCCCTGCGCCTCGGCCAACTCGGCGGCGTGGGTCGTGTCGCGGTGGACGATGGCGGACGCCCCCTCCGGCGGCAGCGGGGCCAGCCAGGCGTGCTCGCTGGCCAAGACCCGGTCGGCCGGAACGAGCGCGAGCGCGATCCCGCCGGTGCCCTGGCCCATGATGAGGCTGACGGTCGGCGTGGGCAGGGTGATGAGCTCGCTGAGCGTCCGGGCGATCTCGCCGCCGAGGCCGCGCTCCTCGGCCTGTTTCGACAGCGCGCCGCCGGGGGTGTCGATGACCGACACCAGCGGGAGGCGCAGTTCGCGCGACAGCCGCAGCCCGCGGCGGGCCTCGCGCAGCGCGGCGGCGTCGAGGGGGTTGTCGACCGTCTGTCCGGCGCGGCACTGGCCGAGCACGACGCACGGGGCGCCGCCGAAGCGGGCCAGCGCGAGCACCGAGCCGGGGTGGGACTCGCCGTCGCCGGTGCCGTTCAGCATGGTGACGTCGGTCGCGCCCACGTCGAGAAGCTCGCGGACGCCGGGACGTTCCGGCCGGCGGGTCAGCGTGATGGACTCCCAGGCGGGCACGTCGGCCGGCTCGGCGGCCGGCGCCTCGGGCGGTGCGACGGCGTGGGCCTCGGACGTGAGCCCCTTCTCGCGGCGGGCCATCGCGACGACCAGGATGCGGTCGAGGACGCCCGCCAGTTCTTCGGGCGGCACGACCGCGTCGATGATGCCGAGCCGCTGGAGGTTCTCCGCGAGCTGCACCCCCGCCGGGAACGGCTGGCCGTAGAGCGCCTGGTAGACCCGCGGGCCCAGGAAGCCGATGAGCGCCCGCGGCTCGGCCAACGTCACGTGCCCGAGCGACGCCCACGAGGCGAACACGCCGCCCATGGTGGGGTGCCGCTGGTAGACGAGGTAGGGCAGGTTGGCCGCCTTGTGCCGCATGACGGCCGCGGTGATCTTGGCCATCTGGAGGAAGGCGATGGTGCCCTCCTGCATGCGCGTGCCCCCGCCGACGGGCAGGGCGATCAGCGGGAGCGCCTCGGCCGTGGCGCGCTCGATCGCCTGGGTGACGCGCTCTGCGGCGGACACGCCGAGGGAGCCGCCGAGGAACGCCGGATCGCCCGCCACGAGCGCGACCGGGCGTCCGGCCAGGGTGCCGGATCCGGTGAGGATCGACTCGTCGCGCCCGGTCGCGGCGCGGGCGTCCGCGAGCTCGGCGGCGTAGGCGTCGGTGAGGTGGGCAGGGGCGACCAGGGGGCCGTCCCAGGAGGTGAAGCTGTCGTCGTCGAGCACGAGCCCGACCAGGTGCCGAACGTCCAGACGCATCGTTGGGTCCTTGCGTTGAGGGGATGCGACCACTCTAACCACTCCGGAATCCGCGGGGGCGGATGAGGACTTCTCGTCCCAGGGGCGGGAATGTCGGCGGCGCGTCCTAGGCTGAACGACGAGACGAAGGAGCTGCCATGGCAAGGTCGCGGGTCGGGCTGGCGGGGACGTGCGCGGCGGTGCTCGCGCTGCTGGTGGCGGCGTGCGGGTCGGCGCCGCAGCCCCCGAACGACGCGGAGCTGTTCCGGCCCGCGCTGCGGCAGGCGGGGGCGTCCGAGCAGTTCTACTTCGTCATGACCGATCGGTTCGCGAACGGCGATCCGGGCAACGACACCGGCGGGCTGACCGGCGACCGCATGACGACAGGCTTCGACCCCACCGACAAGGGCTTTTACCACGGCGGCGACCTGCGCGGGGTCACCGGCAAGCTCGACTACATCGCGGGGCTCGGCACCACGGCGATCTGGCTGACGCCGACCTTCGCCAACAAGCCCGTCCAGGGGGTGGGCGCCGAGGCGTCCGCCAGCTACCACGGCTACTGGACCACCGACTTCACCCGCATCGATCCCCACCTCGGCACGAACGCCGACATGAAGGCGCTGATCGACGCCGCGCACGCCCGCGGCATCAAGGTGTACTTCGACATCATCGTCAACCACACCGCCGATGTCATCGCCTACGAGGGCGGCTCGACGGGGTACGTCTCGACCGTGCAGCGGCCGTACCGGGATTCCGCGGGCGCGGAATTCGACCTGGCCGCGGTGCAGGCGTCGGGCGCCTGGCCGGCCCTGGACGCCGCCACCTTCGCGCCCTACAAGCCGGTCTTCGCCGCGGACGCCGACCGCACGGTCAAGGTGCCCGCCTGGCTGAACGACCCCACGATGTACCACAACCGCGGCAACTCGACGTGGGCGGGGGAGTCCAGTCTGCTGGGCGACTTCGTCGGGCTCGACGATCTCTTCACCGAGCGGCCCGAGGTCGTCCGCGGGTTCGAGGAGATCTACGGCACGTGGGTCGAGCTCGGCATCGACGGGTTCCGCCTCGACACCGTCAAGCACGTCGACCTGCCGTTCTGGCAGGCGTTCTCCCCGGCCATCATGACGAAGGCGGCCTCGGTGACGCGGACGCTGAACCGTCCAGGCGATCAGGCCCAGGGCGCGTTCTTCATGTTCGGCGAGGTGTACGAGACCAACCCGACCGACCTGGCGGTCTACACCACGCGCGGCCGCGTCCCGGCCGTGCTCGACTTCGCATTCCAGACCAAGGCGATGAGCTGGGTCAACGGCGGGTCGGCCGACACATTCCTCGGGCTGCTCGACGGCGATGACTCCTACACCGACGCCGACTCCTCGGCCCTGTCGCTGCCCACGTTCCTCGGCAACCACGATATGGGCCGGGTCGGGCACTTCCTGGCGGCCGGCACCGGCGAGGAGGGGCTGAACCGGGCCAAGCTGGCGCACTCGCTCATGTTCCTCACGCGCGGCCAGCCGGTGGTCTACTACGGCGACGAGCAGGGCTTGGTCGGCGCGGGCGGCGACCGGGACGCCCGCCAGGACATGTTCGCCACCCGGGTGGCGAGCTATGCCGCCGAGCCGGTGATCGGGGCCGCCTCGGGCAGCCGGGATCGGTACGATCCGACCCACCCGCTGTACGTCCACCTCGCGGCGCTCGCCAAGCTGCGCGCCGACCACCCGGCGCTGGCGTCCGGATCCATGACTCCCGCCAAGGCGTACGGCGGGCTGCTGGCGTTCACCCGCTGGCTGCCCGGCGACCCCGACGAGTACGTGGTCGTCCTCAACAACGGCGACAAGCCCTCCAGTGCGAGCGTCGAACTGCCGGGCGCCGGACGCACCCTCACCCCCGTGTTCGGCGCGAGTGCCCCCGTGACGTCGGACGCCACGGGCGCGTTCGGCCCGACGGTCCCGGCCTACGGCGTGGCCGTCTACCGGACGCCGAAGGTCGCGGCCGCGGGCGGCGAACTGAGCCTGGTCGTGCCGAACGGCGAGACCCTCCACGACGGCGACGCCCTCCGCGCCCAGTGGGACGGGGCGGCCAACGGTCAGGTGTCGTTCTCGATCCGCCCGGTGGGAGCGCGGGAGTGGATCTGGATCGGCACCGACGACAACCCGTCCTGGACGGTCACCCCCGACCTGTCGGGCTACAAGGCGGGCACGAAGCTGGAGGTGCGGGCCAGCGGCCGGGCCGCGGACGGCACCGTCACGGGTGCTTCCATGACGGTGACGCTCGCCTGAGCGGGGTCACCGCCGGTCGAGGCTCCAGTCGATGGGGGCCGCGCCCTGGCGCTCCAGGGAGGCGTTGGCGCGGCTGAACGGCCGCGACCCGAAGAAGCCGCCGGCCGCGCTCATGGGGGAGGGGTGCGCCGAGGCGATCCGGTCGACCCCGGCGAGCGCGGGTGCCAGCGACTGGGCGTCGCGGCCCCACAGGATCGCCACGAGCGGGCCGCCGCGCGCGACCAGCGCCGCGATGGCGCGCTCGGTCACGGCCTCCCACCCCTTGCCGCGATGCGACCCCGGAGCCCCCGGACGCACCGTCAGCACCCGGTTGAGCAACAGCACGCCCTGCTCGAACCACGCCGTGAGGTCGCCATGGGGCGCGGGCGGGATCCCCAGGTCGTCGTGCAGTTCGCGGTAGATGTTGGCCAGCGAGCGGGGGATCGGGCGTACGTCCGGGGCCACCGAGAACGAGAGCCCGACGGGGTGGCCGGGCGTGGGGTAGGGGTCTTGGCCGACGATCAGCACCCGGACACCGGCCAGCGGCCGGCCGAACGCGCGCAGCACGTGGGCGCCGGCGGGAAGATAGGGGCGTCCGGCGGCCAGTTCGGCGCGCAGGAAGTCGCCCATGGCCGCGATGTCGTCGGCCACGGGCGCGAGGGCGTCCGCCCAATCGGGGGCGACCAACTCGGCCAGGGGTTGGGGCACGTCCGCTCCTTTCGCGAGGACCCCACGCTAATGCAGTGGTGAACCCGGCGCGGCGCAATACGCTGTGCACACCCGCTGCCCTGAGGAGCTGCCGTGACCGTGTTCGACCGCCTTCGGTCCCTGCCCGCCATCCGCCTCCCGCGCGGACGGCGTCCGAAGGCGGCCGGTGACCCCGGTGCGGGCGACACGGCGATCCTGCTGCCCGAGGTGGACGAGGCGTCCGGCCCCATCGTGCCCCGCGGCCTCGACGTGGCGGCGTCCTACGCCTGGCGGCTGGTGATCGTCGCGGTCGCGCTCTACGGCATCCTCATGCTGCTGCAGTTCTTCGCGCTGGTGACGGTGCCCTTGGCCATCGCGATCCTGATCGTCGCCATGCTCGACCCCTTCCTCAAGGCGCTGCGGCGGTGGGGCTGGCCGCCGATCTCGGCCGCCGCGGTGTCGCTGGTCCTGATGGTGCTGCTGATCCTCGCCGTCTTCGTCGGCGTCGGCGCGCAGGTGGTCGCGGAGGCTCCGCAGCTCGGCGCCCAGACCATCGCCGGGATCGCGGTGTTCACCGACTGGCTGGCCGAAAGCCCCTTCCGCATCCAGCAGGCGCAGATCGACACCTGGCTCTCCCAGCTCAACGACTGGCTGGTCACCTCGCAGGCGATGATCGCGGGGTACGCCGCGTCCGCCGGCGCGCAGGTGGGCGCGTTCCTCGCCGGGACCGTCACCGCCCTCATCGCCGCCTTCTTCTTCGCGTTCGAGGGACGCCGCATCTGGCACCGGACCGGGCTGCTGCTGGTCCCCGCCGCCTACCGCCTGCGCGCGGACCGCGCGGCGATGCGCGGCTGGGACTCGCTGGTGTCCTACATGCGCACGGCCGTCATCATCGCCACCACCGGCGCGGTCGCCACGGCGGTGACCGCCGCCGCCCTGGGCGTCCCGCTGGTCGCCGCGTTGTTCGCCCTGTCCTTCTTCGCGGCGTTCATCCCGCTCATCGGGGCGCTCGCCGCGGGTCTCGTGGCCGTCGCGCTCGCCCTCGTCACCAAGGGGTGGGTCGCCGCGGGGATCATGCTCCTCGTCGTGGTGCTGCTCATCCAGATCGAGGGGAACATCCTGCAGCCGCTGCTCATGGGCAAGGCCACCCAGGTGCACCCGCTGGTCATCCTGCTCGGCCTGACCGTCGGCATGATCGCCGGCGGCATCGTCGGCGCGCTGCTGTCGATCCCGATCGTGGCGTTCGCCATCACGTTCGCCCGGGGACTGTCGATGCCGCCGCCGGTGTTGGTCGTGACGATGGGCGATGCGGAGGCCCCGCCCCCGGATCCCGCCTCCTTCGGGCCCGAAGGGGACTGATCGGGACGCCGCGGGCGCGGCTCAGCCGGTGAAGGGCTCGAACGCCAGGACGGTGATCTCGAACTCCGCGCCGGTCGGCCCCTGGTAGGTGGCCGTCTCGCCCGTCCGCAGGCCCATCACGGCCGCGCCGAGCGGGGACTGCGGCGAGTAGACGTCGAGGGCGGCGTCCGTCGTGCCCTTCAACTCGCGGGATCCGAGCAGGAACGTGTCGGTGTCGTCTTCGTCGCCGTCGTAGCAGACGGTGACCTTCATGCCGGGTGCGACGGCCTGGCAGTCCTCCGGCGGCTCGCCGATGTGCGCCTGGCGCAGCATCGCCTCCAGCGTGCGGATCCGCGCTTCCTGGTGGCCCTGTTCCTCGCGGGCGGCGTGGTAGCCGCCGTTCTCCGACAGGTCGCCCTCCTCGCGCGCCTGCGCGATCTTGCGCGACACGGCCTGGCGACCCTCACCCTTGAGGTACTCCAGTTCGGCTGACAGCTTGTCGAAGGCATCCTGGGTCAGCCAGATCGTCGATATCTGCTCCTCGGACATTCGGCCAACCTACCATCCGCGCCCGCGGGCGCGGAGCCTGCGTTTCATCACGGGAGGATCACGCAGCCGCCCACGTCGACCGAGGTCGCCCGCTTGAACGTCCGCAGCGAGACCGGCACGTCGACCAGTTCGTCCGGCGAACCGGCGATCTCGACGGGCAGTTCGCCCACGGTTTCGTACGTCACGGCCTTGGCGGTCACCGTGCAGCGCGCGACCGACGACGGGTGCGGCCGCTGGACCGTCACGACGGCGTCCACCTGGGTGTCCGACACGACGTGGAACGCCGACACGCGGGCGCTGACGGCGGGGTTCGCGCCGTAGAGCCCCGACCACACCAGCCACAGCAAGCCCACGAGGGCCAGGGCCACGGCGAGGGGCACCCACGCCCAGCGGGGCGTCCGGCGGGGTGGATAGCGCCGGGCGATCCGGGCGGCGTCCGTCTCAGTCACGCGCCCATTGTGCCCGGCGCGGCCAGCGGACGCCCGCGGACCGTCCAGGCGCCGGTTGCGACCGCAGGCAACAATGGGCGCCATGCACGACGCCACGACTACCCGGGTGGACGCTTCCGGCGAGCCATTGAGGCTCCTGGCCGTCCACGCCCACCCCGACGACGAGTCGAGCAAGGGCGCCGCCACGATGGCGCGCTATGTCGCCGAGGGCGTCCGGGTGCTGGTGGCGACCTGCACCGGCGGCGAGCGGGGGGACATTCTCAACCCGCGGATCGACAGCCCCGAGAACCGGGCGAACATCGTCGAACTGCGGCGCCGCGAGATGGCCCGCGCCCGGGAGATCCTCGGCGTGGACCAGACGTGGCTGGGGTTCGTGGACTCCGGGCTGCCCGAGGGCGACCCGCTGCCGCCGCTACCTGAGGGCTGTTTCGCGCTGGAGGACGTCGACATCGCCGCCGGACGGCTCGTCCGGGTGATCCGCGAGTTCCGTCCGCACGTGCTGCTCACCTACGACGAGAACGGCGGCTACCCGCACCCCGACCACGTCATGACCCACCGGATCTCCGTGGCGGCGCTCGACGCGGCGGCGGACGCCGACGCCTGGCCCGAGCACGGACCGGCCTGGCAGGTGCTCAAGGTCTACTACCACATGGGGTTCCACCGGCAGCGCTTCGCGTCGCTCGACAGGCTCATGCACGAGCACGGCCTGGAGTCGCCGTACGCCGAGCGGCTCCGGTCGTGGCGCGGCCCGGATCTCGCCGAGCGGCTGACCACGTTCGTCCCGTGCGCGGACTGGTTCTCCGTCCGCGACGAGGCGTTGCGTGCCCATGCCACCCAGGTCGACCCGGACGGGTTCTGGTTCGCGGTGCCCCTGGAGATCCAGAAGCTGGGCTGGCCCACGGAGGACTACCAACTGGTGCGTTCGCGGGTGCCCACGCGCCTGCCCGAGGACGACCTGTTCGCCGGGATCGACACCCACGACGTGACGAGGGCAGACACCTGGTACTACTCCATCTGAACGCGGAGTAGCGTGGGGGGCGACGACGACGGAATCGAGGACGCGATGAAGTTCGACCTGGGCGCCGAGGTGGCCCCCGGCTGGCTGCCGCTGTTGCTGGTGATCGTGCTCGGCCTGACGCTGGTCGGGCTGTGGTTCAGCATGCGCAAGCAGATGCGGAACATCACCGTTCCCGTGGACGAGGACCACCCCGAGGCCGGTCCGTTCGCCAAGCCGACCCCCTGATTCCACGCGGCCGTCCGGGCGTCGGCTTTGTCCGTCCCGGTCGGTAGGGTGGCCCGCATGTCGAATCGCTTGGCCGCCTGCACGAGCCCCTACCTGCTGCAACACGCGACGAACCCCGTCGACTGGTGGCCGTGGGGGGCCGAGGCGCTGGCCGAGGCGGCGCGGCGCGGCGTCCCGCTCCTGATCTCCATCGGCTACTCCGCGTGCCACTGGTGCCATGTGATGGCCCACGAGTCGTTCGAGGACGCCGAGGTCGCGGCCCTGATCAACGCCCACTTCGTCCCGGTCAAGGTCGACCGCGAAGAGCACCCGGATGTCGACGCGATCTACATGCGGGCCACCCAGGCGCTCATCGGGCACGGCGGCTGGCCCATGACGGTCTTCGCCACCCCCGACGGCCGGCCCTTCTTCGCGGGCACCTACTACCCGCCCGAGCCCCGGCCGGGCATGCCGTCCTTCACGCAGGTGATCGAGGCGCTGGCGGGCGCGTGGGCCGACCGCCGCGACGAGGTCCTGGCGTCGGCGGCGACCATCGTCGAGCGTCTCGCCGAGATCAACGCGCTGCCCGTGGCGGACACCGTCCCCGACCTGTGGGCGGCGCTGGACTCGCTGTCGGCCGACTTCGACCTGCTGCACGGCGGCTTCGGCGGGGCGCCGAAGTTCCCGGCGCCGCTGGTGGTCGACGCGCTGCTGGTCAAGGGCGACCCGGGCACGCTCGACATCGCCCAGCGCACGCTGGAGGCGATGGCGCGCGGCGGCGTCCACGACCAGGTGGGCGGCGGCTTCCACCGCTACGCCGTCGACGCCGGCTGGGTCGTGCCGCACTTCGAGAAGATGCTCTACGACAACGCCTTGTTGCTCGGGTCGTACACGCGCGGCTGGCGGCGGACGCCCTCGCACGACGAGGGCCTGCGCTGGCTCTTCGAGCGGGTCGTCCGGGGCATCGTCGGTTGGGCCGAGCGCGAGCTGGTGACGGCGGAGGGGGCCTACGGGGCGTCCCTGGACGCCGACTCCGCGGACATCCGCGGCATGGCGCACGAGGGCATCTACTACGTCTGGAACCCCGAGTTGCTCGCGGACGCCCTCGATGCCGACGACGCCGCGTGGGCCGAGAAGACCTTCCACGTCACCACCGCCGGCACGTTCGAGCACGGCCTGTCGACCCTGCAACTGCGGGGGGCTCCGGACGCCGCCCGCCTCGACCGTGTTGCCGGTCGGCTGCTGGAGGTCCGGGGCAACCGGTTCGCGCCGCCCCGCGACGACAAGATCCTGGCGTCGTGGAACGGCTGGATGATCGACTCCCTCGTCGGCGCCGCCCTCGTGTTCGGCGAGCCGTCCTGGCTGGCCGCGGCCGAGCGGGCGGCGACCGTCCTGCGCGACGTACACCTCACGGAGGCGGGGCTGGTCCGGACATCGCTGGACGGCGTGGCGGGCGACACGGCCGGCACCGCGGAAGACTACGGCGCCGTGGCGCTGGCATTCTCCCGGCTCGCGGGGGCCCTGGGCGACGCGTCCTGGCTCCGGCTCGCCGAGCGGCTGTGCGACGAGGCGATCGAGCGGTTCGGCGCCACCGACAGCGGCTTCTTCGACGCGGCCGGCGATGGGCTGTTCACTCGGCCCCGCGACGTCGCCGACAACCCGACGCCCTCGGGCACGAGCACGCTGGTTGCGGCGCTGCGGCACGTCGGGCTGCTCGCCGACCGCGCCGACCTGCTGGAGCGTGCGGACGCCGCCGCCCGCACCACCTGGGGCACGGTCGCGGCCAACCCGCGGTTCGCGCCGGCGGCCCTGTCCGACCTGCTGCTGGCCGACGAGGCGCGCAAGGGCCTCAAGCCCGCCGTCGCGGTGGTCGTGGACGCCGACGGCGACCCCCTCAACGACGCCGCGCGGGCCGTGTGGCGGATGGCCCCGGCGGGCACGGTCGTGGTGACCGGACGCCCCGGCACGCCCGGGTTCGCCCACCACTTCGACGACCGTCCGGTCGGTGGGTCGGCTCCGGTCGCGGACGCCGCGGCCTCCGACACCCTGCTGACCCACGCGACCATCGGGGCCTCCGGCGGGGTATCGGCGCTGCGCCGCGAAGGCGACGACGACGAGTACGCCGAGCACGAGATCGTGGCCTTCGACCAGACCGTCTATGTGTGCCGTGGCACGACGTGCTTCGCGCCCGCGGGCACGATCCAGGAGGCGCGCGACGCGCTCTGGCGCCGCGCCTGAGCGCGTCTCGCGTCGGTGGGATCCCCCGCGCGCGATCTCAGGCCAGTGTGGCGATGGCGATGGCGGCGAAGTGGCACATGGCGGCCACGATGGTGCAGGCGTGGAAGATCTCGTGGAAGCCGAACCACGTCGGTGATGGATCCGGGAACTTGCGCGCGTACACCACCGCGCCGAACGTGTAGACGAGGCCGCCGGCTGCGATCAGCGACACCACGAGCGGGCCGCCGGTGTGCCAGAACTGGGCGAGCCAGCCGAGGGCGGCCCACCCCATGACGACGTACAGCAGCGTGTAGAGCCAGCGCGGCGCGGACATCCACAGCATCTTGAACGTGATCCCGGCGATGGCGACGCCCCAGATGATGGCCAGCAGCGCGATCCGGTCGAAGCCGTCCAGGAGCATCAGCGAGAGCGGGGTGTACGTCCCCGCGATGAACAAGAAGATGTTGGCGTGGTCGAGGCGCCGCAGGACGGCCGTCGCCTGCGCCGACCAGCGGCCGCGGTGGTAGGCCGCGGAGACGCCGAAGAGGATGGTGGCCGCGATCAGGTAGATGGCGACGCCGATCCGCCCGACGAGCGAGGGGGTCGCGACGAGGAGGACCAGGCCGGCGAGTTGCACGAGCGGGGTCATGCCGAGGTGGAACCAGCCGCGAAGGGCGGGCTTGGCGGGGCGCGGGGTGTCGGTCATGGCGCTACTTGACTCCGAGTAACTTACGGTCACGTAGGTAGGGTAGCTCGCGGACGCCGTCTGGCCAACTCCCCGTCGTGGAAAAGTCATTCCCGGCGCGCGAGTTGGTAGCCCTGAGCGTCCGCGACCCGCTCCCACGTGCCGGGGTACAGGCCTGCCGCGTAGGCCGCCACGTCGGCGTCCGCGGGCACACCCCCGCCGCGGACGTCGATGAGCACCCACTGCGGCGGCGGACCCGGGACGCCCAGGAAGTACACCTGCGTGCGGACGGCCAACCGGTCGATCAGGGCGTGGTCGCTCGCGACGACGGCGCCGTCGGGGACGAGCGCGAGCACCGTCTGGGCGGAGTCGGCCCGCGGGGCCGTCCAAGCGTCCGACGCCAGCAGGTGGTACAGCGGCTGGCCGGGCAGGATGCCCAGCGCCGCGCCCAACACCAGCCCGGGGGCGACCCGGGCCCACGCGCGGGCGGTCCGGCCGCGCCGCCCCGGCGGGGCGCTG
>CAYZXQ010000001.1:62707-116318 GCA_964482465.1 uncultured Nigerium sp. | reverse complement strand
GGACGGCCGACGGCGGTGTGGACCCGATCGGGTCGGGCGGGGTGGCCGGCGCAGGCGCCGGCTGCGGCTCCGCGGAATGGCTTGTCCCCTGGGTGTCGGACGCCGCCGCGGCGGGTGGCGCCGGGGGCGGGGCCCCCGTCGAGGCGTCGCCGGAATGGCCTGTGCCCTGGGTGCCGGACGCCGCCGCGGCGGGTGGCGCCGGGGGCGGGGCCACCGTGGAAGCGTCGCCGGAATGGCCTGTGCCCGGGGATGCGGACGCCGCCGCGGGCTCGTCGGGGGTGGCGGCCTCCGGGGCTGCGTTCGGGGTGCCGTCCGCCTTGGGTGGTGCCACGGGTGCCGTCAGGGCGCTCGGGACGAGCGAGGACACCGGGAGCGTCCCGGGGTCGGGCACGGCGAACGCCGCGCCGGGCGGGAGGACCTCGGCCATCAGGCCCGTTGCGGCGTGACCGTAGCCGAGGGCGTGGCCCACCTCGTGGCGCACGACGGTGTCGAGATCCATCCGGGACCAGCCCCAGCCCGCGGCGTCCGCGTCGATCCGGATGCTGCGGCCGACCGCCACCCCGAGCAGTCCTTCGGGCAGGTCGGCGACGCTGGCGCGAACCCCGACCACGGCGCCGCCCCGGGCCCGCCACTCGGCGACGGCGCGCCTCAGCGCGGCGTCCACCTCGGGCTGACCGACGGTTCGAACCTCGGCGGAACCGGGGGCCGCCGGGGAGCGCAAGGGCACCGCGTCGGTCCGGCCCGTCAGCAACGACCGGACGAGCCCCCGCAGATCCACGGCCGCGGCCGGGACGGCGGCGGGGGCGCGGTCAGCGGGGCCCGCGAGGTGCGCGGTGCCTGTCATGGGGGCCACGAGGGCGACCGACAAGACGATCACCAGGGCCCGGATCGGACCCGGAACGTGCGCGCGGCGGAGCGGGCGGTCACCTGACGAGGCGATCCCTCGGTCCTGCCTTGCGCGGGGTCCCACGGCCGACCTTCCTCGAGACGGGAAGTAACACCACAGCATGATACCGTTCTGGAGGAGGCTGCAGCGGTTTCTACCGAAGAGGAAGTTAAAGGTTAGCGAAGGGTCTCCGGGGGGAGGACCGCCCGTCGCGCCCGCCTCACGCCGGCGTCGAGCATCGGCCCTTACGAGGCCGGGTTCTCCTGCCGCTGCAGGGACAAGGCGCCCAGCACGCCGTTCAGGAAGCCCGGGGAGTCGTCGGTGGAAAGCTCCGCCGCCAGCGACACCGCCTCGTCGATCGCGATGGTCGGTTCGGTGTCGGTGTGCAGCAGCTCATAGGCCGCGATGCGCGCCAACGACCGGTCGACGCGGGGCATCCGCTCCAGCGTCCACCCTTCGCGCAGGCACCCGGCGATGGCAGCGTCCACCTCCGCGCGGTGGGCAGCGACGCCTTCGACCAACTCGATCGTGAAGCGTCGCACCGGCGGCGAGGCGAGGGCCACCCGGTCGGCCAGTACCTCCGCGACGGGCTCGTCGCGGAGGTCGGCCTCGAACAGGATGTCGAGCGCGCGCTTGCGCGCCTTCGTGCGCGTCCCGGGACCCCGGTGGTCCACCTCAGGAAACCCGGCCGAGGTAGGCGCCGTCCTCGGTGCGCACCTTGACGCGCGTGCCCGACTCGATGAACAGGGGCACCTGGATCTGCTTGCCGGTCTCCAGCGTCGCGGGCTTGGTGCCGGCGGAGCTGCGGTCGCCCTGCAGGCCCGGCTCGGTGTAGGTGATCTCGAGTTCCACCGACGCCGGCAGCTCGATGTAGAGCGGGTTGCCGTCGTGGGTGGCGACGGTGGCCATCTGGTTCTCCAGCATGTAGTCCTTGGCGTCGCCGACGACCTCGTCGGGGATCTGGAGCTGGTCGTAGGACGAGGTGTCCATGAACACGTAGGCGTGGCCGTCGTGGTACAGGTACTGCATCTCGCGGCGGTCGACGCTCGCGCTCTCGACCTTGGTGTCGGAGTTGAACGTGCGGTCGACCACCTTGCCGCTCAGCACATGCTTGAGCTTGCTGCGGACCACCGTGTTGCCCTTGCCCGGCTTGTGGTGCTGGAACCAGATGACGGTCCACAACTGGCCGTCCAGGTCGAGGACCGTGCCGTTCTTCAGGTCATTGGTCGAGATCGTGGGCATGGGTGTCCTTCCAACATCGCGCGTTCGGCGGACCACTCTACCGGTCGGCTCCGGCTGCCCACGAATCGGGTCAGCCGGGGCGGGCCTCCCCCAGTCGCCGCCCGGAGCGGATGCCCGCCACCAGGTCGGCGCGGGCGAGCGCGTGCGGCAGGGCGGTCCGCTCCATCTCCGACGCCAGCGCGTCCGCCCCCGCGCCGTGCAGCCCGGCGATGATGCCCGCCACGTCGGCAGGGCCCTTGTTCTGCGACAGCTTGGCCTTGGCCTGGACGCGCGTCACGCGCAGCTCCAACCCGACCACGGCCCGCAGCATGAGTTCCATGCTGCGTCGGGACACCTGGCCGGTGTCGTAGCCGTGGCGTCGCGACACCCGGGTCACCACGTCCGCGCACCACGCCTCGTCGTCGTGGACGATCAGCTCGCCGTAGGCGTGGACCGTCACGTAGTTCCACGTCGGGACGCCCGGGGCGTCCGCGTACGACGCCAGCCACTCCGGCGCCACATACGCGTCCGGACCCGACAAGATCGCGAGCGTCTCGCCTAGCCCGGGCCGTTGCCACTGCTCGTTGGTCCGGGTGACGTGCATGAGCAGCGAGCCGAAACCCGCGGCGTGTGGCGCATGCAGCACCGGCAGCAGGGTGGCTACCGGCCCCTCGGGATGCGCGGTCACCAGCTGCGCGGTGTCGGCCGCGGCCAGCAGTTCCGCGGCCTGGACGTCCGTCATGGCGAAGTGCCGAGGCACGTACATCTCAGGCTCCGATCTCGGCGTAGGACGCCGCGAGTGCGGCCTCGTCGGGGGCCCGGACGACCGTCGGGCGGAACAGCCCGTCCAGCAGGACGAAGCGCAGGTCCGCGCCGCGGGCCTTCTTGTCGAGGTTCATGCTCGCGCGGAGCTCGGGCCAAGCGTCCGCGTCGTAGCTCGTCGGCAGGCCGAGCGCGGCCAGGGCGGCCCGGTGGCGCTCCACCTCGGCGTCGGACAGCAGCCCCAGCCGGCGCGCCAGCGTCGCAGCGAACACCAGCCCCACCGCGACCGCATCCCCGTGCGACCAGCGGTAACGTTCGCGGCGCTCGAGGGCGTGGGCGAGGGTGTGGCCGTAGTTGAGCGCCTCCCGGCCCACGCGGTCGGCCGTGGAGGTCGCCTCGCGGAGGTCGCCGGAGACGACGCGCGCCTTGACCGCGATGGAGCGCTCGACCGCCTCGGCCAGTGCCGGCGAGGCGGGATCCAGCAGGGCCTCAGGGTCGGTCTCGACCAGCTCCAGCGTCCGGGGGTCGGCGATGAGCCCGTGCTTGACGACCTCGGCCAGGCCCGAGCGGAGGTCGGCGACGGGCAGCGTGTCGAGAAACTCCAGGTCGCAGAAGACCGCGGCCGGCTCCCAGAAGGCCCCCACGAGGTTCTTGCCGTGGGGCAGGTTGATGCCCGTCTTGCCGCCCACCGCGGCGTCGACCATCGCGAGCAGCGTCGTCGGGACGCCCACGTAGCGGACGCCGCGCAGCCACGTGGCCGCGACGAACCCGGCGAGGTCGGTGGTGGCGCCGCCCCCGAGCCCCACGACGGCGTCTGAGCGCGTGAAGCCCGCCTCGGCGAGGACGCGCCAGGCGCCGTCCAGCACCGCCGCGCGCTTGGCCTTCTCGCCGTTGGGCACCTCGATGAGCGTGACCTCGGCGGGCAGCATGTCGGCCAGGGCATCCGCGCGGTCGGCCAGGACGGCCGGGTGCAGCACCGCGACTCGCTCGGCGCCGCCCAGCGCGTCGGCCACCCCGGACGCGACGCCGCGCCCGACGGCGACCTCGTAGGGACGCTCGGCGGTGACGGGAACGCGGGTGGTCATGCGAGATCCTCCAGGGCGGTCAGGACGCGGGCGGCCACGGCGTCGGGGACCAGCCCGTCGGTGGCGACGGCGACGTCGGCGAGGCGAGCGTAGACGGCGGAGCGTTCGGCGACCATCCGCCGCAGCGTCGCGAGCCGGTCTCCGGCCAGCAGCGGGCGGTCGGTGTGGTGCGCGACGCGGGCGGCGGCGGCCTCGGGGGCCACCTGGAGCCACACGACGCGGTGGCCGGCGAGGGCGTCCGCGACCGCCGGGGTGAGGGGCGCACCGCCGCCGAGGCTGACCACCGCCTCCGTCGAGAGGGCGGCCAGGGCGGCGTCGGCCTCCAGGACGCGGAAGTGCGCCTCGCCGTGGGCGGCGAAGAGCGCGGCGATGGACCTCCCGGCGGCGGCCTCCACGGCGGCGTCCACATCCACGAAGGGCCGGTCGAGCGCTCGGGCGAGCAGCGGCCCCACGGTCGACTTGCCCGCCCCCGACGCGCCGATCAGGACGACGCCACCGCTCACGCCAGCCCCCGTTCGGCCAGCCGGTCGAGGTAGGCGCGGTAGTTGCGTCGGGTCTCGGCGAGGGAGTCGCCCCCGAATTTCTCCAGGGCCACCTCCGCCAGGACGAGCGCGACCATCGCCTCCGCGACGACGCCCGCCGCGGGGACCGCGCACACGTCGGAGCGCTGGTGGTGAGCCTGGGCGGCGGCGTGCGTCGCGACGTCGACCGTGCGCAGGGCGCGCGGCACCGTGGCGATGGGCTTCATCGCCGCTCGGACCCGCAGCACCTCGCCGTTGCTCATGCCGCCTTCGGTGCCGCCGGAGCGGTTGGAGAGCCGGGTGATCCGGCCGCCGTCGGGGACCATCTCGTCGTGCGCTCGCGAGCCGCGGGTGCGGGCGAGGGCGAACCCCTCGCCCACCTCGACGCCCTTGATGGCCTGGATGCCCATGAGCGCGCCGGCAAGGCGCGCGTCCAGCCGCCGGTCGCCCTGGGTGTGCGCGCCAAGCCCGCTGGGCAGCCCGGTGGCGAGCACCTCGACCACGCCGCCGATGGTGTCGCCCTCGGTGCGGGCCGCCTCGATCTCCGCGAGCATCCGGGCCGCGGCGTCCGGGTCGAAGCACCGCACGGGGCTTGCGTCGATTTCCGCTAGGTCGGCGGGCGTGGGCAGCACGCCGGCGTCGGCGGCGACCGGACCGATCTCCACGACGTGGCTGAAGACCTCGATCCCGAACGCCTGCTGGAGGAAATTCGCCGCGACCCGGCCCAACGCCACGCGGGCGGCCGTCTCGCGCGCGGACGCCCGCTCCAGGATCGGGCGCGCCTCATCCCAGTCGTACTTCTGCATGCCCGCCAGGTCGGCGTGGCCGGGACGCGGCCGGGTGAGCGCCGCGTTGCGCGCCTGGGCGGCGAGCAGGTCGGGATCCACGGCGTCCGGGGCCATGACGGTCTCCCACTTGGCCCACTCGCTGTTGCCGACCAGGATCGCCACCGGCGAGCCGAGCGTCTCGCCGTGGCGGATGCCCGCCAGCAGCGTGACCTCGTCGGCCTCGAACTTCATGCGGGCGCCCCGCCCGACCCCGAGCCGGCGGCGCGCCAACGCGTCCGCGATGTCCCGGGTCGAGACGCGGACGTGGGCGGGAATCCCCTCGATCGTGGCCACGAGCGCGCGGCCGTGGGACTCCCCGGCGGTCAGGTAGCGGAGCATGCGGGCAGCGTCTCACGCGCTCGCGCGGCGCTCCAACTCCTCCCGAGCAGCGGACGCGAGGGGCTCCGCAGGCACGTCGCGGCCCGTGAACAGCCGCACCTGGACGACCGCCTGGGCCACCAGCAGGTCGAGCCCGTTGCGGACGCCGCGTCCGGACGCCGTCGCCGCGGCCGCCAGCGCGGAGGGCCAGGGGTGGTAGCTGACGTCGAACACCGTAGTCGGCGCCGCGTCGCCGCCCAGCAGCGTCGCCACCAGCGGCGCGGCGGCGTCCGCGGGCACCGTGGAGACCAGCAGGCCGGCGTCCGCAGGCGCCTCCCAGGCACCCACCCGGTAGCCGACCCGGCCCGATCCCGCGGCCGACCGGACGTGCGCGGACGCCCACGCCGCCAGCGCCCCGGCCTTTTCGGCCGAACGCGCCCGGATCTCCACCTCGGCCACCCCGAGGCGCGCCAACGCCACCAGCGCCGACCGCGCGGTCGCGCCCGCCCCCAGGACGGTCGCCGCGGCCGGCGCCGATCCCAGCGCCGTCACGAAGCCTTCGATGTCGGTGTTGTGCGCGGTGCGGTGGCCGTCGGCATGCCACACCAGCGTGTTCGCCACGCCGGTGAGGCGCACGTCGGCGTCCGGCTCCCCCAGCCGGGCCGCGGCCTCCTTGTGGGGCATGGTGACCGACAGCCCGCGCCACGACGCGTCGCGGCCGGCCACGAACGCCTCGAACTGCTCCGGCGCCAGATCGACCAGGCCGTACTCGTAGGCGTCCAGCCCGAGCAGCCGATAGGCCGCCCGGTGGATGACCGGCGACAGCGAGTGGCCCACCGGGTGGCCGGCCACCGCGCAGCGCACGGGGCTCAGGCGCACTTCTTCCGGTTCTCCTCCGAGGCGGTGCACCACGCCTGGAGCTTGGCGCTGCTCGCCTGATGCTGCTCGTAGGTGTCGTTGAACTCGGTCACGCCGGTGTTCAGGTCGACCGGCACGAAGTACAGCCAGTTGCCGTCGGCGGGATGCACGGCGGCATCCAGCGACTTGCGCGAGGGCGCCCCGATCGGCCCCGGCGGCAGCCCCTTCACGGCGTAGGTGTTGTAGGGCGACTTGGACTTTCGCTCTGCCTCGGTCGTCCACACGGTGCCGGTCTTGCCCACGGCGTAGGCGACCGTGGCATCCGACTGGAGCGGCATGCCTTGGGCCAACCGGTTGTAGAAGACGCGCGCCACCTTGGGCCGGTCCTCGTCGCGGAAGACTTCCTTCTCGACGATGCTCGCCACGATGAGCGCCGTGTACGGATCCTTGGCCGGAGAGGCCGCCGCCGCGTTCACGAAGTCCGACTGCGTCATCACGTTGTTGAACTGCGCCACGCTCTGCTTCATGAGCCCCAGCGCGGTGGGGTTATCGCCCATCTCGTAGGTGTCGGGGTAGAAGAAGCCCTCGGGACGGTTCTTGGCCCACGGGGGAAGACCCAGATCCTGCGGCTTGGCGAGCGCAGCCTGGAAGGCCTCCACGGGCAGCTTCGTCGCTTTCGCCATCGCGTCGACCTGCTGGGTGAGCCGCTGGCCCTCGGCGAGGGTCATCATGTTGCGGACCACGCGCGTCGGGTCGATGAGCTGATCGAGCGCGGCGTCGGAGGAGATCTGCGTGCGCATCCGGAACCGGCCCGCCTTGAGCTTCTTCACGTCGTCTGGACGCCCGGTCGCCACCTTCCGGAACGTGGTGGCGTCCTTGACGACATCGGCCTCCTTCAGGATCGTCCCGATCTTGGAGACGCTCGAATCCTTCGGGATCGTCACCTCGATGTCGGCCACACCGGTGGATCCGGCGTAGTCGTCGCGCGTCCGGAACTCCATCCAGGCGTTGTAGCCCTTCGTCCCGACGAAGATCAGGCCTCCGCCCAGCACGACCACGGAGAGCAGCACCGCGAGCCACCCCTTGAGTCGGTGACCCAGTTCGCGACGGTCGATCTCGCCCGTCTCGGGATCCCGCAACCCGGGTTCGCTGTAACGTCCGGCCATCAGTGGGTCCTTCCCGTGATCCGCTCACCGGGGGCGAGCCCCGTGTTCTTCTCCAAGTCCAGCGCGTGGTTCAAGATTGCCACGGCCGCCGCCTGATCGATAACGCCGCGCTGGCCCTTGGCGTCCCGCCCCGACGCGCGGAGCTGCCGCGAGGCCTCCACCGTCGACAGGCGCTCGTCCACGAGACGGACGTCCACGCCGAGCAGGTCTGCCACCCAGGCGGCCCGCTGCCGGATCAGCCCGGCGGTCGCGCCCTCGACGCCCTTGAGGTGTCGTGGGAGCCCCATCACGACCTCCACGGGCTCGTACTCGGCCGCCAGGGCGCGCAGGCGGCGTCCGACGCCGTCGAGGTCGGACGCCCGCGCGATGGTCTCCACCGGGTAGGCCAAGGTGCCCAGCCGGTCGCACGCCGCCACGCCGATCCGTGCCGTTCCCCAGTCGAGGGCGAGCCGGACGCCGGGGCGCAGCGCGAAAGGACTCAATGCGCCGCCTCGGCCAGGGCGTTCCGGATCGCCGTCAGCGCGGCCGCGGACGCCGCGGCGTCCGTCCCGCCGCCCTGGGCGACGTCGTCCTTGCCACCCCCGCGGCCGCCCAGCTCGGCCGCGCCCACGGCGACCAGCCGCCCGGCCTTCGCGCCGAGGGCCCGTGCCGCCTCGTTCGTCGCGACCGTGAGCACCGGCTTGGCATCGCCGCCGACCAGGGCCACCACCGCGGCGTCCGAGCCCAGGTGCTGGCGCACCTCCAGGGCGAGGGTGCGCAGGTCGTTCCCGCCGACACCCGGGACCTCCCGGGCGACCAGCCGGACGCCACCTGCCGGCTCGGCCGCTGCCGCGAGGCCTGCGGCGTTGCCGAGCAGCTCGCGCGTGCGGAGGTCGGCGACTTCCTTCTCGGCGCTCTTGAGCTGGACCAGCAGCTTGCCGATGCGGTCCTCCAACTGCTCCGGCTGCGTCTTGAGCAGGTCGGACAGGGTGTGCACCAGCGCGCGCTCGCGGGCGAGCTGGTCGAAGGCGTCCTTGCCGACGAGCGCCTCGACGCGCCGAACGCCGGACCCGATCGAGCTCTCGCCCAGCAGGTTCAGCAGCCCGATCTGACCCGCGGAGGCCACATGCGTACCGCCGCAGAGTTCGCGGCTGAAGTCGCCGCCGGTGGAGACCACGCGGACGATGTCGGGGTACTTCTCGCCGAACATCGCCATCGCGCCCAGCGCCTTGGCGTCCTCCAGCGGCATCTGCTGCTCGGTCACCTCGTAGTCGGCACGGATCGCCTCGTTGGTGAGCCCTTCCAGCTCGGCGCGCAGGTCCTTGGACAGGCCCACCGGCGAGCTGAAGTCGAAGCGGAGGTAGCCCGGCTTGTTGTAGGACCCGGCCTGGACCGCCGTCGGGCCGAGCAACTGCCGCAGCACCGCATGCACGATGTGGGTCGCGGTGTGCGCCTTGGCGCCGTCGAAGCGCGCCGCGGCGTCCACCTGCGCCAGCGCCACGGCCCCGGGGACCAGCTCGCCGTCGGCAACCCGCACCTTGTGGACCACGAGTCCCTGCACCGGACGCTGGACGTCCAGCACCTCCAGGGACAGCCCGTCGCCGGTGATGACGCCCGAGTCGGCGTCCTGGCCGCCGGACTCGGCGTAGAAGGGGGTCTCGTCCAAGACGACCTCGACCACGTCGCCGGGCTTCGCCGAGGCGACCAACCGGCCGTCCGCGACGATCCCGCGGACGGTTGAGGCAACTTCCAGCTCGGTGTAGCCCCGGAACGGCGTCTCGCCGGCCTCGCGCAGCGTGCGGTAGGCCTCGGTGGAGGCAGCGCCGCCCTTCTTGGCGCGGGCGTCCGCCTTCGCGCGGTCCTTCTGCTCCTGCATGAGGCGCCGGAACTCGCCCTGGTCGACGCTCAAGCCCGCCTCAGAGGCCATCTCCAGCGTCAGGTCGATGGGGAACCCGTAGGTGTCGTGGAGCTGGAACGCCTTGTCGCCGCTCAGCACCGTGGCGCGCGCGTCCTTGGCCTGGGCTACCGCCACGTCGAAGATCTGGGTTCCGGACGCCAGCGTGCGGCGGAACGCCTCCTCCTCGGCGTAGGCGAGCTGGCTGACCCGCTCCCACTCGCTGGCGACCTCGGGGTAGCTCTCCTCCATGAGGGCCTTGCTGATGGGCAGGAGCTCGGGCAGCACCGTGTCGCCCACGCCCAACAGCCGCATCGCACGGATGCTGCGGCGCAGCAGGCGGCGCAGCACGTAGCCGCGCGCCTCGTTGCCGGGCGCCACGCCGTCGGTCATGAGCATCAAGCCGCTGCGGACGTGGTCGGCGACGACCCGCATCCGGACGTCGTCGTCGTGGTGGGCGCCGTAGCGCTTGCCCGACAGCTCGGCCGCCTTCTCGATGACGGGGTAGATCTGGTCGATCTCGTACATGTTGTTCTTGCCCTGCATCAGGTACGCGACCCGCTCCAGGCCCATGCCGGTGTCGATGTTCTTCTTCGGCAGCGGCCGCAGCACGTCGAAGTCGTCCTTGGCGCGCACCGCGGACAGCTCCTGCTGCATGAAGACGAGGTTCCAGATCTCCAGGAAACGGTCCTCGTCCACGACCGGGCCGCCGTCCGGACCGAACGCGGGGCCGCGGTCGATGTAGATCTCCGAGCAGGGCCCGCCCGGACCGGGCACGCCCATGTTCCAGTAGTTGTCCTTGAGGTTGCGGCGCTGGATGCGCTCGTCCGGCAGCCCGACCGAGCGCCACAGCTCGACGGCCTCGTTGTCGCCGTCGGGGAAGTCCGGGTGGTAGCCCGGCCCGAGCACGGTCACCCACACCCGGTCGCCGTCGAAGCCCAAGCCGCCGTCGGCGACCGAGCCCGTGACGAGGCTCCACGCGTGGCGGATCGCGCCTTCCTTGAAGTAGTCGCCGAACGAGAAGTTGCCGTTCATCTGGAAGAACGTGCCGTGCCGGGTCGTCTTGCCGACCTCGTCGATGTCGAGGGTCCGGACGCACTTCTGGCAGCTCGTGGCGGTGTCGAAGGGGGCGGTTTCGGCGCCGGTGAAGTAGGGCTTGAAGGGCACCATGCCGGCGTTGACGAACAGCAGCGTCGGGTCGTTGTAGACCAGCGGCGCCGACGGTACGAGCGTGTGCCCGGCGTTGACGAAGTGGTCCAGGAACCGACGGCGGATCTCGGCGGTCCTCATGACCGCACTCCGCCGGTGTGAACCGAACTGGCCTCGCGCATCCCCATCGTCCTGTGTGCCCCTCACGAAATCGGCCCCGCCGCGGGCGGCGGCGGGCAGCTTGGCAAGGATACGCGGTGGCCGCCCCGGACGCCGAACCGAACGCCGGCCCAACCCTCTCCCTCCACGTGAGGGATAGGCGCCTCAGCTTGCCGCGGACGCGGAAGGCCTGCTTAGCATGCCCTGACCGTCGCCGCCCCACCCTGCCGGTGGAGCCCACCCACAAGGGGGATCGCCCGTGAAGCTCCGACTCACCGCACTGCTGGCCGGGCTGACCCTCGGACTGGCGGCGGGGCTGGTGCCCACGGTTGCCGAGGCGGCCCCGACGCCCTCGCCCTCGGCTCCCGCCGTGTCGACACAGCGGACGCCCCTGGCGCGCGTCGCCGCGCTCCCCGACCCGGGCACGTGGGCCCAGACGGCGTCCGGACGGGTCGTCGCGGTCGCCCAGGCGCGGCTCGGCACCGGCGCCTCGGTCGCCGGCGTGACGTGGCCGAAGACCGCCGAACCGCCCACCGTCCTCTACCGAACCCTCACCGACGGCAAGGCCACGGCGTGGCAGCGGGTCACGGCCGAGGCCGAGCAGGCGGGCGAATCCTCCGCCACGTCCGGCACCGAACCGGTCGTCGTGACGGCGGCCGGGAGCGTCGAGGTCGCCACACTGTCCACCAAGCCGGTGGCCGCGGTCTTGTCGGTGCACGCCGCTCCGGCCGGACCCGCGGCGTCCACGACCAAGGCCCGCATGAGCACGACCTCGACGGTCCCCGGACCCGCCCGTCCCGCGATCAAGACCCGCGCGGACTGGGGGGCCAACGAGTCGATCGTCCGGCTGCCGTACGAGTACGGCGTCGTGACGGGCGTGATGATCCACCACACCTCCGGGACCAACACCTACACCCCGGCCGATGTGCCCGGGATCCTGCGCGCCATTCAGGCCTATCACGTCAACACGCGCGGCTGGAAGGACATCGCCTACAACGTGCTGGTCGACCGGTTCGGGACGGCCTGGGAGGGCCGCGGCGGCGGACTCGACCGCGCGGTGGCCGGCGGGCACGCGTGGGGGATCACCAACCAGCGGGTCTTCGGGCTGTCGTTCCTCGGCGACTTCGAGGCGGCAGCGCCCCCGGCCGAGATGATCTCCAAGGCCGAGGACGTCATCGCGTGGAAGTTCGCGCTGCACGGCGTCGATCCCTACGGCACGACGTACGGCTCCGGCGGGCAGGACGGCGGCTCGACCTTCCTCAACGCGATCTCGGGGCACCGGGACGAGAACAACACCGACTGCCCGGGCAAGAACGTCTACCGGCTCCTGTCGCAGATGCGCTACGACGTCCGCGCCCGGCTCGCCGGGTCGGCGTCCCAGCCCCCCGCGCCGTCCGAGCCGACCCCGCCCCCGGCCGTCGACCCGGCCTCCGGCAAGGTGACGCTGGCGGTCACGGGTGTGCTCGACTCCCCCACGATCACCGAGCTCCAGCGCTGGGTGGGTGCGGTCATGGACGGGGTCTGGGGCACCGGGACGACCACCGCGCTGCAGCGCACCATCGGCGCCCCCGTCACGGGGCAGCGCGACGTGCCGACCGTCACGAAGCTCCAGGAGGTCGTCGGCGCCCCGCGGACCGGCCAGCTCGACGCGCCCACGGTCAGCGCCCTGCAAGTCTCGCTGAACGCCCGCCCGGTCGGCGCCCAGACCGTCCCCCCGACGCTCGGCTACGCCGCGCACGTCCAGAACATCGGCTGGCAGGCCGGCGTCGCGGACGGCGCCGTGGCGGGCACCGTCGGGCAGTCCCTGCGCGTGGAGGCGCTGCGGCTCTCGATCGGCGGGTCCGTGTCGGGCGGCATCCTCTACCGCGGGCACGTCCAAAACGTCGGCTGGCAGCCGTGGGTGACCGAGTCGACGTTCATCGGCACGCTCGGGCGCTCCCAGCGCCTGGAGGCGTTCGAGATCAAGCTCACCGGCGACCTCGCCACCAAGTACCAGCTGCAGTACCGGGCGCACGTCCAGGACATCGGCTGGCAGGCCTTCCAGACCGACGGCGGCACCGCCGGCACCGTCGGACGCGCGCTGCGCGTCGAGGCCGTCTCGATCCGGCTCGTCCCTCGGGACGGCTCGGCCCCCGCACCGGCGAACCCCCCGGCGAACCCGGAGCCGCCGGCCGGACCGTCCCCCGCCGTCGCCACCTACGCCGGCCACGTGCAGAACGTCGGCTGGATGGGCGATGCGAGCGACGGTGCGACCACGGGCCTGCCCGGCAAGGGGCTGCGCCTGGAAGCGCTCCGGCTGAAGGTGACCGGCGGCGTCCCCGGCGAGGTGAGCATGCGCGGGCACGTGCAGGACATCGGCTGGCAGGCCTGGACGCCGTCGTCCGGCTACCTCGGCACGATGGCACAGGCGCGGCGCCTGGAGGCCTTCCAGGTGAAGCTCACCGGCGACCTCGCCGCGCGGTACACCATCGCCTACCGGGCGTGGGTCCAGGGGATCGGGTGGCAGCCCTGGGTGGCCGACGGCGCCACGGCCGGAACGGTCGGGCAGTCCCTGCGCATCGAGGCCGTCGAGGTGGTCCTGAAGGCCCGCTGACCGGCCGCACCGCGGCGTCGCTCGGGCGTCACCGCTCCCGGCCGGCGCCGAAGATGCTGCCGTAGCGCTGCGACACGGCGGCGCCGAGCGTGGCGACGAAGACCACGTCGAAGGTCATCATGGCCACGACCATGGCCCGCGCCACCTGCCCGTCGGCGTGGATATCGCCGTAGCCGACGGTGGACATCGTGGTCACGGTGAAGTAGAGGGCGTCGGTTCTCGTCACGAGCCCGGAGAACTGACCGGGCAGCCAGCGCTCGACCGCGAGCTGCGCCGCGGCGAACAGCACCACGACCACCTCCATGACCATGACGAGCGAGGCCACCGGTGCCGTCCGGAACCGGCGCACCTCGTGCCGCACCAGCCACCCCAGCGCCCCCAGCGCCGCCACCGTCAGCAGCAGCCGGACGACGCTGCTCAACTCGCTCCCCTCCATCGGCACCGCGTAGTAGCCGAGGATCACCACCCCGAGGCCCGTCAGGAGGCTCACGGCGGGGCGGGCGAACCAAGCGCGTAGGGCTGCGGCCGCGCGGATCTGCGTCACGCGCTCATGCTAGGCCGTGGCGCGGCCCCCGGGCACCGCCGTCGGGCTCCGGACGGCGTCCGAGCAGCTCCTCCAGCGCGGCCAGGCGCTCGACGAGCTGGGCCTCGAACCCGTGGTCGGTCGGGCGGTAGTACCTGGCGCCGGCCAGCGCGTCGGGGAGGTACTGCTGCTCGGCCACCCCGTGCGGATGGTCGTGGGCGTACCGGTAGCCCTCGCCGTGGCCCAGCCCGGCGGCCCCCGCGTAGTGGGCGTCCCGCAGGTGCGGCGGCACCTCGCCCGCGCGGCCGGCCCGGATGTCGGCCTGCGCCGCGTCGATGGCCACAATCACGGCGTTCGACTTGGGCGCGGTCGCGCAGGCGATCACGGCGTGGGCCAGGGCCAGGCGCGCCTCCGGCAGGCCGATCAACTGCACCGCCTGGGCGGCCGCCACGCAGGTCTGCAGGACGGCGGGGGCCGCCATGCCGATGTCCTCGCTCGCGAGGATGATGAGCCGTCGGGCGATGAAGCGCGGATCCTCGCCCGCCTCGATCATGCGGGCCAGGTAGTGCAGTCCGGCCTGGACATCGCTACCTCGGATGCTCTTGATGAACGCGCTCGTCACGTCGTAGTGCTGGTCGCCGCCGGCGTCGTAGCGCAGTGCGGCCCGGTCGACGGCCTGCTCGACGGCGTCGGCGTCGATGACGGTCGTGCCCCGCGCGCTCGCGGACGCCGCGGCCTCCTCGACATAGGTCAGCACCCGGCGGGCGTCCCCACCGGCCAGCCGGACGAGCGTCGCGCGGGCGTCCGGCTCCACGCGGTAGCGCTCGCCGGTCGGCGCGACCAGCCCACGCTCGTCGGTGAGCGCCCGGTCGAGCAGGGTCGCGATGTCGGCGTCGGTCAGGGGCTTCAAGGTGAGCAGGAGCGAGCGCGACAGCAGCGGCGAGATCACCGAGAACGAGGGGTTCTCCGTCGTGGCCGCGATGAGCGTGACCAGCCGGTTCTCGACGGCGGGCAGCAAGACGTCCTGCTGCGCCTTGTTGAACCGGTGAACCTCGTCGACGAACAGCACGGTGCTCACCCCGCGGGCCAGTTCGCGCTTGGCGGCCTCCAGCTCGCTCCGCACCTCGCGGACGCCCGCCGTCACGGCCGACAGCTCCACGAACCGTCGCTTCGTGGCCCGGGACACCACCGCGGCGATCGTGGTCTTGCCCACCCCCGGCGGGCCCCACAGGAACACCGACATGGCTTGCCCGGACGCCAGCCGCCGCAGCGGCGAGCCCGGACCCAGCAGGTGCTGCTGCCCGACGATCTCCTCCAGGGTCGTCGGCCGCAACCGCACGGCGAGCGGCACGTCGGCGTGGTCGGCGCCGGCCAGCGAGCCGCCGCGCAGGGGCTCGGGGGCGTCGGGGTTGCCGAACAGGTCCGTCACGACCCCCGACGCTACACCCCGGCGCCGACGCTCAGTCCCGCCCCAGGGCCCGCACGACCACGACGGGCCCGGACGCCGCGACGGCCGCTCGCGCGCGCCACGTCCCGTGCGCCAGGGCGGCGTCCAGGGCGTCGGAGCCGCGCAGGTCCTCGGGCGGCGTCCCGAGTTCGCCGGGGAGCGTGGCGGCCGCGGACGCCGCGGGTCCCCTCGCCAGGGCCCGCAGCCGGTCGGCGTCCGCGGGGGTGAGCGTGACGACGGCGTCCAGGGCATAGGTCGCCGGCCCGGGCACGCGGTCGCCCCCGAGCCGCGCCCAGACCCAGCGCGCGGCGACCGGGGTGCCGAGCCCGGGAAGGCGACGCACGAGGGGCGCCAGGTCGGTCCGGACGCCGGGCGCCTGGCGTCGCGGCACCCGCGGCAGGACCAGCGGGGCCGCGGCGTCCGCACCCTCGATCAGCGTGACGCCGGCGAGCAGCCCCGCCAGCCAGTCGCGATCGTTGCGGACGCTCACGCCGCCTCCCCGAGGGCGAGGGTGAGGGCCCGCGCATCCGGCGGGTATCCGGGCTGCCACGCCAGCCGCACCCGCAGCACCCCGTGCGCCGCGAAGGGCGCGGCCATGCCGAGCGCGGCGAAGCGGACGTCCGGATCGTCGGGGGCGTCCCCGGCCAGGTCCGCGGGCGCGGGCGCGAACCGGTAGTCGGACTCGGCGACGACGGTGACGTCGGCGACCACACGCCCGTCGCTCCGCGTCACCACCGCCGACCACGACTCCGCGTACGGACCCACGGCCTTCTGCCAGTTCTCCGTCTCGGGATACCGCGGCGCCCAGACGGGCCCGCCGTGCTCGCCTCCCGCCTCGATCGTCGCCACGGCGCGCGTGAGCAGGGCGTGGGTATTGGCGCGGACGCCCGGGTCCGCGGCGCAGGCCTCCCCCAGGTCGTAGTGGAACCGCTGCCCGCTGCGTCCCAGGTAGTGGTTGTAGCAATCGGCGGCGTCGTCGAGCCCCACGAGGTAGGCCCCGCGGGCCCGCGCCCAGGCCTGGACGAAGGCGCGCCGGTCCTGAGAGCCCGGGTCGTCGGCGCGCACGTCGTCCATGCCACCCATTCAACCCGACGCCCCTGCGGCCCTTCGATGGGGAGTGCTCCCCCGGGCTTGCGTCACGACTTATTGCGATATATCGTTGATAGTGCTTGAACGACAGGAGGTCCACCCATGGACTACGCACTGAACCCCCCGTGGTGGGTGACGAACGCGCCCGGCGGAGGCCGCGCACGCCGTCGCGCCCGTGGTCCCCGCGGCGCCGACGGCCGGCTGTGGATGGTCGGGGCCCCCGACGGCACCCGCCCGCCCTTCGAGCCCCGCGGCCCCTTCGGCCCCGAAGGCCCCTTCGGCCCGCGCGGCCCCTTCGGCCCTGAAGGCCCCTTCGGTCCGGGCGGTGGGCCCGGCCACGGACGCCGCGGGCGCGCCCGGCGCGGCGACGTCCGGCTCGCGATCCTCGCACTGCTGGCCGAACAGCCGCTCAACGGCTACCAGATCATCCAGGCCCTGGCCGAGCGCACCGAGGGCGCCTGGCGGCCGAGCCCCGGCGCGGTCTACCCCGCACTGGCCCAACTGGAGGACGAGGGCCTGATCCGCGCCGACGAGTCGGCCGGCCAGAAGGCCTTCCAGCTCACCGACGCCGGACGCGAGGCCGCCTCGGCCATCGGCACCAAGCCGTGGGACAGCGTCCGCGGCGCGGCTGAGGGCTGGGTCGCCGAGGGGGCCCCGGCGCTGTGGCGGGAATTCGGACAGCTCGCCCTCGCGGCGCGCTCCGTCCTGGCCACCGGCGACCCGGAGCTGGCCGAGCGCGCCCGCCAGACGTTCGCCGACACCCGGCGCGCGCTGTACGCCCTGCTGGCCGAGCCCGGTCCGCGATCCTGAGCCCTCGCCCGGAGACGGCCCGGCGCCCCACCCCACACACGGGGACGGGGCGCCGGGCCGTTCGGCGTCACTCCTGAGGCTTGGCCTCCTTGACCGGCGGCTTGGCGTCCACGCCCGCCTCCTTGCGCTGGGCCGGCGTGATGGGCGCCGGGGCCTGCGTCAGCGGGTCGTAGCCGTTGCCGGACTTCGGGAACGCGATGACATCGCGGATCGTCTCGAACCCGCCCAGCAGCATGACCAGCCGGTCGAGACCGAACGCGATGCCGCCGTGCGGCGGGGCGCCGTACTGGAACGCGTCGAGCAGGAAGCCGAACTTCTCCTGCGCCTCGGCCTGGGTCAGGCCCATGACCGAGAACACCCGCTCCTGGACGTCGCGGCGGTGGATACGGATCGAGCCGCCGCCGATCTCGTTGCCATTGCACACGAAGTCGTAGCCGTACGACAGCGCCGACCCCGGATCGACGTCGAAGGTGTCCATGCTCTCCGGCTTCGGCGAGGTGAACGCGTGGTGGACCGCGGTGTACTTGCCGCCGCCGACCGCCACATCGCCGGACGCCTCGGCGTCCGTCCGCAGCTTGAACATGGGCGCATCCACGATCCACAGGAAGGACCACGTGCCCTCGGGGATCAGGCCGCACCGGCGTCCGATCTCCAGCCGCGCCGCGCCCAGCAGTTCCTGGGTCGCCTCGCGGCGTCCGGCCCCGAAGAAGATGCAGTCGCCCGGTTGAGCGCCCATCGCGGCGGCCAGGCCGTCGCGCTCGGCCTCGGTGATGTTCTTGGCGACCGGACCGCCGAGGGTGCCGTCCTCGCCGATGGTGACATAGGCCAGGCCCTTGGCGCCGCGCTGCTTGGCCCACTCCTGCCAGGCGTCGAACGTCCGGCGCGGCTGCGAGCCGCCGCCCGGCATGACGACGCCGCCGACGTACTCGGCCTGGAACACCCGGAAGGGGGTCGCGGCGAAGTAGTCGGTCAGCTCGCGGATCTGGTTGCCGAAGCGGAGATCGGGCTTGTCGGAGCCGTAGTGGTCCATCGCGTCGTGCCACGTCATGCGCGGCAGCGGCAGCTCGATGTCCACGCCGATGAGCTTCCAGCACGCGGCCATCACGCGCTCGGCGACGCCCATGACGTCGTCTTGATCCACGAAGCTCATCTCGATGTCGAGCTGGGTGAACTCGGGCTGCCGGTCGGCGCGGAAGTCCTCGTCGCGGTAGCAGCGCGCGATCTGGTAGTAGCGCTCCATGCCCGCGACCATCAGGAGCTGCTTGAACAGCTGCGGGCTCTGCGGCAGCGCGTACCAGGAGCCGGGCGACAGGCGCGCCGGCACGAGGAAGTCGCGCGCTCCCTCCGGCGTCGAGCGGGTCAGCGTCGGGGTCTCGATGTCGTAGAAGTCCATCGTGTCGAGCGTCGCGCGGATCGCCTGCGTGACCTTCGCGCGCAGCACCAGCGCGTCGT
Source organism: uncultured Nigerium sp. (assembly GCA_964482465.1). Classification (GTDB taxonomy): domain Bacteria; phylum Actinomycetota; class Actinomycetes; order Propionibacteriales; family Propionibacteriaceae; genus Propioniciclava. The sequence goes on along the minus strand of CAYZXQ010000001.1, from coordinate 97,579 downwards.
GCTGACGCGGACGCCGCAGGTCCAGGTAGCGGTACTTCAGGCGGGCCTCTTCGCCGACGGTGGTGCGCTCGTCGATCTGGAACGGCAGGGGCGCGGCGGGGTTGAGCACCTCGAGGGTCCGGATCGCGACCTCGACCTCGCCGGTGGCCAGGTTGGGGTTGACGTTCTCGGGGGTCCGGGCATCGACCACGCCGGTGACCTTGATGCAGAACTCGTTGCGGAGATCGTGGATGCCGGCCTGTTCGAGGTATTCGTCCCGGACCACCACCTGGCAGATGCCGGAGGCGTCCCGCAGATCGATGAACGCCACCCCGCCGTGGTCGCGCCGCTTGGCGACCCAGCCGGTGAGGGTGACGTTCGAGCCGACGTCCGTAAAGCGGAGCGATCCGGCCGTGTGCGTGCGCATCATGACGCTGTTCCTTTCTTGCCCCCGCAGAGACGGTGCGGGTGGCGCGAGCGTCAGTCTAGGGCCCACGGATCCCCGGGGCCGCGCGCTAGGCATACGGGCCCAGATCGAGGGGGTTCGGATCGCTCGATCCGGGCCGCCGCAGCCCGAACATGATGGATCAGCGTTTCCCTGGGTGCTGCGCCGTGAGCACCAGCGTCGTCGTCCCTTGAATCCACACCGCGCGGACCACCCAGTCCCCGGTGCCCAGCTGCCGATCCAGCCGCTCGGATCCCAGCGGTTGGCCGGCCGGAATCGAGGCCGCCAGTTCCGAGCGCACGTCGGGCAGGGCGACCGGGGTCAGGGTTCCGGACGCCGCCCACAGCTTGTCGGCCGCCTCCGGCTCCAAGACCACGACCGCATCGATCCACAGCGTGGTCGGGCCGGGAATCGGGAAGCGTCCGCCGCCGAGAGAATCCGCCATCCACGTCACCGGCGACGGCGAGCCCAGCGCCGGGAAGCGCGACGTCACACCCTCGATCGAGGTGCGGACTCCGCCGTCGGCTGCTTCGCCATGGCCGAGCCTCCCCCGAATGTGCAGGCCGAGAGGGTCATCACCGCCAGGAGGACTGGTGTGAGACGGCGGAGTGGGGAGCGGGTCATCGGGATCCCTCTTCCGGGACGTTGACCAGGCCGTTCACGGCATCGACGGGGGGCGCGCAACTCCTGGGGGTCGGCTCCTTGCATGGGGGTCACGGCCTCAGGGTGCTTCAGCGACCGATGCCGCACAACGGGGAGGGATCCCCAATCACCCGGCGGCGACGGTCGGGCGCAGGTCGGCCGCCGGCGGCGTCCAGGTGTCCGGATCGGCCTGCATCTGCTCGCCGGTCCGGATGTCCTTCACGGAGTCGGAACCGAACCACACGTACGGAATCCCGCGCCGGTCGGCGTAGCGGATCTGCTTGCCGAACCTGTCGGCCTTGGGCGCCACCTCGGTCGGGATCCCGCGGGCCCGCAACCGCGTCGCCACCGCCAGGGACGCCGCCCGCGTCTCCTCGGCGTCTACCGCCACTAGGACGGCCGTCGGCACCGACCGCGAGGCCACGAGCCGGCCCTGCGCCACCAGGACCGCCACGACGCGCGTCACGCCCACGGAGATCCCCACGCCCGGGTACGTCGTCCGGCCGTCCGAGGCCAGCGAGTCGTAGCGTCCGCCCGAACAGATCGACCCCAGCTTGGCGTAGCCCTCCAACTCGGTCTCGTAGACGGTGCCGGTGTAGTAGTCCAGGCCCCGGGCGATCTTGAGGTCGGCGATCACGCGTCCGGGCGCCACCGCCGCGGCGGCGCGGACGACGGCGGCGAGCGCGTCCAGGCCTTCGTCGAGCAACTCGTGGGTGACGCCCAGCGCGCGCACCCGATCCACGAACGACTCGTCTGCGCTCTGGATGGTCGCCAGGGCCAGGCAGGCGTCCGCGGCCTCAACGGGCATGCTCAGCTCGTCGGTCAGGAGCGCGCGGACGGCGTCAGGGCCGATCTTGTCCAGCTTGTCGACCCGCTGCAGGACGGCCAGGTGGTCCTCGACGCCCACACCGCGGTAGAAGCCCTCGGCCAGCTTGCGGTTGTTGACGTGGATGGTGACCGGCGGGACGCCCAGCTCGGTGTGCAGGCGCTCCAGGGCCTCCAGCATGACCAAGACGACCTCCACGTCGTGGTGGTCGGCCAGGCTCGCCTCGCCGACGATGTCGATATCGGCCTGCACGAACTCGCGGTAGCGGCCCTCCTGCGGCCGCTCGCCGCGCCAGACCTTCTGGATCTGGTAGCGCCGGAACGGGAAGTGCAGGTGCCCGGCGTTCTCCAGCACGTAGCGGGCGAAGGGGACGGTCAGGTCGAAGTGCAGGCCCAGTTCGTCGGACGCCTCGCCCTCGGCAGCCTGCAGCCGCCGGATCGTGTAGACCTCCTTGGTGATCTCGCCCTTGCGGGTGAGGGCATCCAGCGTTTCGACGGCGCGGGTCTCGATCGAGGCGAACCCGTGCAGCTCGAATGTCTCGCGCAGCAGGTCGAGGACGCGCTGCTCGACGATCCGTCCGGCGGGCAGGAACTCGGGGAAACCGCTCAGCGGCTTGGGTCGCATGTCAGTCCTTGAGGAAGCGGGCTTGCAGGAAGGGGTTGGCCGCCGTCTCCGCGGCCATGGTCGTGGCCGCGTCGTGGCCCGGCAGCACCAGGGCGTCCGCCGGCAGCGTGGCGCGCAGCATGCGGAGCGTGTCCGTCATGGCGTCCGGGTCGCCGCCCGGGAGGTCGGTGCGGCCGATGGTGCCCGCGAAGAGCACGTCGCCGGTGAAGACCGCCTCGCTCGGCTCGTCGGGGTCGGACGCCCCCAGCGGCAGCCGGTAGAGGACGCAGCCGGGCCGGTGACCGGGGGCGTGGACGACCTCGAAGGCCAGCCCCGCCACGGTCACCGTCTCCCCGCCCTCCAGCAGCCGCAGATCGGCCGGCTCGCGCAGGTCGATGCCCAACTCGGCCACGAACGGCGCGAGCCCAGGGCCGGGGTCCGTGAGCAGGGGCCGATCCGCGGCGTGGATCCACACCGGGACGCCCGCGGCGTCGGCCACCTCGGCGGCCGACGCGATGTGGTCGAGGTGTCCGTGGGTCAACAGCACACCGGCGACGCGCAGCCCCCTGGCGTCGACCACCTCGCGGAGGGCGCCTGCGGCACCGACCCCAGGGTCGACGACCACGCACTGCGAGGCGCCATCGGCAGCGACGACGTAGCAATTGGCCTGCCACGGACCGGCGGGAAAGGACACGATGAGCACGGCGACCACCTTACCGAGCCCGCGCGGCGACCCTCGCGGGGCTCCGCGGTGGACGTCGAGACGTCCACGATGGTCCCGGTGCGACCAAAGGGCGCGGGATACGGCAAGATGGGGCGCATGAGTGACTCCACAGGTCCGGCCAGCTTCGGTCGCGTCGAGGACGACGGCACGGTCTACGTGCGGACGTCCGAAGGCGAACGAGCCGTCGGTCAGATTCCCGGTTCGAGCCCCGACGAAGCCCTGGCGTTCTACGTGCGGCGTTTCGAGGCGCTGGAGATCGAAGTGACGCTGCTGGAACAGCGCGTCGGATCGGGAGCGCTCTCCCCCGAGGAGGCCCGTCAGTCCATCAACTCGGTCCGCAAGGCGGTGCTGGGCGCGAACGCCGTCGGCGACCTCGCCGCCTTGGCCGCACGCCTCGACGCGCTGTCGCCGACGCTCGCCGAGCAGTCGGAGGCCCGCAAGGCCGAGCGTGCCCGGCAGCACGCGGTGACCCGCGAGGCCAAGGAGAAGATGGTTGCCGAGGCCGAGGCGCTGGCCCAGGGCAACGACTGGCGCAGCGGCGTCAACCGGTTCCGGGCGCTCCTGGACGAGTGGAAGGCGCTCCCGCGCATCGACCGCGCCACGGACGACGCCCTGTGGCACCGCTTCAGCGCCGCCCGCACCACCTACACCCGTCGCCGCAAGGCCCAGTTCGCCGAGGCCAACGCGCGCCGCGAGGACGCCCGGGCCGTCAAGCAGCAGATCATCGAGGAGGCGCGCGAGCTCGCGGCCTCGACCGATTGGGGCCCCGTCTCGGGCGCGTTCCGCGACCTCATGACCCGGTGGAAGGGCGCCGGCGCCGCCCCGCGCGACGTCGACGACAAGCTGTGGGCCGAATTCCGGGCGCTGCAGGATCAGTTCTTCACGGCGCGCTCGTCCGCGCTGTCGGAGCAGGACGCCGAGTTCAAGGGCAACCAGGACGCCAAGCAGGCGCTGCTGGCCGAGGCCGAGGCGACGCTCGTCCCGGTGACCGACCTCGCCGAGGCCCGCGCCGGGTTCCGCCGGTTCCTGGAGCGCTACAACCAGCTCGGCAAGGTGCCGCGCGACGCCATCCGCGGGCTGGACAACCGCGTCCGGGCGCTCGAGCAGGCCATCAAGAAGGCCGAGGACGACGAGTGGCGCCGCACCGACCCCGAGGCGCGGCAGCGCGCCGAGGACACCGTCAAGATGCTCACCGACGAGATCGCCAAGTTGCGCGAGCGCGCCGCCAAGGCCGAGGCCCGCGGCGACAAGCAGGCGATCAAGAAGGCCGACGACTCCATCGCCACCTACACGACGTGGCTCCAGCAGGCCCAGGCCACGCTGGACGACTTCCGCCGCTGAGCCGGACGCCGGCGTCCGACCCCCGGGCGCCGGCCTACGACCGCACCCGGCTGACGTCGTAGACGCCGGCCACGCGCCGCAGCGCCGAGACGACGTTCTCCAGGTGGCGCGGGTCGGGGGTCTCGAACGAGAGCCGCACCGTGAACACGCGATCCTTGGTCGTCTGCGCGGTCGCGGACACGATGCTCATCTTCATCTCGGCCAGGATCCGCGTCACGTCGCTGAGCAGGCCTGCGCGGTCGATGCCCTCCAGTTGCACGGCGACCAGGTAGGACGCGTCCGCGGACGCCACCCACGACACCGGGACCATCCGCTCGGGCTGCTTCATGAGGTTCGACACGTTGCTGCAGTCGGCCCGGTGTACCGACACCCCGTCGCCGCGCGTGACGAACCCGACGATCTCGTCGCCGGGCACCGGCATGCAGCACTTCGCGAGCTTGCTGAACATGTCCGGGTCGCCGTCGATGACCACGCCGGAATGCCCCGGCGTCGACCGCCGGACCGTCCCGGTGATGAGCGATGTCTCCCCCAGGGACGCCTCGGCCGCGGCCTCGCCGCCGCCCATCGTCGACACCAGCTGCTGGATGACCGCCTGCGCGCTCACCTGGCCCTCGCCGACCGCCGCGAACAGCCCGTTGGCGTCCGAGGTGTGGAAGTGCTGAGCAAGCTCGGCGAGCGCCTCCGGCGTCAGCAGGCGCGACGCGAGGTTGTGGCGTCGCAACTGCCGGGCCACCAGCTCGCGGCCGTGTTCGGTGGCCTCGTCCCGGCGCTCGCGCGTGAAGTGCTGCCGGATCTTCGACCGCGCCCGCGGGGTCTTGACGAAGCCGAGCCAGTCCCGGCTCGGACCGGCGTTCTGGGCCTTCGACGTGATGATGTCGATGACCATGCCCATTTCCAGGGGGGAATCCAGCGGGACGAGGCGCCCGTTGGCGCGCGCGCCGATGCAGCGGTGCCCGACCTCGGTGTGGATCGCGTAGGCGAAGTCGACCGGTGTTGCCCCTTGCGGCAGCGAGATGACGTCTCCCTTGGGGCTGAAGACGAACACCTCGTTCTTGGCGATCTCCTCGGTGAACGTCGCCAGGAACTCCCCGGAGTCCTCGGTCTCGCGCTGCCACTCCGAGATGGCGTGCACCCAGTTGATCTCGTCGCCGGCGCGCTTGCCCTCTTTGTACTTCCAGTGCGCGGCCACGCCGTACTCGGCCTGCCGGTGCATCTCCTGGGTGCGGATTTGCAGTTCGACCGGCTTGCCGCCCGGGCCTAGCACCGTCGTGTGGAGCGACTGGTACAGGTTGTACTTCGGCATCGCGATGTAGTCCTTGAAGCGTCCGGGCAGCGGACGCCAGCGCGCGTGCAGGATGCCCAGGACGTCGTAGCAGTCGCGCTTCTCCTCCACCAGGATGCGCAGGCCCACGAGGTCGTAGATGTCGTAGAAGTCGCGGCCGCGGACCATCATCTTCTGGTAGATCGAGTAGTAGTGCTTCGGACGTCCGTACACCGTCGCCTTGATCTTGGCGGCGGCGAGGTCGGAGCGCACCTGGTCGAGCACCGTATGCAGGTACTCGTCGCGCATCGGGGCCCGGGCGGCGACCAGCTTGACGATCTCGTTGTAGATCTTGGGCTCCAAGACGCTGAAGCTCAGGTCCTCCAGCTCCCACTTGATCGCGTTCATCCCGAGCCGGTGCGCCAGCGGGGCGTAGATCTCCAGGGTGTCCTTGGCGATGCGGCGCTGCTTGTCGGCGCGCAGGAAGTGGATCGTCCGCATGTTGTGCAGGCGGTCGGCCAGCTTGATGACGAGGACGCGGATGTCCCGGCTCATCGCCACCACCATCTTGCGGATGGTCTCGGCCTTGGCGTTCTCGCCGTAGGTCATCTTGTCGAGCTTGGTGACCCCGTCCACCATGGTGGCGACCTCGTCGCCGAACTCGGCGCGCAGTTGCTCGACGCTGTAGGTGGTGTCCTCGACGGTGTCGTGCAGCAGCGCCGCGCACAGCGTCGGCTCGGTCAGGCCCAAGCCCGCCAGGATCGTGGCCACCGCCAGCGGGTGCGTGATGTAGGAGTCGCCGCTCTTGCGGGTCTGCCCGCTGTGGTAGTGCTCGGCGGTCCGGTAGGCGCGCTCCAGCAGCGCTGTGTCCACCTTGGGATGGTGCGCCCGCATCGCGTTGAACAGCGGCTCCAGTTGGGCCGCGGTCACCGGGCGGGACGCCCCCACACGCGCCAAGCGCCTCATGAAGCTGCGCGGCTGCTCCGCCACGCGGGGCGCTACCGACGGCGGCGACGGGAACGACTGCGGCGAGCTGGGCTCGGCGGGCGGACCCGCATCCTCACCGGCCGCCTCCGTCGGACGCCTCACCGCCTCGCTCATGTGCCCTCCCGCTCGCGTGGGAAGAGTCTAGGCCCCCCAGGGCCCCGACCCCCGCAATGCCGAGACGGCCGCGGCGAATCCGTCTCAGACGGTGACCACCGCGGAGATCGCGTCGATGCCCGCGGACGCCAACACATCGCGCCCGTCGAGGAAGCCCAGCTCCATCAGGACCGACACGTGGACGAGCTCCGCGCCCATCCGCTTGATCAGGGACGCCGTGGCCCCGACCGTGCCTCCGGTGGCGAGGATGTCGTCGATGACAAGCACGCGGGCGCCCGGCCAGAGGGCGTCGGTGAGGATCGTGAGGGTCTCGTGGCCGTACTCCAGCGCGAACTGCTCGCTATGGACCTGGCCCGGCAGCTTGCCCGGCTTGCGGACCGGGACGAACCCGGCGCCGAGCCGCAGGGCCACGGGGGCGGCGAAGATGAAGCCGCGCGCCTCCATGCCCACGACGATGTCGATGTCGCCGGGGGCCGTGGCCACCAGCTCGTCGATGGCGGCGGCGAAACCCGCGGCGTCCGAAAGCAGCGGCGTGATGTCCTTGAACACCACCCCCGGCTTCGGCCAGTCGGGCACGTCGCGGATCTTGGACAAGATGAGCTGGCGGTTGGCCTCGGACGTGGCCGCCGCTGCCGTGTCGAGATCGGTCATCGTTGGTCCTTCTTCCGGTCGGATCGGGTCGAACGCGTGGGCTGCTGGCGAGCCCGGCGGAGTTCGTCTGCGGAGATGACCCCGACCCGCTCCGGCGCCACGGGCTCGGCGGTGGAGGCCACGACGCCGGTCGGCACCGGGTCGGCGGCGGACGCCGCGTGCCGGCTCTCGCGGCGGGCCAGCCGCTGCCGGTGCTCCTTCATGCCCGGCTCGGCCTCGCGAAGCTGCGCGAGCAGCGGAGCCGCGATGAAGATCGAGCTGTAGGCGCCCGCGATCATGCCGACGAAGAGGGCCAGGCCGAGGTCCTTGAGCGGACCGACGCCCAGGATGAAGGCGCCCGCGAACAGCAGAGCCGCGACCGGCAGGACGCCGATGACCGTGGTGTTGATCGAGCGGACAAGCACCTGGTTGACCGCGCGGTTGGCGGCCTCCGAGTAGCTGCGGCGCTGCTTGGTGATGTCCTTGACGTTCTCCCGCACCTTGTCGAACACGACGACCGTGTCGTAGAGGGAGTAACCGAGGATCGTCAGCATGCCGATCAGGCTGGCGGGGCTGAACGAGAACTGCAGCAGCGCGTACACCCCGACGGTGAGGATCAGGTCGTGGATGAGGGCCACGATGGCGGCCACCGCCATCTTCCAGTCCCGGAAGTAGGCCCAGATCATCAGGCTCACCAGCACCAGGAAGACCACCAAGGCGATGAGTCCCTGCTGGGTGATCTGCTGCCCCCACGAGGCGCCGATGAGGTTGTTGGTGACCTGGTCGTGGGCGACGCCGGCCTTGGCCGACAGCGTGTCGGTGACCTTGTTGATCTCCTCCGCGCTCAGCGTGCGCATGGCGACGCGCACCTGGTTGTCGCCGACGGTGTTGACCTTGATATCGCCGTTGTCGGGCAGGTTCATGGCCTGCACGGCCGCGCGGTAGTCGTCGACGGTCGTGGCGGTGACCGCGACCGGCACGGAGAACTCCGAGCCGCCCTTGAAGTCGATGGAGACGTTGAGCCCGCGGGCCAGGACGGCGATCAGGCAGATCGCGACCGCCACGGCCGAGATCGTGTACCAGCGCTTGCGCTTGCCGACGAAGTCGTAGCTGATGTCGCCGGTGTAGAGCCGGTGGGCGAGGCCGTTCGCAGCCATGTCAGGCCCCCTTCACGGTCGCGGTGGCAGGACGCGACGGCGTGGGCCGCCGCACCCCCATGTGGTCGGCCTCGAAGCCGGAGAAGCGGCGTCCCTCGCCGTAGAACGTGGTCCGCCCGAGCAGGGTGACCAGCGGCTTGGTGAAGAAGAACACGATCAGGATGTCGATCACGGTCGTCAGGCCGAGGGTGAACGCGAAACCCTTCACCCCGCCGATGGCGAGGATGAACAGCACCAGCGCGGAGAGCAGGGACACCGCGTCCGCCACCAAGATCGTCTTGCGCGAGCCGCGCCAGCCGGTCTCGATCGCGCTCCGCAGGGAGCGGCCGTCCCGGACCTCGTCGCGGATGCGTTCGAAGTAGATGATGAACGAGTCCGCCGTCACACCGATGGCGACGATGGCACCGGCGATACCCGGCAGGTTGAGCGCGAAGCCCACGCTCTCCCCCAGCAGCACCATGAGGGCGTAGGTGATGGTGGCGGCCAGCGCCAGCGACGCGACGACCACGACGGCGAGGCCGCGGTAGTACAGGATCGAGTACGCCACCACGAGCGCCAGGCCGATCAGGCCGGCGATGATGCCCGCGCGGAGCTGTTCGCCGCCCAGCGTCGGCGACACATTGGCCACCTCGGACAGGTCGAACGTCAGCGGCAGGGCGCCGTACTTGAGGACGTTCGCGAGGTCGGTCGCGGTCGTCTGGGTGAAGGTGCCCTCGATCACGGCCTTACCGCCCGCGATGCCGTTGGGGACCTGCGAGGGGTTCAGGCTCGGGTAGGTGATGACCTTGGAGTCCAGCACGACCGCGAACGTGTTCTGCGGCGAGGTCTTCTTGACCAGGCCGGCCGTGGCCTTCTCGAAGATGGTCGAGCCCTCGGGGTTGAACTGGAGGTTGACCACCCAGCTCACCGAGTTCTGCGGCATGCCGGCCTGGGCGTCGGTCAACTGGTCGCCGCGGAGGATGGCCGGAGCGAGCAGGAACTTCGACGTCCCGGCGCGGTCGCACGCGATGAGCGGCTGGTCGGGGACGTCCGGGAAGGGGTCGCCGCACGTGAAGTTCGCGAAGTCGGACTGGTCGCGCGCGCTCGGCGTCCACGCCAGGACCTCCTCGACCGTCGGCTGGACGGCCGCCGGCGTCGTCGGACGCGGCGTCGGGACCGGCGTGGGCAGCCCGGGCAGGGGCGCACGGTTCGGGGTGGCGGACGCCGCGGGCGTCGCCGGGGTGCCCTCCGCGGTCGGCTGGGGAACCGGAGCGGAGGCGTCGACGGCGTAGACCGGACGGAAGTAGAGCTGGGCGGTCTGGCCGACCATCTCCTGCAGCTTCGCCGGCGCAACATTCGGGACCGCCACGATGATCTGGCTGTCGCCCGAGGTGGTCACCTCGGACTCGCCCACACCCATGGAGTCGACGCGCTGCTGGATGATCGTCCGCGCGAGCTCCAGGCTGGCCTTGTCGACGGTGCCCGCGCCGGAGGAGTTCCGTGCGGTCAAGGTGATCGTCGTGCCGCCCCGCAGGTCGAGGCCTAGGCGCGGCGTCCACACGTTGGCGATCGCCATGATCGCGTAGAGGGCCGCGGTACACGCCAAGAAGACGATGAGGGTACGCAGGGGGTGGGAGTGGGTCCTGCTCTCGGTGGCCACGGACCGCCCCCGCTACCGCTGCTCGCTGCCGGGCGCCGGGGCGTCCGGGGCGTCGGTGTCGGCGGCGTCGGCCAGGGGTGCGTCGGCCTCGTCGGCGATCTCGGCACCGTCGGCGTACTCGAACTCGTCCTCGGCGTCGGTCACGACGCGCACGATCGCCTGCTTCAGGACCGTCAGATCCATGCCCGGAGAGACCTCGATGATCGCCTGGTTCGCGCCCACCTCCCGCACGGTGCCGAAGATGCCCGCGGTCGTCATGACCCGCGCCCCCGGCTGGATGGTCTTGAGGAGGCGCTGCTGCTCCTTGGCCTTGGTCTGGGCCGGGCGGACCAGCAGGAAGTACATGACGGCCAGGAGGGCCACCAGCATCAGGATGGTTGTCGGATCCATCGATCTCTATCTCTTCGCTCGGGAACGCGGGAAAGCGCTCAAGGACGCGCGGCGGCGGACCGCCAGTCGGCAAGGTTACCCTCTACGTCTCGGATTCTTCGAACAGCCCGGCCTGCGTGGCGGGGCCGGACGCCGCGGCTGCCGTCGGAACGGCCAGACCGAGGTGACGCCAGGCCCGCGCGGTAGCGACCCGACCACGCGGCGTCCGCATCATGAACCCCTGCCGGATGAGGAACGGTTCGGCCACCTCCTCGACGGTCTCGGTCTCCTCCCCCACGCTCATCGCCAGCGTCGACAGCCCCACCGGGCCGCCGTTGAAGCGCGTACACAGGGCGTCCAGGACGGCGCGGTCGAGTCGGTCGAGCCCGAGGGCGTCCACCTCGTAGAGGGCGAGGGCGTCGGAGGCCACGCTCGGCGTGATCCGTCCGGACGCCTTGACCAGCGCGAAGTCGCGGACGCGGCGCAGCAGCCGGTTGGCGATGCGGGGCGTCCCACGGGACCGCGACGCGATCACCTCCGCGCTCGCGGGATCGACGGCGATGCCGAGCAGGGCGGCGCTGCGGGTCACGATGCCGATCAGCGCGTCGGTGCCGTAGAACTCCAGTTGACCGGTGAACCCGAACCGGTCGCGCAGCGGTCCGGGCAGCAAGCCGGCGCGGGTGGTGGCGCCGACGAGGGTGAAACGCGGGATCTCCAGCGGGATCTCGGTGGCGCCGGGGCCCTTGCCGACGATGACGTCGACGCGGAAGTCCTCCATGGCGAGGTAGAGCATCTCCTCGGCGGGCCGGCTCATGCGGTGGATCTCGTCGAGGAAGAACACCTCGCCCTCGGACAGGCCCGACAGGATCGCGGCGAGGTCGCCGGCGTGCTGGATCGCCGGCCCCGAGCTGATCCGCAGGGGCGCTCCCAGCTCGTGGGCGATAATCATGGCGAGGGTGGTCTTGCCGAGCCCGGGCGGACCGGACAGCAGGACGTGGTCGGGCACCGCGCCGCGGTGCCGCGCGGCAGCCAGGACGAGGTCGAGCTGCTCGCTGACCCGGGGCTGGCCCCGGAACTCCGCGAGCGTCGGGGGACGCAGCGCCCCCTCGTCGGCGGTGTCCTCGACGTGGGCGTGCGGGTCGAGGGGATCGCTCATCGTGGCCACGCGGTCAGCCTCTCACGCCTCACTTGGCCAGGCTGCGCAGCGCCGCGCGCATGAGTTCGGCGACGCCCAGGTCGGGGTTCTCGTCCGCGAGCGGGGCCACCTTGTCGACGGCGGCCGCGGCGTCGCGCGCTGACCACCCGAGCGACTCCAGCCCGGCGGCCACCTGGTCGCGCCAGGCGGGGACGCCCGGGATCGCCGGCGACCCGGCGGGCACGCCGACGGCACCCAGGGCGTTCACCTTATCTTTCAGCTCGATGACCATCTTCTGGGCGCCCTTGCGCCCGATGCCCGGCACCTTCATGAGCGCCACCAGGTTCTCCGACGCGATGGCCGCGCGCAGGGCGTCGGGGGGCAGCACGGACACGACCGCCTGGGCGATCTTGGGACCGATGCCGGACGCCGACTGCACCAGCTCGAACGCGTCGCGCTCGTCGTCGTCGGCGAACCCGTAGAGCGTGAGCGAATCCTCCCGCACGACCAGCGAGGTCGCCAGCGTGGCGGTCTGCCCCAGCCGGACCGACGCCGCAGTGGCCGGCGTGCACAGCGCCTTGAACCCGACGCCCCCGACGTCCAGGACGACCCACGTGCCGCCGACGGCGACGACCGTTCCGACCAATTGCGCGATCATGCGCGCCTCCTTTCCGCGGCCAGGGCGCGGGCGCGGGCCCGGCCCTCGGCCAGCTCGCGGCGCACCTGCGCCTGCCGGATCCGGTCCAGCGCCGGCGCCCGCCACAGGTGGCACAAGGCCAGGGCCACGGCGTCCGCGGCATCGGCCGGACTCGGCGGAGCGTCCAGCTTGAGGACGCGCATGACCATGTGCCCCACCTGCGCCTTGTCGGCGCGGCCGTTGCCGGAGATGGCCGCCTTGACCTCGGTGGGCGTGTGCTGGGCGACATCGAGGCCCGCGCGCGTGCCCACCAGCAAGACCACGCCGGTGGCCTGCAGGGTGCCCACGATGGTGCTCACGTCACGGCGGGCGAACGGGCGTTCGACGGCCATGGCGTCGGGACGGTACTCCGCGATCACCTGGACCAACGCCCGCTCCAGCGCCGCGAGCCGCTGCCCGATCTCGGTGTCCGCGTCCGTGCGCACCACATCGGCGAGCAGGAGCGCGGGCGTCCGGCCGGGCACACCCTCGATGACGCCGATGCCGCAGCGCGTCAGGCCGGGATCGACCCCGAGCACGCGCATGCCAGCCTCCGCTCCGGCGTTCTGGCGAACACCTGTTCGGATTCTAGCGTCAGTCCTCGAGCTGACCCAGGATTTCGTCCGGCACGTCCTCGTTGCTGTAGACGGCCTCGACATCGTCCACGTCCTCGATGGCGTCGAGCAGCTTGAACAGCTTCTCCGCGGCGTCCTTGGCGTCAACCACCTGCTCGAACTGCGGGCGGAACTTCACCTCGGCGGACTCGTAGTCGAACCCGGCCGCCTCGACCGCCTTGCGGACCTCGACCACCTGGCTCGGGTCGCACACGATCTCGAGGGTGTCGTCGCCCTCGACGATGTCCTCGGGCTCGGCGTCCAGCGTCGCCTCGAGCAGGTCGTCCTCGGTCACGACCTTGTCGGGAACGCCCTTCTCGCCGGACGGCTGCCGCTTGGCGACCTCGACCACGCCCTTGCGGTCGAACACGCGCGCGACCGAGCCCATGTCGGCCATCGTGCCGCCGTTGCGGGTGACGGCCACCTTGACATCGGCCGCGGACCGGTTGCGGTTGTCGGTGAGGCAGGTGATGAGGAGCGCCACCCCGGCCGGGCCGTAGGCCTCGTAGGTGATCTCGGTGTAGTCGACCGCGTCCGCGCCGGCACCCGAGCCGCGCTTGACGGCGCGGTCGATGTTGTCGTTGGGGACCGAGTTCTTCTTGGCCTTCTGGATCGCGTCGTAGAGCGTCGGGTTGCCCGAGGGGTCACCACCGCCGGTCCGCGCCGCCACCTCGATCTTCTTGATGAGGTTCGCGAACAGCTTGCCGCGCTTGGCGTCGATCGCCGCCTTCTTGTGCTTGGTGGTGGCCCACTTGGAGTGACCGCTCATGGAAGTCCTTCGCGTCGAGACAGGGAACGGGTGCAGATTCTAGTGCACGCCGCGGCCGGCGCCGCGCACGGGGTGGCCGGCCTACCGGACGGGGTCGGCTCCGGACGCCGTGGCCAGGGCCGCTTCGAGGGTGAAGTTGCCCACGTAGAGGGCGGTCCCGATGATGGCGCCCGTCACCCCGAGAGGCACGAGCTCGCGGAGCGCGGCCAGGTCGTCCAGGCGGGCGATGCCTCCGGAGGCGATCACGTCGGCGTCCGTGAGCGCGCACACCTGGCGCAGCAGCTCGAGGTTGGGTCCGGTGAGCATGCCGTCGCTGGCGACGTCGGTGACGACGAAGGTCCGACAGCCGGCGTCCGAGAGCCGCCGGACCGCCTGCGCCCAGTCGCCCCCCTCGCGCACCCAGCCGCGCGCGGCGAGGGTGCGGCCCTTCACATCGATGGCGATGCCGATCCGATCGCCGTGCTCGGCGATGACCTTCTCGCACCAGTCGGGGTTCTCCAGGGCGGCGGTCCCGATGTTGACGCGGCGGCAGCCCGTGGCGAGCGCACGCTCCAGCGAGGCGTCGTCGCGCAGGCCGCCCGAGAGCTCGACGTTCAGCTTCATCGCCGCGGTGATCTCCGCGATGACCTCGGCGTTGCTGCCGCGTCCGAACGCGGCGTCCAGGTCGACCAGGTGCAGCCACTGCGCGCCGGCGTCCTGCCACCGCCGGGCGGCGGCGAGCGGGTCGCCGAAGGTCTTTTCCGACCCGGCGATCCCCTGGGTGAGCTGGACGGCCTGGCCGCCCTGGACGTCGACGGCGGGCAACAGAGTGAGCGTGTTCACGCCCGTGAGGCTACTTCAGCCCAGGCCCCGGACGCCGTGGCGTCCCATCCGGACGCGACATCGTGTCCCACCAGTCGAAAACCCAGCGCAACCGGCCCCGCTGGTACAGGATGGCCTCAACCCGGCCCAACGGAGGTCATCATGAAACTCGCCGCCATCCCCCTGGGTATCGTTCTGGCGATCGCCGTCGCCACGCCCGCCCACGCCGCCCCGGCCGCCCCCGCGTCCCCGGTGACCCCCTTGACGTCGGCCGCCGCCTTCTTCGAGCACGACACCACCGACGGCTGCATCCGCACGCACGTCGGGGCCGCGACGTCGGAGAAGAAGACGCGCGAGGGCACGCGGCGCTTCACCGAGGTGTACGCCGACGTCACCGATCTGTGCACCATCAACCCCGAGAACGGCCTCCCGACGCTGCTGGCGTCCTACTCCGGGGAGGGCCCGGTCTCCGGGAGCATGCCCGATGTCCTGCTGCGCAAGGCGTCCTTCTCGGGCACGTTCCAGATCACCGCGTGGCCGTCGCTGCAGCAGATGCCGATGAAGGCGAACATCACGTGGACCGGCGTGGGTGCCATCGCCAGCGACTCCTCCTCCGGGCCCGTCGAGGGCGGCGGGTTCCAGGCCTCGTACTCCTCGGTGCGCAACGCGCGGGTGGCCTACACGATCACCGTCGACGGCAAGCGGTTCTCGGGGACCGCGACCGGCACCATGGCGCGCGGCTTCCTCGTGACCGTGGTCCCGCCGCGTCACCACGGCGGGAAGCTGTAGCGCCCTACCGGAGGGTCGCGACCCAGTTCCGCAGCAGGGCAGCGCCCGCTTCGCCCGACTTCTCCGGGTGGAACTGCGTCGTCCACAGCGCCCCGGCCTCGACCGCAGCCACGAACCGGTCGCCGCCGTGCTCGGCCCACGTCACGCGCGCCTCGGCCGGCCAGTCGGCCCCGTGCACGCCGTAGCTGTGGACGAAGTAGAACCGCCGGTCGGCCGCCCCCGCGAACAGCCGCGAACCGGACGCCGCAGCGACGGTGTTCCAGCCCATGTGCGGCAACCGGACCGATGTGAGGCGCTCGACCGTCCCGGGCAGCACCCCGATGCCGTCGGCGCGCACGCCGTGCTCCACGCCGGCGGCGAACATCACCTGGTGCCCCACGCAGATGCCGAGGACGCCGCGTCCGGCCTGGAGCCGTTCGCGGATCACCCGAGGGCCGTCGACGGCGTCCAGCCCTGCCATGCATGCGGCGAAGGCACCCACCCCGGGGACGACCAGGCCGTCGGCGGCGAGCGCCACGTCGGCGTCCGCGGTCAGGACCGCGTCCACGCCCGTCGCGGCCACGGCGCGCAGGGCGGAGTGCAGATTGCCCGATCCGTAGTCGAGCAGGGCCACCGTCGTCATCGCGTCCGCCCGGTCAGAGGACGCCCTTGGCGGAGGGCACGAGACCCGCGATCCGGGGATCCGGCTCGACGGCCGCCCGCAGCGCCCGGGCCAGGGCCTTGAACTGCGCCTCCACGATGTGGTGCGGGTCGCGGCCCGCCAGCAGCCTCAGGTGGACACACAGCCCGGCGTTGTGGGCCAGCGTCTCGACCACGTGGCGGGTCATCGAGCCCGCGAACGGCACCCCCGCGCCGCCGATGCGCGCGTACGCCTGGGCGTCCGGCTCCCCGGTGCAGACCGCGTAGGGCCGGCCGGCGACATCCACGACGCAGGTGGCGAGCGCCTCGTCCAGCGGGACGGTCGCGTCGCCGAAGCGGCGGATGCCCCGCTTGTCGCCGAGGGCCTCGGCCAAGGCCTGGCCCAGGACGATCGCGGTGTCCTCGACCACGTGGTGTCCGTCCACCTCGACGTCCCCGGACGCCTCGACGCGCAGGTCGAGCAGCGCGTGCTTGGCGAGCGTCGCGAGCATGTGGTCGTAGAAGCCGACGCCGGTGGCGACGGACGCGACGCCCGTGCCGTCCAGGTCGACCTCGACGACGACGTGCGACTCCCCCGTGCGGCGCTCGACGCGCGCGGTGCGGCTCATCGGGACCCCTCGATCTCGGCCAAGGCCGCGTAGAAGACGGCCATCTCCTCGGGGGTGCCCGCCGAGACGCGCAGGAACCCCGCCGGGCCAGTCTCGCGCACGAGGACGCCGCGCTCCAACAGCGCCTGCCAAACCCTGTGGCGGTCCTCGAAGGTTCCCATCAGCACGAAGTTGGCGTCGGAGTCGATCACGTCGAAGCCGAGCGCAGGCAGCCGGATCAGCATCTCGTCCCGGACGCCGCGCAGCACATCCACCTGCGCCAGCATCTCCTCGGCGTGCGCCAGCGCCACCTCGGCGATGGCCTGGGTCTGCGCGGACAGGTGGTACGGCAGCCGGACGATGCGGCACGCGTCCACGATCGCGGGCGCCGCGGCCAGGTAGCCGACCCGGCCGCCCGCCAGCGCGAACGCCTTGCTCATCGTCCGGCTCACCACGAGGTTGCCGAACCGCGGCAGCAGGGTGAGCGCCGTGGCCTCCGGCGTCCGGCTGAACTCCTGGTAGGCCTCGTCCACGACGACGATCGCGTCGGTGCCGGCCAGCACCTCCTCGATGACCGCCAGCGGCGTGGTCGTCCCGGTGGGGTTGTTCGGCGTGGTCAGCAGCACGACCGTCGGCTCGTGCGCGGCGATGGCCGCCAGGACGGTCGCCGCGTCGAGGGTGAAGTCGTCGCGCCGCGGCGCGGTCACGAACCCGGAGTGGGTGTCGCGGGCGTACTCGGGGTACATCGAGTAGGTGGGGGTGAAGGTGAGGACGCGGCGTCCGGGCCCCCCGAACGCCCCCAGCAAGTGGGTCATCACCTCGTTGGAGCCGTTGGCCGCCCAGATGTGCTCGCGGGTCAGGCCGTGGCCGAGGTAACCGGCCAGCGCGTCGCGCAGGGCCGTGGCCTCGCGGTCGGGGTACCGGTCGATGCGCGCGGTGGCCGCGAGCACGGCCTCCGCCATCGCCGCCCGGATCCGCTCGCTCGGCGGATAGGGGTTCTCGTTGACGTTCAGGCACACCGGGACGTCCAACTGCGGGGCGCCGTAGGGCTCCTCCCCTACCAACTCCGGGCGCAGCGGCAGCTCGGCGAGGGTCGGGTTCGGCCTCATGCGCGCTCCCCCCGGACAGCGATGGCCGCACGGTGCCCCGGCAGGCGCTCGGCGTCGGCGAACACCTGCACCGACCCGCCCACCTCGGCCAGCGCCGCGGCGCTGTAGTCGATGACGTGAACGGTCTTGAGGAAGCTGCGCACCGTGAGTCCGGAGCTGTGCCGCGCGGCGCCCGCCGTCGGCAGGACATGCGTCGAGCCCGCCGAGTAGTCCCCCAGCGGGACCGGCGCGTGCGCGCCCACGAAGATCGCGCCGGCGTTGCGGACGCGGCGGGCGAAGGCGGGGGCGTCGGCCACCTGCACCTCCAGGTGCTCGGCGGCGTAGGCGTCCGCGACGTCGAGGGCCTGATCGAGGTCGGCGACGAGCACGGTGGCGGACTGCGGACCGGACAGGGCGGTTCGGATGCGGTCGGTGTGGGCCAGGGCGTCGATCTGGAGATCGAGTTGGGCGTCCACGGCCGCGGCGAGCACCTCGGAGTCGGTCACCAGCACCGAGCCAGCCATCGGGTCGTGCTCGGCCTGGCTGATGAGGTCGGCGGCGACGTGGGCGGGATCGGCGGTGTCGTCGGCGACCACCATGATCTCGGTGGGTCCGGCCTCGGAGTCGATGCCGATCACGCCGCGCAGCGCGCGCTTGGCGGCGACGACGTAGATGTTGCCCGGTCCGGTGACCAGGTCGACCGGCTCGCACAGCCCCGCGACGCCGTGCGCGAACATCGCGATGGCCTGGGCGCCGCCGACGGCGTACACCTCCTCGACCCCCAGCAGGTGAGCCAGCCCCAGGATGTTCGGGTGCGGCCAGCCGCCGAACTCGGCGCTGGGCGGCGTCGCCAGGGCGAGGGACTCCACCCCGGCGACCTGCGCCGGGACCACGTTCATGAGCACCGAGGACGCCAGCGGCGCGAGGCCCCCCGGCACGTAGAGCCCGACGCGCCGCACCGGGACGCTGCGGACCTCCACCGTCGCGCCCGGGGCCACCTCGGCGGCGACGCTGTGGGAGGTTCGCTCCAGCTCGGCGACGATCCGGCGGCGGCGGATGGCCTCGACGAACGCGGCCCGCACGTCGGCGTCCAGCTCCCGCTCGCAGCGGGCCAGGACGTCGGCGGGGACCCGGAAGGACGGCGGCACGATCCGGTCGAAGCGCTCGGCGAACTCCGCCAGGGCAGCCTCGCCGCGCTGGCGCACCGCTTGGATGATCGGCTCCACGACGGCGACCGCATGCTCGACGTCGAACGCCGCGCGCGGGATCACCGCGCGATAGTCGGGCCGCGTGCCCTCAGCGGCCCCCGACAAGGGACGGACGTCGATCCTGCGCAACTCCACCCGATGATTGTATGGGGGCGTGTTCATCGGTCTCGGCACGGTCGTCAACGTGGTCACGGTCGTGGTGGGCTCGCTGGCCGGGCTCCTGCTGGGCCACCGCATCCCGGAGCGCACCCGCGAGACCGTGACCTCGGTCCTGGGGCTGGTGACGCTGCTCATCGGCGGGCTGTCCACGGCGTCCGTCGCGTCGGGCGCGCTCGCGGACGCCGTGGGTTCCGGCGCGCCGCTGCTCATCGTGCTCGGATCGCTGCTGGTGGGAGCCCTGGTCGGCTCGGGTTTGCGGATCGAGGACCGCCTGGAGGCCGGGGGCGAGTGGGTGCGGCGGCGCTTCGCGGGCGAGGACGACTCCTCGGACTTCGTGGACGGTTTCGTGACCGCGACCCTGCTGTTCTGCGTCGGCCCGCTGGCGATCCTGGGGTCGCTCTCGGACGGGCTCGGACGCGGCGCCGACCAGTTGCTCGTCAAGTCCACCCTCGACGGCTTCGCGTCCATGGCGTTCGCCTCGACCCTCGGCATCGGGGTGATGTTCGCGGCGATCCCCGTGGGCATCTACCAGGGCTCGCTCACCGTGGTGGGGGCGCTCCTGGGCACCTTCCTCCCCGCGGCCCACATCGACGCCCTCACGGCGACCGGCGGGGTGATCCTCCTGGGGTTGGGTATCCGGTTGCTCAAGCTCAAGCCCCTCCCCGTGGGGGACCTGCTGCCGGCCCTGGTGGTCGCGCCGGTGGTGGTCCAGCTCGTGACGATGCTGCGGTAGGTCCGTTCCCTGTCCCGACGCCCCCGGAGGCCGCCTTCAGGGATGCCGGCTCCCCTCCTCGCCGAGGCTCCCCGCCCCGCGCCTGTGGACGCCGCGGCGTCCGCCTCCCGCTTCGGCGGCTTCCCTCCCCACGCGCGCGACCCTGCCGTCGTGCGGGAGGGTGTGGAGTTGCGGGGAGGGACGCGACGGTCCGGGAGGGTCGCTGGACGCGGCGGCGTTCCTGCCGTTGGCGCGACAATGGTCCCCACAGGACGCCACTCGACCCCGGGAGGGACCATGGCCAAGAAGCAACGTGCGTCCGGGGCACCCCCGCCACCGACGCGCTGGCCGCCGCGGGCGTCGCGTTCACGCTCCACCCCTACGCGCACGACCAGCAGGAGACCCACTTCGGCGCCGAGACCGTCGCGGTGCTCGGACTGGATCCGGCCCGCGTGTTCAAGACGCTCGTGGTGGATTCGACGCCCGGCGCGCGGCCCACCCTCGCGGTCGGCGTCGTCCCGGTCGCCGGGACGCTCGACCTCAAGGCCATGGCGACGGCGCTCGGCGTCAAGAAGGTGGACCTGGCCGACCCCAAGGTCGCCGAGCGCTCCAGCGGCTATCTCGTCGGCGGCATCTCGCCCCTCGGTCAGAAGAACCCCCTGCCGACCGTGATCGACGCCAGCGCCACCTCGTTCCCGACGATCTACTGCTCGGCCGGACGCCGCGGGCTTCAGGTGGAGCTGTCCCCCACCGACCTCGCGGCCCTCGTGGGCGCCACCTTCGCCGCGATCGGCCGCTGACTCAGCGCGCCGCCCAGGCCGCCTCGGCGTCCGCGAGCGCGGCCCGGCCGGCCAACAGCGCGGCGTCGCGGCGGTCGTCCTCGACGTCGAGCAGCACCTCGTAGGACCGGGCGGACTCGCCCGCAGCGCTGGCCACCCGCTCCACCTCGCTCAGCAACTCGCGCGCCACGACGGCGTCCTGGAGCGTCCCGAAGGACTCGGTGACCTCCGTCCACGCCTTCACGTGCGGCTTGGCGTCGGCGAAGGCGCCCGTCAGGGCCTCCAGGGCGTAGCGGACGGCCTTCGCGCCCTTGCGCACGTCGTGCCAACGCTCCAGCACGTCCGGGCGCCGCTCGGCCTTGGCCCGCAGCCGCGCCACGCGCGCCACCGCGACCGACACCAGGGCGGGAAGCACGTCGCGGGCGGGTGCCTGGGCCTCGGGGAGGACGGGCGGGTCGACCAGCAGGGCCACGAGCGCCTCGGTCAAGGCGACGTAGCGCGGGGTGTCCATCTGCTCCACCAGGGCGGCGTGGGCGACCCGGTGCCGCTCGGACAGGTGTCCCAGCAGGCGGCGGGCGACGGGACCCTCCACGGTCTCCGGCCCCAGTTCGGCCAGCAGGTCGCCGAACTCCTCCCGCAAGACCTCGGCGTCGCGGGGAGCCCCGAGCGCCTCGCCGAGCCACGCCAGCTCGGCCCGCAGGGGCCGGGTGCGTGCGGTGTCGAGGAGCGGCTCGTAGGCGCGCAGCAGCGAGCGCAGCCGGCGCGTGGCCACGCGGGCCTTGTGGACGGCGTCGGGGGCGTCCTCGGTCACGGGGGCCTCCATTGCCTGCAGCATCCCCACGTGCCGACCGAAAGCCGCCACCAGGACATCCGCGGCCGGGGCGTCCGGATCGCTCGGGGACACGAACGGCGGGCTGTCGGCCAGGGCGCGGCTCACCTTGGAGCGGTGGCGGGCGCGGCTGAGGCCGACGGCGAACAGCCCCGGCTCCACCTCGGCGAAGGAGTGCCGGTCCGCGTCGGGAAGCAGCTCGAGTTCGAGCTCCCACCACGTGGTCGTCTCGCCGGCCACGGTCGCAGTCACCTCGTCGCTGGCCGCGAGGGCCACCTCGACGCCGTCCTCGGCCAGCGCGTGCTGGGTGCGCCGCGTCTCGATCCTCGCCACCGGGACCAGCGGGACGCGCCCGAACTGCTCGGTCACCAAGGCGCGGAGTTCGGCGGGCACGCGCGGGCTGTCGGGGAACTGCAACTCCAGGCGGGAGTCCTCGTCGCTGGGGCACTTCAGGTGCCATCCGGAATCGTCGCCGCCGCCCCGGCGCCGCAACGAGCAGCCCGCGGCGGCGAGCTCGCGGGCGGGGGTGTCGAAGTAGGTCGCGACGAGGGTGAAGACCGTGGACTCCCCTGCCGGCTCCAGCGGAGCGAACGTCGGGTCGACGGGTGCGTCCGCGGTGTATTTGTGTTCGACCTCACGCATGGGACGCGTTCTCCTGTCGCTCTTCGGGGGAGGCAACCGACTCCGGGGAGGGGGACGGCACGCGGCGCTGGCGCCCGGGTCGAGGCGCCGGCCGACCCTCGCTGCCGAGCGAGGCCGCGAACATCGGGACCGCCACCGCCGCGAACGACCACACGGCCAACGCAGACGGCGCCCGCAGCACCAGCCCCACGGGGACGAGGTCCCCCGCCTCCGCCTGGGCGATGCGGTGCGCGAACGGTCCGGGACCGACCAGCGTGCCCAGCCACCAGCACGTCAGGCCCGCGAGGCTCGCCGCCCCGGCGGCGAACACCGCGACCGGCCAGCCGAGGCGTTTGAACCACACCCACGCGGCCACGCCCAGCAGGAGGCCGCAGGCCAGGCCCAGCACCGCGAACGTGGCGTCGGACGCCGCGAGGCTGCCCAGCCCGCGCTCGTCGATGGTGGCGTGGCCGTCGGTCCGCACGACATAGGAGGGCAGCGGCACGAGGTTCACCCAGACCACCGCGGCTAGGGCGCCCAGCGCCAGGGAGAGGACCATGAGAATCCCCATCCGGCTCGCCCACCGCTGCATCGTCATGCGGGAACTCTACCGGCGCGCCCCCTCACGGCGCGCCGACGCAGGACGGCCCGAGCAACGCCTTCAGGTCGGCCCACAGCGACGGCGAGGGCTGCACGCGCAGCCGGTCGTCGAGTTTCCAGACGCTGGCGTGGCCGGGACTCACCAACCGGACGCGGACCTCCGCCACCCCCGGATGGTGGCCCAGCACGGTCTTAAGCTCCGCCACGACCGCGGCCGTGCAGCGCGCGGTGGGCAGGGCGATGGTCACCGGACCGGTCTCGGAGCCGGCGTTCACGTCGGGGAAGGAGATCTCGGAGGCGTTCAGTTCGACGGACTCGTCCTTCTCGCGCAGGCGTCCCTTGATGCGGACGACCACGTCGGTCGCCAGCGACAGCGCCACCGGCCCGTAGGAGTTGGGGAACGCCAGGACCTCGATCGAGGCGTCCAGGTCTTCGATGGTGAGGATCGCCCAGAACTTGCCGTCCTTGGTCTGCTTGCGCTGGACCTGCGTGATCATGCCGCACACCGTGACGATGCCGTCGCGCGGACCGTCGTCGGCCACCAGCGCCGCGATCCCCAGGTCGCGGTTGGCCGCCAGCACGTGCTCCAGGCCTTGCAGCGGGTGGTCGGAAACGTAGAGCCCCAGCATCTCGCGCTCGAACGCCAGCCGGGTCGGCTTCTCCCACTCCGGCAACTCCGGGACGGGCGCGGACGCCAGCGCCCCGCTCCCGCCGTCGTCGCCGAAGAAGTCGGCGAACAGGTCGTCCTGACCGTTGGCCGCGTTGCGCTTGAGGTCGATCACCTCGTCGACCTTCTGCTCGAAGCACTCCATGAGCCCGCGCCGGGTGTGACCCATCCCGTCGAACGCGCCGGCCTTGATGAGCGACTCGATGACGCGCTTGTTGCACACCACGGCGGGCACATGGTCGAGGAAGGCGTTGAAGTCGCGCGCGTGGCCGTGCGTCTCCCGGCCCTCGACGATGCCGGCCACCACGTTGTTGCCGACATTGCGGATCGCCCCCAGCCCGTAGCGGATGTCCTCGCCGACGGGGGTGAACATGCCCTCGGACTCGTTCACCGACGGCGGCAGCACTCGGATCCCCATCCGGCGGCACTCGCCGAGGTAGATGGCGGTCTTGTCCTTGTCGCCCTTGACCGACTCCAGCAGGGCGGCCATGTACTCGGCCGGGTAGTTGGCCTTGAGATAGGCCGTCCAGTAGGACACCACGCCGTAGGCCGCGGTGTGGGCCTTGTTGAACGCGTAGTCGGAGAAGGGCACGAGGATGTCCCACAGCGCCTTGATCGCGCCCTGGCTGTAGCCGTTCGCCCGCATGCCCTCGCTGAAGGGGACGAACTCGGCGTCCAGCACCTCCTTCTTCTTCTTGCCCATCGCCCGCCGGAGCAGGTCGGCCTTGCCCAGGCTGTAGCCCGCCACCCGCTGGGCGATCTGCTGCACCTGCTCCTGGTAGACGATCAGGCCGTAGGTGGTGTCCAGGATGTCGGCCAGGGACTCCGCCAGCTCGGGGTGGATCGGCTCGATGGGCTGGCGTCCGTTCTTGCGGAGCGCGTAGTTGGTGTGCGAGTCGGCGCCCATCGGCCCCGGACGGTACAGCGCCAGCGCCGCAGAGATGTCCTCGAAGTTGTCGGGCTGCATCAGGCGCAGCAGCGACCGCATGCCGCCGCCGTCGAGCTGGAAGATGCCGAGGGTCTCCCCGGAGGCCAGCAGGTCGTAGCTCGCCTTGTCCGTCATCTCCTGACTGAGGACATCGAGATCCAACTCGACGCCCCGGTTGCGGGCCACATGACGCACGGCGTCGTCGAGGATCGTCAGGTTGCGCAGCCCCAGGAAGTCCATCTTGACCAGGCCGAGCGCCTCGCAGCTCGGGTAGTCGAACTGGGTGATGATCTGCCCGTCCTGCTCGCGCTTCATCACGGGGATGACGTCCATGAGCGGGACGCTCGACATGATGACGCCGGCGGCGTGGACGCCCCACTGCCGCTTCAGCCCCTCGATGCCGCGGGCGGTGTCGACGACCTCGCGCACCTCCGGATCGGCCTCGTACAGCTCCCGGAACTCCGTACCCTCGCCATACCGGTGATGCTGCGGGTTGAACACCTCGGCGATCGGGACGTCCTTGCCCATCACCGGCGGGGTGTAGGCCTTGGTGATCTTCTCCCCCAGCGAGAACGGCTTGCCCAGCACGCGCCCGGCGTCCTTGATCGCCTGCTTGGCCTTGATGGTGCCGTAGGTGACGATCTGGCAGACCCGGTCGTCGCCGTACTTGTCGGTGACATACCGGATCACCTCACCACGGCGGCGCTCGTCGAAGTCGACGTCGAAGTCGGGCATGGACGGACGCTCGGGGTTGAGGAACCGCTCGAAGATCAGCCCGTGCGGCACCGGGTCGAGGTCGGTGATCCGCATCGCGTAGGCGCACATGCTGCCGGCGCCGGACCCTCGCCCGGGACCCACCCGGATCCCGTTGTTCTTGGCCCAGTTGATGAAGTCGGCCACGACGAGGAAGTAGCCGGCGTACCCCTTGCCCAAGATGACCTCGATCTCGTACGCCGCCTGCTTGGTCGCGTACTCGGGCACCCCGCCAGGGAACCGCTCGCGCAGCCCCCGCTCCACCTCGTGGACGAACCACGACTCTTCCGTCTCCCCCGGCGGGGTCGGGAAGTCGGGCATGTAGGTGCCGCTGCCCTCGTCGAAGTGCGTCTCGCAGCGCTCCGCGATGGCCAGCGTGTTGTCGCAGGCCTCGGGCAGGTTGCTGAACAGGGCGCGCATCTCGGCCGGCGACTTGAGGTAGTAGCCGTCGCCGTCGAACTTGAACCGGTTGGGGGTGTCCTTGTTGGCTCCCGCCGACACGCACAGGAGGGTGTCGTGGTCGGCGGCGTCCGAGGCGTGCACGTAGTGCAGGTCGTTGCTCGCGACCAGGGGCAGCGCGAGATCCTTGGCGATCCGCAGCAGATCGGAGCGCACGCGGTTCTCGATCTCGAGGCCGTGATCCATGAGCTCGACGTAGAAGTTCTCGGCTCCGAAAATGTCGCGGAACTCCGCCGCCGACTCCAGCGCCTGCTGGTACTGCCCGAGCCGAAGGTAGGTCTGCACCTCGCCCGAGGGGCAACCCGTCGTGGCGATGAGCCCCGGCGCGTACCGCCGCAGCAGCTCCCGGTCGGCCCGCGGCTTGTAGAAGAAGCCCTCCAGCGAGCTCAGCGAGCTGAGCCGGAAGAGGTTGTGCATGCCCTCGGGGCCGGTCGCCCACATCGTCATGTGGGTGTAGGCGCCCTTGGACGCCACGTCGTCCCCGGTCCCGTCCCCGAACTGGACCCTTTTGCGCTCGCTGCGGTGCGTCTTGGGGGTCAGGTAGGCCTCCAGGCCGATGATCGGCTTCACCGAGGTGTTCTTGGCCGTCTTGTACCACTCGTACGCGCCGAACAGGTTGCCGTGGTCGGTGATCGCCAGGGCACGCATGCCCATCTCCTCGGCGCCCTTCGCCAGGGACTTCAGCCGTGCCGCCCCGTCGAGCATCGAGAACTCGGAGTGGCAGTGCAGGTGTACGAACTCGTCAGCCATGTCGCGTAGATCAACCTCCCGGAGCACACACCCTAACCCGCCCGGCCGACACTCCGCGGATCGACGCACCCCGCGAACCGACGCGAGCCCGCGGCGTCCGCAATCGGCACCGCGTCGGCTAGCATCGCCGGGCGAGGAACGCCGTCGGCGGTCCACGGCGAAGGAGGAATCGACATGCAGGTCTCGCTCATCGGCGCCCCGACCGACGTCGGCGCCTCCATGATCGGCTGTCGGCTGGGGCCGGGCGCGCTCCGGGTGGCGAACATCGGCGACCGGCTCACGTCGTTCGGCTGCGACGTGCGCGACACCGGCGACCTGCTCGGCCCCGACAACCCGGAGCTACCCCCGGTCGGCGGCTACCGACACCTGGCCGAGGTGGCGGCGTGGAACGTGCTGGTCCGGGACGCCG
Organism: uncultured Nigerium sp.; assembly: GCA_964482465.1. Taxonomy (GTDB): domain Bacteria; phylum Actinomycetota; class Actinomycetes; order Propionibacteriales; family Propionibacteriaceae; genus Propioniciclava. The sequence goes on along the minus strand of CAYZXQ010000001.1, from coordinate 70,890 downwards.
TGGCGGCCGAGCTCGCGGACGGGCGCATCCCGATCCTCCTCGGCGGGGATCACAGCCTCGCCATCGGATCCATCGGTGCCGTCGCCGACCACTGCCGCGCCGTCGGCCAGAAGCTGCGGGTGATCTGGGTCGACGCGCATGCCGACTTCAACACCGCGGAGCTCACCCCGAGCGGCAACATCCACGGGATGCCGGTGGCGTGCCTGGCCGGCTACGGACCGCGCGAGCTCACCCACCTCGCGTCCCGGACGCCCGCCGTCGACCCCGAGGACATCCGGCAGGTCGGGCTCCGCAGCGTGGACGCCGGTGAGAAGCGGTTCCTGCACGAGGCGGGCATCGAGGTCTACGACATGCGCCTGATCGACGAGGTGGGCATGCGGCGGACGATGGTCCGGGCGCTGGCCGGGGTCGACGAGAACACCCACGTGCATCTGAGCCTCGACCTCGACTTCGTGGACCCCGACCACGCCCCCGGCGTCGGGACGCCCGTCATCGGCGGCCCCACCTACCGCGAGGTCCAGCTCGTCATGGAGATGATCGCCGACACCGGACGCCTCGGTTCCCTGGATCTGGTCGAGATCAACCCCGCCCGGGACGTCCGCAACGCCACCGCGCGGCTGGCCGTCGACCTGGCCGAGTCGCTCTTCGGCAAGTCCACGCTGCTGCGCTTCGACACGCAGGCCTGAGGCCCGGGGTCAGCGGTCCACGAGGCCGGTGAGCCCCTCCCAGGTCTCGACCTTGGTCCGGGCGCGGGCGCGGGACGCGCCCAGGGCCTGCTCGGCGGCGTCGATCCGCTGCCAGTCGGCATAGGTCGAGGGCCGGACGCCGCGGCTCGCCAGCAGCTCGCCCAGCCCCGGGCGGGTGGGCCGCGCCGGGGACGCGGCGAGGTCGGCCATCAGGTGGCGGACCGTCTCGGCCGCGTCGGACTTGTTCGACCCGATCACCCCGACCGGACCGCGCTTGAGCCACCCCGTGACGTACTCCCCCGGACGCGGCGTCGCGTCGGCGTCCGTCACCCGACCCTCGACGTTCGCGACCACCCCCCGCGCGGCGTCGAACGGGACGCCCGGCAGCGGCTTGGCCCGGTACCCGATGGCGCGCAGCGCGAGCTGGGCGCCGATGACCGCGGTCTCGCCCGTCCCGACCAGGCGGCCGTCGGCGTCCGGGGCTGTCCGCTCGACGCGGACGCCCGCCAGCCGCTCGGCACCCAGGTACTCCACCGGCCGCGTCCAGAACCGCAGATGCAGCCGGGCCCGGGGCGCGGGGACGACCCGCTCCGACGCCGCCCGGAGCGCCTCTACGTTGCCCCGCGTCCGCCGGTCCCACCCGGGGTCCTCGCCGTCGGGCAGGTCGGCGGGGTTCACCACCGGTTGGACGCCGTCGAGGCTCAGCAGCTCGCGGAGCTCCGGCGTCGTGAAGGCGGCGTGCTCGGGGCCGCGGCGTCCGATCACCCAGACGTCGGCCACCTCGGCGGCGCGCAGCTCGGCCAGCACCGCCTCGGGCATGTCCGTGGCGCTCAGGGCGGCGCGGTCCCGCAGAAGGATCCGCGCGACATCGGCCGCCACGTTACCCACGCCGAACGTCACGACCTCGCCGACGCCGCGCAGGTCGACGGTGTCGGCGTCCGGATGCCCGGAGTACCACGCGACGAACTGCCGGGCCGACCCGCTGCCCGACAGCGCCTCGCCGGGGATGCCCAGGCGGGTGTCGTCGGTGGCGCCGGTGGCATATACGACCGCGTCGTAGGCGGCCACGAGTTCGGGCGCGGCCACGTCCCGGCCGAGCTCGACCAGCCCGTAGAACGTGACCCGCGGGTCGGCGAGCACGGTGTCGAAGACCCGGACCACCGCCTTCATGCTCGCGTGATCGGGCGCGACGCCGTAGCGGACGAGCCCATAGGGCGTCGGGAGCCGGTCGAACACGTCGACGCGGACCTCCGGATCCGCCGCGAGCAGGGCCTGCGCGGCGAACAGCCCCGACGGTCCGGCGCCGACCACCGCCACGGCCACGGGCGTCGCTGCGTTCGTCATGCCACCCCACCCTACGGGCGGGACCGGCCTCAGACCACCAGGGGGCGGTCGGTCGGACGGATCGGCCTGGGCAGCAGGGACGAGCCCTGGAGGTAGGCGTCCACGCCGTGTGCGGCGGAACGACCCTCGGCGATGGCCCACACGATGAGCGACTGGCCGCGTCCGGCGTCCCCGGCGACGAACACCCCGGGCACGTTGGTCGCGAAGTTCTCGTCGCGGGCGATGTTGCCGCGCTCGTCCAGGGCCAGCCCCAGTTGCTCCACGACGCCCGTCCGCTCCGGACCCACGAAGCCCATCGCCAGCAGCACCAGGTCGGCCGGGATCTCCCGCTCCGTCCCGGGGACCGCCTCGAAGCGCCCGGCGACCATCGCCACCTCGTGCAGCCGCAGGCCGGTGACACGGCCGTCCGTGCCGACGAACTCGGCGGTGGACGCCGAGAACACCCGCTCGACCTGGCCCTCCTCGTGGGAGGTGCTGACCCGGAAGAACATCGGGTAGGTCGGCCACGGCTGGTTCTTGGGCCGGTCCGCGGGCGGCATCGGCATGATCTCCAACTGGGTGACGGACGCCGCCCCCTGCCGCAGGGACGTCCCGATGCAGTCGCTGCCGGTGTCGCCGCCGCCGATGACGACGACATGCTTGCCGGTCGCGAGGATCTGGTCGGGAACCTCCTGCCCCACCGCGACCCGGTTGGCCTGCGGCAGGAATTCCATCGCCTGGTGGATGCCCGCCAGGTCCCGCCCGGGCGCCGGCAGGTCGCGCGGGACCGTCGAGCCGATGGCGAGCACGACGGCGTCGAAGCGCTCCAGCAGGTCGCCGCCGGAGATGTCGCGGCCGATGCTCGTGTTGGGCTTGAAGACGGTGCCCTCCTGGCGCATCTGGCGCAGCCGCCGGTTGAGGACCTTCTTCTCCATCTTGAACTCGGGAATCCCGAAGCGAAGCAGCCCGCCGATGTCGCTGGCGCGCTCGTACACGACCACGGTGTGGCCGGCCCGCGTCAGTTGCTGCGCGGCCGCGAGCCCCGCGGGGCCCGAACCGACGACGGCGACGGTCTTGTTCGTGTGCCATTCGGGCACCATGGCGACCACCCGGCGGTCGTCCCAGGCCTTGTCGGCGATGGCGACCTCGACGTTCTTGATCGTCACCGCCTCGCGGTTGATGCCCACTACGCACGCGGTCTCGCATGGGGCCGGGCACAGCCGCCCGGTGAACTCCGGGAAGTTGTTGGTCGCGTGCAGCCGGTCGGTCGCCTGCCGCCAGTGGTCGCGGTAGATGAGGTCGTTCCACTCCGGGATCAGGTTGCCCAGCGGGCAGCCCGAGTGGCAGAACGGGATGCCGCAGTCCATGCAGCGGCCCGCCTGCTTCTTGATGATCGGCAGGACGGCGCGCCCCGGCGAGCCGGGGTACACCTCGTCCCAGTCGCCGACCCGCTCGTCGGCCGGACGCCGCGTCGCGACCTGGCGGGCGGTGGTCATGAAGCCCTTGGGATCAGCCATGGGTCGCCTCCATCATCTTCGCAACGGTCTCTTCCTCCGACAGGCCGGCGGCCTCGGCGTCCGCACGCGCGGCGAGCACGCGGGCATAGTCGCGCGGCAGCAGCTTGGTGAAACGCTGAGCCACGGCGTCCGGACCCGCGTCCAGCAGGCGCTGCGCCACCGGCGAGTCCGTCTCGGCGACGTGCTTGGCCAGCAGTTCCCGGACGCGCGCCACGTCCGGTTCGGTGAGGGCCACGGCGTCCACCAGCTCGGTGTTCACCCGCGCGGTGTTCAGGTCGAGCACCCACGCGACACCGCCCGACATGCCCGCGCCCACGTTGCGGCCCGTCGGACCGATGATGAGCGCCTCGCCGCCGGTCATGTACTCGCAGGCATGGTCGCCCACACCCTCGACGACCGCCGTCGCGCCGGAGTTGCGGACGCAGAACCGCTCACCCACCTGGCCCCGGATGAACAGCTCACCCGATGTCGCGCCGTAGGCGATGACGTTGCCGGCGATGATCTGTTCTTCGGCCACGAACGAGGCGTCCTCGCTGGGCCGGACGACCAGCCGCCCGCCCGAGAGCCCCTTGCCGAAGTAGTCGTTGGTGTCGCCGATCAGGCGCATCGTGACGCCGCGCGGCAGGAACGCGCCGAAGCTCTGCCCCGCCGTGCCCGTGAAGGCGATCTCGATGGTGTCGTCGGGCAGGCCTTCGCCGCGCGTCGCCTTGGTGACGTGGTGGCCGAGGATCGTGCCGACGGTCCGGTCGACGTTGCGGACGCCGAGGGCGAACGCCACCTTCTCGCCGCGCTCCAGGGCCGGACGCGCGCGCTCGACCAGCTCGACATCGAGCTTGGCGTCCAGGCCGTGGTCCTGGGTGACCGTGCTGTGCAGGGGGGTGCCCTCGGGCACCTGGACCCGGTGCAGGATCGGCGCCAGGTCGAGCCCGAGGCGTCCGTAGTGCTCCAACACCCGGCCGACCTTGAGCGCCTCGACATGCCCGACGGCCTCGGCGATGCTGCGGAAGCCGAGCTCGGCAAGGATCTCGCGGACCTCCTCGGCGATGAACTCGAAGAAGTTCACGACGAAGTCGGCGTGCCCGGCGTACTTGGCACGGAGTTCCGGGTTCTGCGTCGCGACGCCCACCGGACAGGTGTCGAGGTGGCAGACCCGCATCATCACGCAGCCGGACACCACCAGCGGTGCCGTGGCGAAGCCGAACTCCTCGGCGCCGAGCAGCGCGCCGATCACGACATCGCGGCCGGTTTTGAGCTGGCCGTCGACCTGGACGACGATCCGGTCGCGCAGCCCGTTCACCAGCAGCGTCTGCTGGGTCTCGGCCAGGCCGAGCTCCCAGGGGCCTCCCGCGTGCTTGATCGACGTGAGCGGTGCCGCGCCGGTGCCGCCGTCGTGGCCCGAGATGAGCACCACGTCGGCCTTGGCCTTGCTGACGCCCGCGGCGACGGTCCCGACGCCCACCTCGGCCACCAGCTTCACGTGGATGCGGGCGACGGGGTTGGCGCACTTCAGGTCGTGGATGAGCTGCTTGAGATCCTCGATGCTGTAGATGTCGTGGTGCGGCGGGGGGCTGATGAGGCCCACGCCGGGGGTCGAGTGGCGGGTCGCCGCGACCCAGGGGTACACCTTCTGGCCGGGCAACTGGCCGCCCTCGCCGGGCTTGGCGCCCTGGGCCATCTTGATCTGGATGTCGTCGGCGTTGGTGAGGTAGTCGCTGGTCACCCCGAAGCGTCCCGAGGCCACCTGCTTGATCGCCGAGCGGCGCTCGGGGTCGTAGAGGCGGTCGCGGTCCTCGCCGCCCTCGCCGGTGTTCGACTTGGCGCCGAGCCGGTTCATGGCGATGGCCAGCGTCTCGTGGGCCTCGCGGCTGATCGAGCCGTAGCTCATCGCACCGGTCGAGAACCGCTTGACGATCTCCGAGACGGGTTCGACCTCGTCCAGCGGGACGGGCCTGCGGTCGGAGGCGAACTCCATGAGCCCGCGCAGGGTCATGAGCCGCTCGGACTGGTCGTTCACCCGTGCCGTGTACTGCTTGAAGATGTCGTAGCGCTTCTCGCGGGTGGAGTGCTGCAGCCGGAACACGGTTTCGGGGTCGAACAGGTGCGGCGGCCCCTCGCGGCGCCACTTGTACTCTCCACCCGACCACAAGGTGCGGTGCGCGTTGGTGCGGCGGTCCACGGGGTAGCCCAGGTCGTGGCGCGCCCGGATGCCCTCGGCGATCTCGGCCAGGCCGATGCCGCCGATGCGCGTGGTGGTGCCGGTGAAGTAGCGGTCCACGAACTCCTCGGACAACCCGAGCGCCTCGAAGATCTGCGCGCCGGTGTAGCTCTGGATCGTCGAGACGCCCATCTTGCTCATGACCTTCAGCACGCCCTTGCCGAGCGCCTTGCGCACGTTCCGGACGGCCTTCTCGGGGTCGACGGTGACATAGGTCTCGCGGCGGGCGAGATCCTCGGCCGACTCGAAGACGAGGTAGGGGTTGACCGCCGCCGCGCCGTAGCCGACCAGCAACGCGACGTGGTGCACCTCGCGGACGTCGCCCGCCTCCACGATGAGCCCCACCTGCGTGCGGGTCTTCTCGCGGACGAGGTGGTGGTGGACGGCCGCCGTCAGCAGCAGCGACGGGATGGGCGCCTGGTCCACGTTGCTGTGGCGGTCGGACAGGATGATGACGCGGCAGCCGCGCTGGATCGCGTCGCTGACCTCGGCGCAGATGGTATCGAGGCGCCGCTCCAACTCGGGGGCGCCTCCCACGATGTCGTAGAGCCCGCGCACGACATAGGGCTGGAACTGCGGCATCGACCCGTCGCGGTTGATCCGGACGAGCTTGGCCAACTGGTCGCTGTCGAGGATCGGGTACTCGATGACGATCTGCCGGCAGGAGTCGGGTCCGGGGGTCAGCAGGTTCGCCTCGGGGCCGACGCTGCTGGCCAGCGAGGTGACCAGTTCCTCGCGGATGGCGTCCAGCGGCGGGTTCGTGACCTGGGCGAACAACTGGGTGAAGTAGTCGAACAGGAGGCGCGGCCGGTCGGTCAACGCGGCCAGCGGCGCGTCGTTGCCCATCGAGCCGATGGGCTCGGCACCCGTCTGCGCCATCGGCGCAACGACGAGCTTGAGCTCCTCCTGGGTGAACCCGAACACCTCCTGACGCCGGGTGACCGACGCCGTCGAGTGGACCACGTGCTGCCGCTCGGGCAGGTCGGCCAGCTTGACGGTCCCGGACGCCAGCCAGTCGGCGTAGGGGTGTTCGGACGCCAGCGCAGCCTTGATCTCGTCGTCGTCGATGAGCCGGTGGCGCTCCAGGTCGACCAGGAGCATCCGGCCGGGCTGCATGCGCCCCTTGCGGACGATCCTGGAGGCCGGGATGTCGAGGACGCCCGCCTCCGACGCGAACACCACGAGCCCGTCGTCGGTGACCCAGTAGCGTCCGGGGCGCAGCCCGTTGCGGTCCAGGACCGCGCCGATCTGGGTGCCGTCGGCGAAGGTGACGGACGCCGGCCCGTCCCAGGGCTCCATCACCGCGCTGTGGAACGAGTAGAAGGCGCGGCGTTCGTCCGGCATCTCGTCGTTGTTCTGCCACGCCTCCGGGATCATCATGAGCACCGCGTGCGGCAGCGACCGCCCGCCCAGATGCAGCAGCTCGAGCACCTCGTCGAAGGACGCCGAGTCGGACGCCCCCGGGGTGCAGATCGGGAAGCAGCGCTCCAGGTCGCCCGGGATCTTGTCCGTGGCCAAGAGCGCCTCGCGGGCACGCATCCAGTTGCGGTTGCCCTTGACGGTGTTGATCTCACCGTTGTGGGCGAGCAGCCGGAACGGGTGCGCCAGCTCCCAGCTCGGGAACGTGTTCGTGGAGAAGCGGCTGTGTACCAGCGCCAGCGCGCTCTCGGTGCGTTCGTCGCGGAGGTCGGCGAACACCTCGGACAGCTGCGCGGTGGTGAGCATGCCCTTGTAGACGGTGGTCCGGGCGCTCAGCGACGCGAAGTAGACCCCGGCCTCGTTTCGGGCCCGCTGCCGCAGCGGGAACACGGCGCGGTCCAGGTCGATGCCGGTGGCGGTCCCGGCGGTCACGAAGAGCTGCTCCAGATAGGGCATGGCCGCGACCGTGATGGGGCTGAGCGTGTCGGCCGATGTCGGGACGGTCCGCCAGCCGAGCACGCGGACGCCCTCCTCGATGGCGATGTACTCGATGGTCCGCTTCGCCGTCGCGCGGGCGACCATCTCCTGCGGCAGGAAGGCCATGCCCACCGCGTATGCGCCGACGTGGGGCAGTTCGAAGCCCACGGTCTCGCGGAACAACCGGTCGGGGATCTGGAGCAGGATGCCGGCACCGTCGCCAGCCGCCTCGTCGACGCCGGTGGCGCCGCGGTGCTCCAAGTTCTCCAAGGCGGTGACGCCCTGGGCCACGATTTCGTGGCTCGGCACGCCGGACAGGTGGGCCACGAAGGCCACACCGCACGCGTCGTGCTCGTGGTCGGGATGATAGAGGCCCTCGGCCGGGCGCCGGGGAGCTTCGATCGTGTTCATTTGTTTCTCCTTCGTCCAGCGGGCTCTGTGGCAGACCCGTCCGCAGACGACCCTTCCTGGCCACACCGCATGGTGCGGGGGAATCATAGGGGCATTCGCGTTACGTCCGTGTTACGTCCGCGCCCGGACGCCCAC
>CAYZXQ010000001.1:50687-62607 GCA_964482465.1 uncultured Nigerium sp. | reverse complement strand
GAATCATAGGGGCATTCGCGTTACGTCCGTGTTACGTCCGCGCCCGGACGCCCACGCGGCGACTCCCCCGCCCCGACTGCCCGAAAGGGACTGCCGGATGTGGCACCTGGGGACGCCGATGGGCAGCCCCCTTCGGGCAGTCAGGCCCGGACGCCCCGGTTCCCGGTCCTCAGGGACGCTCCGCCGCCTCCTCGGCCACGCCGGGCTTCTCGACCCAGGGTTCCCGCCCGGGACGGAACTTCTGGAGCAGGAGGAATCCGAGCGCCCCCGCGACGGCGAACACCAGGGCCACCAGCTGGTTGGTCTTGAAGGGGCCGATCCAGTAGCTGAAGTCGGTGCGGATCGCCTCAATGAAGAACCGGCCCGTGCCGTAGACCACCATGTAGAGGGTGAACAGCTTGCCGTAGCCGAGCTTGAAGCGCCGATCGAGCCACAGCAGCAGTCCGACGCCCGCGAGGTTCCAGACCATCTCGTAGAGGAACGTCGGCTGGAACGTGGGCACGTCCGCGTACTGGGGCGGGCGGTGCGCCGGATCGATCTGGAGCCCCAGCGGGCTGTCGTCGGGCCCCCCGAACAGCTCTTGGTTGAACCAGTTGCCGAGCCGGCCGACGGCCTGGGCGAGCAGCAGACCCGGGGCCAGGGCGTCCGCGTACGAGTCGAAGCGCGCGTTCATGCGGCGGGCGGCGATCCACGCGCCCACCGCACCTCCGATGAGCGAGCCGAAGATCGCGTTGCCGCCCTCCCAGATGGCGAAGGGGTTCAGGTTGCCGGGACCGAAGTAGTCGCCCCAGTGCGTCACCACGTGGTAGGCGCGCGCCCCGACGATGCCCAAGGGGATCGCCCACAGCACGATTTCCTGGACGGTCTCGACGCGCCCGCCCCGCGCCACCCAGCGCCGCGAAGACACCCAGTAGGCCACGAACATGCCCGCGATGAGGCACAACGCGTAGATGTGGATCGTGATCGGGCCGAGCTGGAAGCTGCTCACCGAGGGACTCGGGATCGACAAGGGGTTCATGAGTTCCTCCCGGTACGGACGCCTGCAGCCAGCTCCGCGACGACACCCCGCAGGGCGCTCAGGTCCTCGGGCGTGCCGGCGTCCTCGGCCGCGGTCAGGGTCCTGACCAGCGCGGAGCCGACGATCACGGCGTCCGCGAACGCGCCCACCTCAGCAGCCTGCGCCCCATTGCTGACGCCCAGCCCGACGCCCACCAGGGTGTCCGGCGCGAGCGCCCGGATGCGCCCGACGAGTTCGGGAGCCTGGCTGGACGTGTGCGCCCGGGTGCCGGTCACCCCCATGACCGCCGTCGCATACACCCAGCCGCGGCAGGCGGCGGTCGTGGCGACGATCCGCTCGTCCGTCGAGGACGGCGACACCAGGAAGATGCGGTCGAGGCCGTGGGCATCGGAGGCCGCCATCCACTCGGACGCCTCGTCGGGGGTCAGGTCGGGGGTGATGAGGCCCGCACCGCCGGCGTTGGCGAAGTCGCGGGCGAAAGCCGCCACGCCATAGCGGTCCACGAGGTTCCAGTAGGTCATGCTCACCGCCGGGAGCCCGGCCGCCGCGCACGCCTCGACGGCCGCGAAGACGTCACGGGTGCGGACGCCGCGCGCCAGCGCCGAGGTGCCCGCGCGTTGGATCACGGGGCCGTCCATCATGGGGTCGGAGTACGGCAGCCCGATCTCGACCAGGTCGACGCCCGGGCCGTCCCCGCCCGCGAGCGCGGCAAACGCGGCCAAGGAGGTGGGCAGGTCGGGGTACCCGACGGGGAGGTAGGCCACCAGCGCGGCGCGGCCCTGCGCGCGGGCCTCCAGCAACACCCGCCCGGACTGGCCGGGATCGAATCCGGTCACTGCGCGCCTCCCGTCGTCGCGTCCACGGTGCCGTCGAGCCCGAACCAGCGCAGGGCGGTGGTGACGTCCTTGTCGCCGCGGCCCGACAGGCACACGACGATGAGGGGTTCCAGATCGGGCTGCTCCTCGGCGAGCCGGCGCCCCAGGCGCAGGGCCCCAGCCACGCCGTGGGCCGACTCGATGGCGGGCATGATCCCCTCGGTGCGGGTGAGCAGGGCGAACGCGTCCATCGCCTCGGTGTCCGTGACCGCCTCGTACGTCGCGCGTCCGGTGGCGGCGAGCCAACTGTGCTCAGGACCGACGCCGGGGTAGTCGAGCCCCGCCGAGATCGAGTGGCTGTCGAGGGTCTGGCCGTCGTCGTCCTGGAGGATGTAGGTGCGCATCCCGTGCAGGACGCCCACCGACCCACCCGTGATCGCGGCGGCGTGGCGTCCGGATTCGACGCCCTCTCCTCCGGCCTCGAAGCCGTAGAGCCGGACGCCGGCGTCCGGGACGAAGTCGGCGAACATCCCCATGGCGTTGGAGCCGCCCCCGACGCACGCGGCCACCGCGTAGGGCAGCTCGCCGAAGGCATCGAGCACCTGGGCACGGGCCTCGGTGGAGATGACGCGCTGGAACTCGCGGACCAGCTTCGGGAACGGGTGCGGGCCGGCGACGGTCCCGATGAGGTAGTGGGTGTGGTCGACGGTGGACACCCAGTCGCGCATGGCCTCGTTCATGGCGTCCTTGAGCGTCTGCGACCCGGCCTCGACGGCGACGACCTCGGCGCCGAGCAACTGCATGCGGGCCACGTTGAGGGCCTGGCGGTCGGTGTCGACCTTGCCCATGTAGATGCGGCACTCCAGCCCCAGAAGGGCGGCCGCGGTGGCGGTGGCCACGCCGTGCTGGCCGGCTCCGGTCTCGGCGATCACGCGGGTCTTGCCCATGCGCTTGGTCAGCAGGGCCTGACCGAGCACGTTGTTGATCTTGTGGCTGCCGGTGTGGTTGAGATCCTCGCGCTTGGCGACCAGCCGCGCCCGGCCCGCGTGGGCCGAGAGCCGCGGCAGGGCCGTCACGGGCGTCGGGCGGCCGGCGTAGTCGCGGCGCAGGGCGTCCAGCTCGGCCAGGAACACCGGGTCGGCCATCGCCGCGTCGAACGCCTCCTCGAGTTGGGTGAGGGCGGCGTGGAGCGCCTCGGGAACATAGCGTCCGCCGAACAGCTCGTAGTGACCCGCGGAGTCGGGCAGATTCACGGTCGCTCCCCTCGCCTGGTTGGAACGGGACCCCAACCTAGCCGACGCCCCGCACCGTCGCGACGACGGCTCAGCCACCGTACGCGGCAGTTCCCGCCGCCACGAACTCCGCAATGGCGGACGCCGGATCGCCGTGCGTGACGAGCGCCTCCCCCACGAGGATGGCGTCGGCGCCCGCGGCGGCCACGCGCCGGACATCGGCCACGTCCGCGATGCCGGACTCGGCGACCTTGACCGCCGCGTCCCCGATGAGACCGGCGAGCCGTTCGAACTGGGCGATGTCCACCTCGAGGGTCTTGAGGTTGCGGTTGTTCACGCCCACGAGCCGGGCGCCGGCGTCCAGCGCCCGAAGGGTCTCCTCCGGGGTATGCACCTCGACCAGCGCGGTCAACCCGAGGGTGTCGCAGAGGGCGAGCAGGCGGGTCAGGTCGGCGTCCGACAGCGCGGCGACGATGAGGAGGGCGAGGTCGGCGCCGGCGGCGCGCGCCTCCCACAGCTGGTAGTCGGTGACGATGAAGTCCTTGCGGAGCAGCGGGGTCGGCACCGCGGCGCGGACCGCGACGAGGTCGGCCAACTCGCCCGAGAACCGCCGCCGCTCGGTGAGCACCGAGATCGCCGTCGCCCCGCCCCGCGCGTAGGCGCTGGCGAGCGCGGCGGGATCGGGGATGCGCGCCAGAGCGCCCTTGCTGGGGCTCGACCGCTTGACCTCGGCGATGACGGACAACTGCGGGGCGCGCAGGGCCGGCATGGGGTCGAGCGCGGGGGCCATGCCGGCCACGTCGGCCTGGACCTGGCTCAGCGGGCGGAGCGCCTCACGCAGCGAGAGGTCGGCGCGAACCCCGGCGATGATCTCGCCGAGGACACCGGCTTCGCTCACGCCTGCCCGTAGCCCATCTTGCGCATCACGCCGCCGACGATGGCGCCGAGCGCGACGAGCGCAAAACCGATCCACACGACGGTCCAGTTGATGTTCAACAGGAAGCCGACGGTGCCGACGAGGAAGCCGAGGGTGGCCAACAGGGAGCCGGCCCACGCGGCGGGCGTCTTGCCGTGGTGGTGCTGGTCCGCCTGGGAACCGGGCGTGTGCTGCTGCGTCATTGCTGCTCCTGCGTGGGATCGAGGCCTGCGTCCATAGCTTTCCAAGAACTCAGCGAATCTGCCACCTCGCGCGCCGACGTTGGGACGGATCGGGGGGCGTCGGCACCCGGACGCAGCGCGAGCCAGACGGCGCCCGCCAGCCCCACGAGGGCCGCGCAGGCGTACCACCACCCGCCCAAGGCGGGCTGCAGCACGTACGTCCCCGCCAGGGACTCTCCGCGCAGCAGCGTCAGTACCGAGGCGTCGTCGGGCCGGGGGGGCCGGACGCCGAGGAGCACGGCCCAGGCGTGAAGCGCGGCCAACACGATGCCGACGACGCGGCGTCCGGGGGCGCGGACCGCGAGCAGCAGGAGCGTCCCGCCGAGCGCGGCGACGGCCAGGCCGACGGTCAGCCCGGTGGTTTCGGCGCCGCTCACGGCGATGACGCCGCCCGAGGCTTCCTCGCCCCACGCCACGTGCCACCAGGCGCGCTGGGCGACGACGAGCTCCGCGGCTGCGGCGACCGCGAGCATCGTCCGGGCGCCCAGGAGCTTCATCGCTCACCCAACCGACGCAGGCGGGCCGCGACGGCCGCGGCGCGCAGGGCGGCTGCGGCCTTGTTGACGGTCTCGGCGTCCTCGCTGGCCGGAACGGAGTCGGCGACGATCCCCGCGCCCGCCTGGACATGGGCGAGGCCGTCCTTCAGTACCGCCGTCCGGATCGCGATGGCGACATCGGAATCGCCGGCGAAGTCGAAGTAGCCGACCACACCGCCGTAGAGGCCGCGGCGGGTCAGCTCGAGGCGGTCGATGATCTCCATGGCCCGCACCTTCGGCGCCCCCGACAAGGTGCCGGCCGGGAAGCACGACAAGGTGACGTCGAGCGCCGTCGCGCCGGGAAGGGCCTCGCCGGTGACGGCCGCCTCCAGATGCATGACGTGGCTGTACCGCCGGACCTTCATGAATTCGACCACCGCGACCGACCCCGGGCGGCAGACGCGACCCAGGTCGTTGCGGCCCAGGTCGACCAGCATGAGGTGCTCGGCGGCCTCCTTGGGGTCAGCGAGGAGTTCGGCCTCGAGTTCGGCGTCCCGGGCCGCGGACGCCCCCCGCGGGCGGGTCCCGGCGATCGGCCGGGTCACCGCCTGACCGGCGGTGACGGTCACCAGGGCCTCGGGGCTCGACCCGACGACGGCGAAACCGTCCAACCGGAGGAGGTAGAGGTAGGGCGAGGGGTTGGTCCGGCGAAGGACGCGGTAGACGTCGAGGGCGTCCGCCGCGCACGGGGTGGAGAAGCGCTGGCTGACGACGACCTGGAACGCTTCCCCCGCGTGGATCTCGGCCACGGCCTCCCGGACCGCCGCCTCGAACGACTCCCGGCTGCGCTGCCGCACGGGTTCGGGGAGTTCTTCGGGGTCGCCCGGGACCGCGACCAGGGGCGGCGCGGGGCGCGTGAGGGCGTCGGCCATCGCGTGGACGCGCGCGACGGCGTCCGCGTACGCCTCGTCCACACGCTCGGCGGAAGCGTCGAAGTTGATCGCGTTGGCGATGAGCCAGACCTCGCCGGTGTGATGGTCCAAGACGGCGACATCGCTGGCCAGAAGCAGCACCAGTTCGGGGACGCCGAGGTCGTCGGGGTTGGCGTCCGGGAGCCGCTCCAACCGGCGGACGACGTCGTAGCCGAGGTAGCCGACCAACCCGGACGTGAACGGGGGCAGCCCGTCCTGGCGCGGGGTGTGGAGCGCGGCGAGGGTCTCGCGGACGACCGCCAGAGGGTCGCCGCCGCGGGGCAGGCCGTCGATGGGGCGGTCCGACCAGGTCCAGGCGGCCTCGCCGCCGGATTCCGCGAGCGTGGCCGCGGACCGGACCCCCACGAACGAGTACCGCGACCACTGGCCGTTGTCGGCCGACTCGAACAGGAACGTCCCGGGGGCGTCGCCGCAGAGCTGGTGGTAGAGCCCCACCGGGGTGAGGTCGTCGGCGAGCAGTCGGGCGTGGACGCTGACGACGCGGCGTCCGGCCTCGGACGCCGCCGCGCGGAATCCGGGCAGGTCGGGCGAGATCCGCAGGTCCATGGCGGGAGCTCCTTCGGTCGTGGCCCGGCCCATTCTGGCACGACGCGCGCCGGGGCCCCGCGCCGGTCCGGTTGGCGCGGGGCCCCGAGTGCGGGGGTGAAGGGGGTCAGCGGAAGATCAGGTGGGCCAGTCCGGAACCCACAAGGCAGCCGGTGATGACGCAGATGAAACCCGGGATGATGAAGGAGTGGTTCAGCACGAACTTCCCGATGCGCGTGGTGCCCGTCCGGTCGAAGCCGATGCACGCGAGGTCGGAGGGGTACGTGGGGAGCACGAAGTAGCCGTAGGCGGCCGACACGAAGCCCAGCATGGTGACGGGATCGACGCCGATCTTCAGGCCGATGGGCGCGATGGCGGTCACGGCGGCTGCCTGGCTGTTCACGAGCTTCGAGACCAGGAACAGCGCGATCGCGTAGGTCCAGGTGTAGGTCTTGACCATGTCGGCCAGGGCCGCCTGGAACTCGGTGAGGTGGGCGCCGAAGAAGGTCTCGGCCATCCAGGCGACGCCGAACACCGAGAAGATCGCGACCATGCCGGCCTTGAACACCGTCGTGGTGGGGACGTGCTCGACCTTGACCTTGGAGAGGATCATGATGAGCGCGCCGCCGACGAGCATGACCATCTGGATCACGGGGGTCATCGACAGGGTCGTGGTCTTGTTGGTGACCGCGTCGGTGAAGCGCGGCAGCAGGCCGCTGAACGCGCCGAACACGACGATGGCGACGATGGTGGCGAGGAAGATCCACACCGAGGTGTAGGCGGTCCGCGGGAACACCTTGTCCATCAGGGTGGAGCCGGCGGAGTAGATGTACTCGCGCTGCTCGGGGTCGGCGATCTTGGCCTGGAAGTCGGGATCCTTATCGAGGTCCTTGCCCCGCCGCAGGCTCCACAGCGCGGCGAGGAGGACGCCAGCGAGCGAGGAGGGGATGGAAATCAGCAGAATCTGCGGCACCGTGAACGCCGGGGCACCCGGGTTGGCGGCGGCATTGGCCGCGAACACGGTCGCCAGGGTCACGGTGGCGACCGAGACCGGCGAGGCGGTGATGCCGACCTGGGCGGCGACCGACGAGACGGCCATCGGGCGTTCCGGGCGGATGTTCTTGCTCAAGGCGATGTCCTCGATGATCGGGAACATCGTGTAGACGACGTGTCCGGTGCCACACAGCAGGGTCAGGAACCAGGTCGTCACGGGCGCCAGGATCGTGATCATCGACGGATAGCGGCGCAGCACCTTCTCGGCGGTACGGGTCATGACGTCCAGACCCCCGGCCTGCTGAAGGACGGACGCGGCCCCGATGACCGCCAGGATCGTCAGCATGACGTCGACCGGTGGCGATCCGGGCTTCAGATGGAAGCCGAACACCAGAATCGTGAGGCCGATCCCGCTGATCAGGCCCAAGCCCAGACCGCCCCAGCGCGTGCCGGCGATGAGGCAGGCCAGCACGATCAAGAGCTCGATCCACACCATCGTGGTTCTCTCCTTCACGGGAGCCCCGCCAACCGGGGCGTTCGCCTTAGCGTGGCGGACGCCGTCGCTGGGCCGCGCGTTGTGGTCATAGAGTTCCCGGGGTCACAATCGTCGCCGTGACGACGCGCGGTGGGCCGGTGGCGAGGCAGGTGTTCCTGCTGCAGGCCGCATCGTTGTTGGCGCTCGTGGCGGTGGTGTTCGGGGTGCTCGCCTGGGACGCCCGCGACAAGGATCTCGCCTCCGCCCGCGCTCGCTGCATCGACATCGCCCAGACCGTCGCACTGTCCGAGATCGTCACGTCCCACACCGCCGCCCACGCCACGTCGCCCGCCCTGCAGGCGTACGCCGACGCCGTCCGCTCCGCCACCGACACCGACTTCGTCGTCGTGATGGGCCTGGACCGCAGCCGCCTCACCCATCCCTCCCCCGACCAGATCGGCCAGGCTTTCCGCGGCGACGTCGGGGACGCGCCGACCGGCGGCGTGTTCACCCAGGAATACGCGGGAACCCTCGGGCCGTCGGTCCGGGCGGTCGTCCCCGTGCGGGCGGCCTCAGGCGACGTGGTGGGCCTGGTGTCGGTCGGCATCCTCATCGGACGCCTCGAGTCCGGCGTGCCGCTGCGGGTCGCGATCATCGCGGCCATCGCTGCCGCGCTGCTGGCCGCCGGCGGGCTCGGGGCGTGGCTGATCTCCCGTCGCCTGAACCGGCAGACGCGCGGCCTCGACGCCGCGGCGCTGGCGCAGATGCACGAGTTCTACGACTCGCTGTTGCACGCCGTGCGCGAGGGGCTGCTGATCCTGGACCCCTCGGGGTCGGTCCAGTTGGCCAACGACGAGGCCGGACGGCTGTTGGGCCTGCCGGAGGACAGCACGGGGCGTCCGATCACCGAGGTCGGCCTGCCCGATGACCTCGCGTCCCAACTGCTGCACCGCAGCGTCGGAGGAGACGAGTTGGTCCTGGTGGGCGACCGCGTCCTCGTCGTCAACCAGCGGCCGGCGTCCTATCTCGGTCGCGACACCGGCTCGGTCGTCACGCTGCGCGACCACACCGACCTGCAGCGCATCGGTGGCGAGCTGGCGACCGTCCGCGGGCTCACCGAGACCCTGCGCGCCCAGAACCACGAGGCGGCGAACCGGCTTCACACGGTGGTATCCCTCATCGAGATGGGCCAGGCGGAGCGCGCGGTCGAGTTCGTGACGGGCACCCTCGTGACCGCGCAGCACCTCACCGATCAGCTCGCGGGCGCCAGCGACGAACCCGTCTGCGCCGCCCTGCTGCTGGGGAAATCGGCCCAGGCGTCCGAACGCGGCATCGACTTCTCGCTCGACGTCGACAGCCGCGTGGACGGCCTTCCCCTCCCGGAGACCGATGCCGTCTCGATCCTCGGCAACCTCATCGACAACGCCCTGGACGCGGTCGTCGGACGGCCGGACCCCCGGGTGGAAGTGCTCGTGTGCGCGGACTCCGC
Source organism: uncultured Nigerium sp. (assembly GCA_964482465.1). Taxonomy (GTDB): domain Bacteria; phylum Actinomycetota; class Actinomycetes; order Propionibacteriales; family Propionibacteriaceae; genus Propioniciclava. The sequence goes on along the minus strand of CAYZXQ010000001.1, from coordinate 53,434 downwards.
CTCGTTCCGCGTCGAGGTGGAGGACTCCGGTCCGGGCATCCCACCCGAGGCGCGTGCCGACGTCCTGCGCCGCGGCTGGACCACCAAGGCGGACGCCGCGGGCCACGGCCTGGGCTTGGCGTTGGTCGCGCAGATCGTCAGCCGCCACGGTGGCCGGCTCGAGCTTCGCGACTCGGGGCTGGGCGGCGTCTGCGTGATCGTGGATATCGAGGGGGCAGCGTGATCCGGGTCTTGGTCGTCGAGGACGAGCCCGTTGCGGCTGCGGCCCATCGCTCGTATGTCGACCGTGTGCCGGGGTTCGAGGTCGTCGCGATCGCCCACACCGCCGGGGAGGCCGCGGCAGCGCTCGCCCACGCCCGCGTCGACCTGATCCTGCTCGACATGCGGCTCCCGGACGCCCACGGGCTCGACCTGCTACGCCGCGCCCGGGCGCGGGGATTCACGTGCGACGTGATCGCCGTGACGAGCGTCCGCGATCTGGAGATCGTTCGCCGGGCCATGGCCCAGGGCGTCACCCACTACATCCTCAAACCGTTCACCTTCGCGAGCCTGCGCGCCAAGCTCGTCCAGTACGCGCAGTGGCGCGCGCACCTGGCGGGCGTGACCGGCGGCATCGCCCAGACCGACGTGGACCGCCTGTTCGAGCTTCGCCGAGCAGCGACGGCCCCATCAGGACCCCCCAAGGGGCTCTCGGACGAGACCCTCGCCGAGGTCACCGCCCGCCTGCGGGAGGCGGCAACACCGCAATCCGCCAGCGAAGTCGGGGACGCCGTGGGCACCTCCCGGGTGACCGCCCGCCGATACCTCGAACACCTGGTCGAGCAGGGCGTCGCCACGCGACAGACCCGACACGGCCAGACCGGACGCCCCGAGGTCCTCTACCGCTGGGTGTGATCCGCGGCCTGCGCGCCCACCCTCGGCGCACGAACGCCGCCCCGCGGCGGCAGGGGTCGTGGGTCAGGGGTAACTGACCCGCCCCACGAATCACTTCCCCCACCCCGGTCACCCGGACCTCCCCGACGCGGAACCCCTCGCTCGTCAGGGGTAACTGACCCGCCCCACGAATCACTTCCCTGCACGACCGGGGAGTGTGCCCCCGAAAGGGGGTAACTGACCCGCCATGAGGGTCACTTACCCCTTCCTGGGAGGGCATCCCCCATGGGCCTCCTGGACGCGATCCGACGCCGAGGAAAGGCACTTCTCCCCCGCCGATGCCGCCCTTCGAAGGCGACAAGGCACTTCTCCCCCGCCGATGCCGCACGTCACGGGCGACGAGGGCGACCAGCCCCTGGGGAGGGGTACTCCCTCAAACCCAAGCCCCGCATCCAGCCCAGGAATATTGTCGGAGCCGGGTGAGAGCCTCCTCGTATGAGACACCCCGATCTGATCGCCCCCCTCGACGTCATCGGCCTCGTGAGGCGTGTGCGGCGCACGTGCGATGTGAACCAGCGTGAGCTCGCCCGGCAATTGGGGGTGAGCCAGTCGACGGTCGCACGCTGGGAAGCCGGCGAGAGCGAACCCAGCCTGGCGCAGTTCCAGCAGCTTCTCGATCTGGTGGGGTGTCGACTGGAAGCGGTGGGGGCGGACGGCGAGTTTCTCCGCCCGATGGACAACACCACGCCCCGGGACCAGCAGGGCCGCCTTCGACCCGCCCACTTGGACGTCATCGACACCATCACCGCGTGGGGCGAGCCGACGCTCACTGCCCCGCAGCGGTTCTACCGCGACCTCCGCCGATACCGCCTGCCCTTCACCCCGAGCGATCACCCCAGTGCGCTCGACGTGGCCCGTCTCCGGCGAGCGCGCAACGAGGCACGCGACACCAGGGCGTGGCTCATGAGAGTGCGGATCCGAGCCCGCTGTGATCCCGACCCGATTGTCCCTCCGACCCGGTTGTCGCTCGGGGTGCCTCCTGACGCCGTGAAGCTCACCGCTAGCCGCAGCGAGGTTCTCTCCCACCGACCCGGCGAGTAGGCTCCCGGCATGGGATTCGCTGCCGCCCAACGCGCCGCCTGTTGCGACGACCTGCTGCGGGCGGGTCCCGACGCTCCCACGCTCTGTGAGGGCTGGACCGCCGCCGACCTGGTCGCTCACCTGTGGGTGCGGGAGAACGACCCGGTGGCTGCGCCCGGCATGGTCATCGGACGGCTCGCCGACCTGACGCAGCGTCGGATGGACGCCGCCCTCGAGCGCTGGTCGTTCGCGGGGCTCGTCGACCTCGTGCGTCAAGGACCGCCCAAGGGCTCCGCCTTCGCTCTCCCGGGTGTGGACGAGCGCGCCAACGTAGCGGAGTACTTCATCCACGGCGAGGACGTCCGCCGTCCCAACCAACTCCCGGCGATCCCCCACGATCCCGCATTCGAAGACTGGGCGTGGGGCCGCGTCAGCTCCATGGCACGCTTCTTCTTCCGCACCGCCGCCTCGGGTGTGACCCTCGAACGCGCCGACGGAGCATCCCCCGGCCCCAGGGTCGTCGCGCATCCGGGCGCCACGATGGTCACCGTGCTCGGCGACCCCTCCGAACTCCTGATGTTCGCTTTCGGCCGCGTCAAGGATGCTCGCGTGCGCTACGTGGGTCTGGACGCCGACGTAGCGGCCCTGACCGGCACCCACACCGGCTTCTGACCCCTCATTCGACGGCGAGCGCGGCGTCCGCGTCGGTGGGGCAGGACTGCCCAGCCGGTCGGTTCAGGCCAGGCGTTGGAGGATCAGTTCGCGGACACGGGCGGCGTCCGCCTGTCCCTTCA
>CAYZXQ010000001.1:0-50587 GCA_964482465.1 uncultured Nigerium sp. | reverse complement strand
GCCAGGCGTTGGAGGATCAGTTCGCGGACACGGGCGGCGTCCGCCTGTCCCTTCATCTCCTTCATGACCGCGCCGATCAGCGCGCCTGCGGCCTGGACCTTGCCGTCTCGGATGCGCTGGGCGACGTCCGGGTGGGCGGCGATGGCGGCGTCCACCGCGGCGCCCAGCGCACCGGCGTCCGACACCACGGCCAGACCACGGGCGACCACGACCTCGGCGGGCGTCCCCTCCCCGGCCAGCACCCCCTCGATGACTTGGCGGGCGAGCTTATCGTTGACGGTTCCGGCGTCCACGAGCGCCTGCACCTCCGCCACCTGGACCGGCGTCAGCCCGACATCCGCCAACTCGACCCCGGCCTCGTTGGCGCGACGCGCCAGCTCCGTCAGCCACCACTTGCGGGCCGCCGCCGGCGACGCTCCGGCGGCGACGGTCGCCTCGATGAGATCGAGAGAACCGGCGTTGCCGACGATGTCGCGCATCTCCAGGTCGGTGAACCCGTAGGCGTCCTGCAGGCGGCGGCGCTTGGCGGCCGGGGGCTCGGGCAGGGTCGCGCGGAGTTCTTCGACCCACGCGCGACTCGGCGCGATGGGCACGAGGTCGGGCTCGGGGAAGTAGCGATAGTCCTCGGCCTGCTCTTTGGACCGGCCCGGCGAGGTGTAGCCGTCGTCGTGCCAGTGCCGCGTCTCCTGGGTGACCCGGCCCCCCGCGGCGAGCACGGCGCCCTGGCGCTGGATCTCGTACCGCAGCGCTCCCTCGACGGCCTTCAACGAGTTGACGTTCTTGGTCTCGGTGCGGGTGCCCAGCGCCGTCGTGCCGGTCGGCATCAGCGACACGTTGGCGTCGCACCGCAGGTTGCCCGCCTCCATGCGCGCATCGGAGACGCCGAGGGCCCGCATGAGGTCGCGCAGGTACGCCATGTAGGCAGCCCCCACGGCCGGCGCCTGGTCGCCCAGCCCGAGGATCGGCTTGGTGACGATCTCCATGAGCGGGACGCCGGCCCGGTTGTAGTCGACGAGGCTGTAGTCGGCGCCGTGGATCCGTCCGGTCCCGCCGCCGAGGTGGGTGAGCTTGCCGGCGTCCTCCTCCATGTGGACCCGCTCGATGTCGATGCGGTAGGTCCGACCCTCGACCTCCAGATCGACGTGCCCGTCGAAGCAGATCGGCTCGTCGTACTGGGAGGTCTGGAAGTCCTTGGTCATGTCCGGGTAGAAGTAGTTCTTCCGGGCGAACCGGCACCATGCGGCGATGTCGCAGTTGAGCGCCAACCCGATCCGGATGACCGACTCGACCGCCTTGCCGTTGACCACCGGGAGCGCCCCGGGCAGGCCGAGACACACAGGACAGGTCTGGGTGTTGGGTGCGGCGCCCGGCACCGTCGAGCACCCGCAGAACATCTTGGACGCCGTGTTCAACTCGACGTGCACTTCCAGGCCGAGGACCGCGTCGTAGCTGGCCATCACCTCGTCGTAGGGCAGGGTCTGGTCCATGCTCACGCCTCCTTCGCGCAGCCGAGGTAGGCCCCGGCGTCCGAATCGGCCAGCACCGCACACTGGGTGCCGCCCCAGTCGCCGCCCAGGGCCCGCTCCAGGGCGGCCCCCACGCGGTAGACGAGGTCATCGGCCATGGGCGGGGCCATGACCTGGACGCCCACCGGAAGCCCGTCCTCGGGGGCCAACCCCGCCGGGAACGATCCGGCGGCGTTGCCCGCCATGTTGGAGGGGATGGTGCACAGATCGGAGGCGTACATCGCCAGCGGATCCTGGACCCGCTCGCCGATCCGGAACGCGGTCGTCGGCGTGGCCGGCGACACCAGGACGTCCACCTGCGCGAACGCCGCCTCGAAGTCGCGGGCGATGAGCGTCCGGACCTTCTGCGCCGACCCGTAGTAGGCGTCGTAGTAGCCGCTGGACAGTGCGTAGGTGCCCAGGATGATCCGGCGCTTCGCCTCGTCGCCGAAGCCCGCACCCCGGGTCGCGTTCATGACCGCCTCGGTGCTCGCCGTACCGTCGTCGCCGACCCGCAACCCATAGCGCATGCCGTCGAACCGGGCCAGGTTCGAGCTGACCTCGCTGGGCATGATGAGGTAGTAGGCCCCGAGCGCGGCCGTGAAGTGGGGGCAGCTCACCTCGACGATCTCGGCTCCCGCGGCACGCAGCGCCGCGACCGCCTCTTCGAAGCGCTGCATCACGCCGGGGGCATAGCCCTCGCCCCCCAGTTCGGTCACGACCCCGACCCGAAGTCCGGCGACGTCGCCCGAGCGCGCGGCCTCGACCACCGGCGGGACCGGCGCGTCGATGGACGTCGAATCGCGCTCGTCGTGCCCGCAGATCACCTCGTGGAGCAGGGCGGCATCCAGGACGGTCCGGGCGCAGGGCCCGGGCTGGTCCAGTGAGGACGCCATGGCCACGACGCCGTAGCGGGACGTCCCGCCGTAGGTGGGCTTGACCCCCACCGTGCCGGTGACGGACGCCGGCTGCCGGATCGAGCCGCCGGTGTCGGTGCCCAGCGCAAGCGGCGCTTGGAAGGACGCCAGCGCCGCCGACGAGCCCCCGCCCGAGCCGCCCGGGATCCGGTCGAGGTCCCAGGGGTTGTGGGTGGTTCCGAACGCGGACGTCTCGGTCGAACTGCCCATCGCGAACTCGTCCATGTTGGTCTTGCCCAGCATGACGAGCCCCGCGGCGTGGATCCGCTCGACCACGGTGGCGTCGTAGGGCGGCAGCCAGCCGTCCAGGATCGCCGAGCCGCATGTGGTGGGGACGCCGCGGGTGCAGAAGATGTCCTTGACGGCGATGGGGACGCCCGCCAGCGGCCCGAGCCGTTCCCCCGCGTCCAGCCGCGCGTCGATGGCGCGGGCGCGCTCCACGGCGGCGTCGGCGTCCACGAACAAGAACGCGTGCACCGCGCCGTCCACCGCGGCGATCTGCCGTAGGAAGGTCGTGGTGACCTCGACGGAGGTGACCTCGCGGCGGGCGATCGCCGCGCCCAACTCGGCGGCGGTGGCGCGCAGGATCTCGGTGCGGTTCACTGCTCCTCCCCCAGGATGCGCGGCACGCGGAACCGGCCGTCCTCGGCGGCGGGGGCCGCGGCGAGGGCGTCGGCCTGCGTCAGCCCCGGACGCACCACGTCCGGACGGAACACGTTGACGAGCGGGAGCGGGTGCGAGGTGGGCGGGATGTCGGCGTCCGCCACCTGCGATACGACGGCGACGGCGTCCAAGATCACGTCCAGTTGCGGGGCCAGCCGGGCCAGATCGTCCGGCGACAGGTCGATCCGCGCCAGCTCCGCGAGCCGGGCGACATCGGCGGGGCTCAGGGCCACGGTGCGCTCCTCGAAGGTCGGAAAACTCGCCCTATCCTAAGCGGAACCCGCCGGCCCCCTCGTCCTGCCCAGCGGCACGAATCGGGGGTTCGGGGACGTTTCGGGCAGACTGGGGGCATGTTCCTGTTGCGCGTGAAGCTGCCCGACCGGCCCGGTTCGCTGGGTCGCGTCGCGACAGCACTGGGCACGGCGGGGGCCGATATCAGCGCGGTCGAGATCGTGGAGCGGGGCGAGGGCTACGCCATCGACGACTTCATGCTGTCGGCGCCGGACGACACCAAGCCCGACTCCCTGGTCACCGCCTGCGCGGGGCTGGACGAGGTCGCGGTGCTGTGGGTGTCCCGGTATCCCGAGTCCTGGAACATCGACGGCGACGTCGACGTGCTCAACAGCATGACCGACGACCCGATCAACGCCGAGCGGACGCTCGCCGAGGCCGCGCCGAACGTCTTCCACTGCGCGTGGTCGCTCGTGGTCGACCGGACCCTCCCCGAGGTCGTCTGGCACACCCCGCTGGCCCCCGAACTCCGGCTGGAGAAGGTGGCGCTGCTGGGCGATCTCGCCAGCCCCCGCGTCGGCGAACTCCCCGAGGGCTGGGTCGACGGCTGGGGTGCGACCGCCATCGCCGTGGCCCCCTTCCGCGACAACCGCTCGGTCGTGCTGGGACGCAACGGCGGCCCCGAGTTCCTCCCCTCCGAGCTGGCGCGCCTGCGTCACCTCGCCCAGCTCGCGGATGTCCGCTGATGGGCGCCCGCGAGCTCGCTCGCGCCGCGGCGGCCGGCCTGGCCACCCAGGCACGCCGGTTGGTCTACGACGAGTCGCCGATCCTGGACCGGCTGTCTCTCGCGCTCACCGCGGACGCCGTCGCCGCGGCCCCGTCGGCCGATCCCGTCGACGGGTACTGCGTGTACCGCGCACGCAACACCGACACGGTGCTGGAGCTGTTGGCGACCTTCCCCGAGGGCAGCCGCATCCACCTTCACGCGCTCGACGAGGTCACGGACGCCCTCGCGCACCTCACGCGCTCGTCCGGACCGGGGGCCCGCAGCCGCATCCACCAGGACCTCATCGACGCCCACCCTCCGACCCCCGGCGCCGATCTGGTGCTCTTCGACGACGACGTCGTGTTCACGCGTTCGAGCGCGTCGCAGTTTTTCGGATTGGTCCACCAGTTCGGCCTCGACATCGCGCAGCCGGCGCACGCGCGCATGTCCAACACGTCCCACGGGTTCAACCGCATGAAGCGTTTCACCGTCGCGCGCGACACCGGGTTCGTGGAGACGGGTCCGCTGGTGGTGTTCTCGCCCTACGCCCAGGAGCGGGTGTTCCCCATCCCCGACGACATCCGGATGGGCTACGGCCTGGACATTTGGTGGTCGCTGCGCCGCGAACCGGACGCCCTGCGCCTCGGCATCGTCGACGCGACGCCCATCGACCACACCGGCGCGGTCCGGGCCGACTACACCGCCGACGCGGAGTGGGACCTGCTCGACAAGTACCTGGCCAAGGGCGGGTACACCGACATGTTCGGGATCCTCACCGAGCCCGGACGCAAGTGGTGGGCGCGGCGTCCGTGCCCACCGATCCCCCCGCGCTGAACACACGGGCCCAGATCGAGGGGGTTCGGATCGCTCGATCCGGGCCGCGGAGCCAGAACATGCTCAATCGGCGTTTCCCTGAGCCACGATCAGCTCAGCACCTGCCACAGGGCGATCTCCAGGGCCGTCACGACGGCGACGACCAGCACGACCAGCGCCAGAACGATCCAGCGCATCCGCTTCTTGCTGCGCGTGGTCGGCACGCCGTCGGGACCCCACTCGCCGATCACGGGCATGACCCGCGGCGAGACCGGTCCGTTCAGGTTGAGGTTGCTGTTGAGCCCGTCCACGGCGTCCAGCCTAACCGGGCAGGACGTCGCGGCCCGACGCCAGCAACTCGGCGAACCGGTCGGCGTCCAGGATCGGAACGCCCAGCGCCTCGGCGCGGGCGAACTTCGTGCCGGAGGCATCCCCCGCCACGAGTACCGTCGTCTTCCCCGACACCGACCCGGCCGCCTTGCCGCCCCGCGCCACGATGGCCGCCTGGGCTCCGTCGCGGGTGTATCCCGGGACCGCTCCGGTCACCACGACCGTCATCCCGGCGAGGGTCTGGGGCACGGACGCCTCGGCGGCGGCCGGCTCGTCGGCCATCCGGACGCCGGCGGCGCGCCAGCGATCCACGATGTCCTGGTGCCAGCCGGAGTCGGGTCCGTCGAACCACTCACGGATGGCGGCCGCGATGGTCGGCCCGACGCCCTCGACCGCGGACAACTCCTCGACGGACGCCGCTGCCACGGCGTCCACGGACCCGAAGTGCGCCGCCAGCGCCCGCGCCGCGGTGGGTCCGACGTGGCGGATCGACAGCGCCACCAGCACCCGCCAGACAGGCTGGTCCTTGGCCTTCTCCAGCTCGGCGAATAGCTTGTTGGTGGTCTCGCGCGGCACGGACGGCTTCTTCGGGGTGGCTTTGGTGAAGAAGAAGGGCTCCAGCGTCGGCGGGAGCTCGATCTCGCCGCGCTTGCGGCGCCGCCACACCAGGACGTCGGCAAGGTCGGCGGGGGTGAGCTCGAACAGCCCCGCCTCGCTGTCGAGCACGGGGGTCTGCGCGAAGGTGGCGGCGTCCTCGGGTCGGCCGTACTCGGGGTCGGTCAGCGCGATCGCGGCCTCCCAGCCGAGCGCCTCGATGTCGAACCCGCCGCGGGCGGCCAGCGCGAACACCCGCTCGCGGAGTTGGGCCGGGCAAGAACGCGCGTTGGGGCAGCGGAGATCCTTGTCGCCCTCCTTCTCGGGACGGATCTCGGCGTCGCAGGACGGGCAGCGCGTCGGCATCACCCACGCCGGCAGCCCCTCGGGACGCAGCTCGAGGACCGGACCCACGATCTCGGGGATCACGTCCCCGGCCTTGCGCAGGATCACGGTGTCCCCGGGACGAACGTCCTTGCGGGCCACCTCGTGCGCGTTGTGCAGCGTGGCCATCTCGACGGTCGAGCCCGAGACGAACACCGGCTCCATCAGACCGAAGGGGGTGACGCGCCCGGTCCGCCCGGTGTTGACGAGGATGGTCCGCAGCTTGGTGTTTACCTCCTGGGGGGGGTACTTGTACGCCAGCGCCCAGCGCGGCGCGCGCGAGGTCGAGCCGAGCGCGACCTGCCGGGCCAGCTCGTCGACCTTCAGGACCACGCCGTCCATCTCGTGCGGCAGGGTGTGGCGGCGGCGCCCGAACTCTTCGATGTAGGCCAGGGCGTCCTCCAGCGTCGGCACGACCCGGTTGTGCGGTGAGATCGGGAGCCCGTAGCCCGCCAGGACGCCGTACGCGTCGGACTGGCGCGCCAGCGAGCCGCCGGAGTGCGCGCCGATGCCGTGACACAGAAAGTCGAGCTTCCGAGAGGCCGTAACGCGGGCGTCCTTCTGGCGCAGCGATCCGGCCGCAGCGTTGCGGGGGTTGGCGAACGCGCGCGGCTGTTTGCCCGCCGCCAACGCCTCCTCGCCGAGGCGCTCGTTGAGCGCCTCGAACTCGGCGGGCCGCATGAAGACCTCGCCGCGGACCTCCAGCAGTTCCGGCGGGTCGCCGCCCTCCAGCACCGTCGGGACCGACCCGATGGTCTTGACGTTGGCGGTGACGTCCTCGCCGACTTCGCCGTCCCCCCGCGTGGCCGCGGACACCAGGCGCCCGTGGCGATACACCAGATCGAGGGCTAGGCCGTCGATCTTGACCTCACACAGCAACGCGGGGGTCGGCTCGCCGAGCCGCGCCGCCCAGCGCAGGACCTCGTCGGTCGAGAAGGCGTTGTCCAAGCTCATGAGGGGTGTCAGGTGCCGCACCGGCTCGAAGCTGGCGCCGATCACCCCACCGACGGTCTGTGTCGGCGAGTCGGGCGTCCGGAGTTCGGGGTGCGCGGCCTCCAGCGCCTCCAACTCGCGCAGGAGCGCGTCGAAAGCGGCATCGCTCAGCGTCGGAGCGTCCAGGACGTAGTACCGGAACCGGGCGTCCACGATCTCGGCGGCCAGGTCCGCGTGCCGGGTGCGGTCGATGTCGCTGCTCACGCCGCCGAAGATACCGGGCCGGAGCCGCGCTGCCCACGCTCAGCGCCGCAGCGCTTCGTCCACCAGGGGCGCGGCGGCCCGCAGGGCGTCCAGCAACCTCGGGACCCGGCGCACGGGCGCCCCCACCAGGCCGCACGTCGGGGTGAGCCACAGCCCGTCGGCCGCGACGTCGCCCAATTCCAGCGGCCGCAGCACCTCCAGCGCCCGCCGAACCGCCACGTCCACCGACGGCTCCTCGCCGGCGCCGAGCACCCCGAGATAGACCTCGGCGCCCGCTTCCAGTGCCTCGGCCAACGCCTCGGACTCGCCGCTCCGCAGCAGCGTGGCATCCAGGCTCACCCCCGCGAAGCCCGCGCCGTGCCGACCCTTCCCCGTGAGCAGCCGGACCGGCACCCCCGGCGCACAGCTATGAACGAGGCTGCGCCCGGCCAAGCCCGCGAAGGGGCCCATCAGCTCGGCCACCTCGGCCACCTCGACTGGGCGATGCCGGAAGTACCCGCCCTCGGTGGGAATCCCCCCGGCCACCACGGCGGGCAGGGACGGCTCGTCCACCTGGAGCGCCACCGTCGCCCCGGGGACCAACCGCGCAACCTCACCCAGCAGCCCGCGCGTCCCCTCCGCCAGCGCCCCCGCCACGTCCCGGCGGGCGCCCCGGTCCCCCAGCACGCGGCCGCCCAGCGGCCGGAACAGCCCGGCCGCCATCGTCCACGGCCCGGGGACCGACACCTTCAACGGCCCGGAGAACCCCTCGGCGTGTTCGGCCAACACGTCTAGGTCGTCGCGGAGCGTCGCGCGGGCCCGGCGCTGGTCCACCCCCGGCGTCGACGCCAGCCGCCACTCCCCGGCGCCCCAGGCGGCGCCGAGCCCCTCCAGCAGGGCGGTCCCGCGTCCTGGGATCGCCGCCCACGGGCCCCGCTGCGGGAACTCCGGCAGCCACGCCAGGTCGGGCGTCGACTCCAGGGCCAACCGCACGCCCGGACCGACCTGCATCCCCGGGAGCGATCCCAGCGCCGTCACCCGCACCATCACGCCACCGCCTCGTCGATCGTCGCGGCGCCGACCACCTCGTCGCCGTCGTAGGCCACCGCCCCCTGGCCGGGGGCCACGCCGTGGGCCGGGGCGTCCAGCACCACCGTCCAGCCGTCCGGACCGCTCGTCACCGTCGCGGGCATCGGCTCCCCATGCGCCCGGACCTGCACGAGCGCGCGCCACGAGCCGACGCGCTCCGCGACCGTCCAGGTCGGCTCGACGCACCGCAGCGTCGAGACGGCCAGCGCCGCCCGCGGCCCTACCCGGACCGTCCGGGTCTCCGGTTCGATCCCGACCACATAGCGCGGCGCCCCCTCCGGCGCGGGACGGCCCAACCGCAGCCCACGCCGCTGGCCCACCGTGAACCGATAGGTGCCCTCGTGCACCCCGACCACCTCGCCGCGCTCGTCCACGATGGGCCCCGGACGCGGCCCTAGGCGCTCGGCGAGCCAGCCCGCGGCGTCCGCGCCCGGGATGAAACAGATATCGAGGGAGTCCGGCTTGTCGGCCACCTCCAGGCCGCGCGCGGCCGCCTCGGCCCGCACCCTCGTCTTGGTGTCCCCCGCCAGCGGGAACAGCACCCGGCGCAGCCGCGCCTGGTCCAGGACGGCCAGGACATAGCTTTGGTCCTTGTCCGCCCCGGATCTCAACAACCGCACGACCTCGCCGTCTCGTGCGATCCGCGCGTAGTGACCGGTGGCCAACGCGTCGAAGCCCCGGCCGCGGGCGGCGTCCAGGAGAGCGGCGAACTTGATGGTGGCGTTGCAGCGCAGGCACGGGTTCGGCGTCCGGCCGCGGGCGTACTCGGCCACGAAGTCGTCCACGACCCGCGCCTGGAACTCGGCCGCGAAGTCCCAGACCTCGAAGCCGATCCCCAACCGCCGGGCGACGCGTTCGGCGTCCGCAACCGCCCCCGGGACCGCGCAGCCCCGCGCGGACCCGTCCGCGGACGCCCGCGCCATCGCCAGGTGCACCCCCAGCACGTCGTGACCGGCGTCGACTAGGCGCGCCGCCGCGACCGACGAGTCCACCCCGCCGGACAACCCCACGACCACCCGGAGCGACCCCACGGCGCCGCAGTCTACGCAGGCCGCGCGCGCCGCCCCGTGCACGGTGGAAACGGCAACCGTCCCGCCGACAGGTCAGTCGAGTTACTAGTTCGCGCGCCGCTGGGGCACAATGGAACGTCCTTGTCCCACAACCGTGCCGCCGCTATCCCCCCGACGGCCTGAAAGAGACCCATGACGCGGCCGACGCTGCCTAACCCCTTGGACTCCCGCTCCCTGGGAGCCCACGTGACGGAGACGGGTACCCAGTTCTCGTTGTGGGCGCCCCGCGCGACGCGCGTCGAACTCGCCTTGGTGGGCAAGGACCGCCACCAGACCAACATCGATCTCGCCCCCGGCGAGGACGGCGTGTGGACCGCCCTCGTGGCGGGGGTCGGCGCCGAGCAGCGCTACGGCTACCGCGTGCATGGGCCGTGGAGCCCCGAGACCGGACAGCGCTTCAACCCGGCCAAGCTCCTGGTCGACCCGTACGCGCGCGCCATCACCGGCGGCGTCGACTATTCCGGGCCGATCAGCGACCACGTGCCGGACTCCAACTACTCCCCCGACCCCACCGACTCGTTCGCGGCGGTCCCGCTCAGCGTCGTCGTCGAGGCCAGCCCGCCGCCGACCCCGCTCGCGCGGCCGCTCACCGCGGATCAGCTCGTCGTCTACGAGACGCACCTCAAGGGCTACACCCAGCTCCACCCCTCCGTGCCCGAGCACCTGCGCGGCACCTACGCCGGCCTGGCGTACCCGGCCGTCATCGAGCACCTGAAGCGGCTCGGCGTGAACGCCGTCGAGTTGCTCCCGATCCACCATTTCGTCTCCGAGCCGTTCATTATCGGACGCGGTCTGTCGAACTACTGGGGCTACAACACCCTCGGCTTCTTCGCGCCGCACGGCCCGTACTCCAGCTCCGGGACGCTGGGGGGGCAGGTCCGCGAGTTCAAGCAGATGGTCTCGGCGCTGCACGAGGCCGGCATCGCGGTCCTCCTCGACGTGGTCTACAACCACACCGCCGAGGGCGGACACGAGGGTCCGACGCTGTCGTTCCGGGGCATCGACCACGCCGGCTACTACCGGCTCACCGACGACCTGCGCAACGACTACGACGTCACCGGCTGCGGCAACGCGGTCGACACCGCCCAGAGCGGCGTCCTGGACATGGTCGTCGACTCGCTGCGGTACTGGGTGACCGAGATGGGCGTCGACGGGTTCCGCTTCGACCTGTGCACCACGCTCATCCGCGACGCGAACCACCACGTCGACCAGGGCCACGAGTTCAAGCGGCGCCTCGCCGAGGACCCCGTGCTGTCGAAGGCGATCATGATCTCCGAGCCGTGGGATCTCGGCCCCTACGGCTACCAGGTGGGGCGCTGGGGCAAGCCCTGGGGCGAGTGGAACGACCGCTTCCGCGGGTTCACCCGCGACTTCTGGCGCGGGGCCATCTCGGGGGTCCAGGAGTTGGCCGGACGCCTGTCCGGCAGCGCGGACATCTACGAGCACGGCGGTCGCCCGGCCTGGTCGAGCGTCAACTTCGTGACCGCGCACGACGGTTTCACGCTCCGCGACGTGGTCACCTACGACCTCAAGCACAACGAGGCCAACGGCGAGCGCAACCGCGACGGCACCGACGACAACCGGTCGTGGAACCACGGCTACGAGGGCGAGACCGAGGACGCCGCGATCAACGCCGCCCGGCACCGGACCACCCGCAACATGATGGCGACCCTCCTGCTGAGCGTCGGCACCCCGATGCTGCTCGCCGGCGATGAGATGGGCCGCACCCAGCAGGGCAACAACAACGCCTACTGCCAGGACTCGCCGCTGTCGTGGGTCAACTGGCACACCCTTGAGTGCTGGGACGACCAGTACGACCTCACCCGCACTCTGCTGAAGCTCCGCGCGAAGCACCCGGTCCTGCGCCCGTCGGCGTTCCGGACCCACAACGAGGTGATCGGCGCCGACGGCCAGGGCCTCGGACGCACCGAGGCCGCGTGGTTCAACGAGCACGGGACGGCCATGTCGATCGAGCAGTGGCACGATCCCGGACGCCGCAGCCTCGGCATGTACATCTCGGACACCCGGGAGGCGTTCTACGTCTTCTTCCACGGGGGCTATGGGCCGCTCGAGGTGCGCCTGCCGGGCGAGCCGTGGTCTTCGGGCTACCGCATCGCGGCCCACACGGGCACCGACGGCGAACTGCCGAAGCGTGCGCTCGTCCCGGGGACGAGCATGACGGTGCCGCCGCGCACGGTCGTCGTGCTCAAGGCGACGGTCGTCAGCCGCCGCCCCGCCACTCCCGTGTCCTGACGCGAGACGTCCCGCCCGCGGACCCCCCGCCCGGGCGGGCGTTCGGGGTAAGTTGGCCCCGTGGCATCGCAGAGCTCTCGCACGTCCTCCGCCCGTCCGGCCGCGAAGGCCCAGACGCCGGCGTCCGCCCCTCAGCCGCCCGCGGCTCCCGCACCCGCCGCGCCTGCGGCTCCCCTCGACCTCGCGCCGATCCAGACGCCGCCGCGCGGCTTCGGACGCATCCCCGTGGCCAAGGTCGAACCGGTCATCGAGGGCGGCGCGTACGCGGCCAAGGCGGTCGTGGGCGAGTTGATCCCGATCCGGGCGAAGGTGTTCCGCGAGGGCCACGACGCGGTCAACGCGTCGGTGATCCTGACCGACCCCGACGGCAACGAGACCCGGGTCGACATGAAGCCGATGGAGCCGCGCGGGCTCGATCCGTGGGAGGCGTGGGTCCGTCCCGACGCCGAGGGCCTGTGGACGTTCCGCGTCGAGGGCTGGAGCGATCCGTGGGGCACCTGGCACCACCACGCCGAGGCCAAGCTGCCCGCCGGTGTCGACATCGACCTGGTGTGCCTGGAGGGCCGCGAGCTCCTGGAGCGCACCGCCGTCCGCGCGGACGCCGCGAACGACCCCATCGAGGCCTCCATCCTGCGCGCCACCGCGATGCTGCTGATCCCGCAGCGTCCGACGACCGACCTGCTCGACGTCATCAACGCGGGCGGCCTGGACGCCGCCATGCGCAAGTACGGTCCCCGCGATCTGGTCTCCCCGACCGGCGAATTCCCGCTCTACGTCGACCGCCGCAAGGCCCTGTACTCCTCGTGGTATGAGTTCTTCCCACGCAGCCAGGGCGCCACCTACGACGCCGAGACCGACACCTGGCGCTCCGGCACCTTCGCCGACTGCATGGATCGCCTCGACGAGGTCGCCGCGATGGGCTTCGATGTCGTCTACCTCCCCCCGATCCACCCGATCGGTACCGCGTTTAAGAAGGGCAAGAACAACTCCCTCACCCCGTCGCCCAAGGACCCGGGTTCGCCGTGGGCCATCGGCAGCCCCGCAGGCGGCCACGACGCGATCCACCCCGACCTCGGCGACTGGGACAGCTTCGACGCGCTCGTCGCCCACGCCCAGGAACTCGGCATCGAGATCGCTCTCGACTTCGCGCTGCAGGCGTCCCCGGATCACCCCTGGGTCGTCGACCACCCCGAGTGGTTCACCACGCGCATCGACGGCACCATCGCGTACGCCGAGAACCCGCCGAAGAAGTACCAGGACATCTACCCGATCAACTTCGACAACGACCCCGAGGGCATCTACCACGAGGTCCTGCGCATCCTGAAGCTGTGGATGGCGCACGGCGTCCGCATCTTCCGGATCGACAACCCGCACACGAAGCCGGTCCAGTTCTGGGGCTGGATCCTCGGCCAGCTCCGCGAGACCGACCCCGACGTGCTGTTCCTGGCCGAGGCGTTCACCAAGCCCGAGATGATGCACGCCCTGGGCAAGGTGGGCTACCACCAGAGCTACACGTACTTCACCTGGCGCAACACCAAGCGCGAGATCGAGGAGTACATGGGCGAGTTGTCTCGCGAGATGGATTCGTTCTACCGGCCGAACTTCTTCGTCAACACCCCCGACATCAACCCCTTCTTCCTCCAGTCCGGCAACCCGGCCGCGTTCGCGATCCGTGCGGTGCTGGCGGCGACCCTGTCGCCGAGCTGGGGCGTGTACTCCGGCTTCGAGCTGTTCGAGCACCTGCCGCTGAAGATCGGCGGCGAGGAGTACCTGGACTCGGAGAAGTACGAATTCCGGCCGCGCGACTACACCGTCCAGCCCAACCTCAACATGCTGCTCGGCACGCTCAACGCGATCCGCAAGGCGCACCCGGCGTTGCAGCAGTTGCGCCGGATCGATTTCCACACCGCGCCCCACGACGCCGTGATCGCCTACAGCAAGGTGGACGGCGACGACCGTATCCTCGTGATCTGCTCCCTCGACC
Source organism: uncultured Nigerium sp. (assembly GCA_964482465.1). Lineage (GTDB taxonomy): Bacteria > Actinomycetota > Actinomycetes > Propionibacteriales > Propionibacteriaceae > Propioniciclava. Next base: position 36,812 of record CAYZXQ010000001.1, on the reverse strand, counting down.
CCGACAACACCGTCGAGAGCGACGTCTACCTCGACATGGCCGCCCTGGGCCTGCCGCACGACGCGCCGCTGCACGTCCGCGACGAGCTCACCGGCGCGTCGTTCACGTGGGGCAACCGCAACTTCGTGCGCCTCACCCCGGCGACGCCGGCGCACGTCCTGTCGATCCTGTCCGAGTGATGCCGACGCCGCGGGTGCGGGGAGGCTCCCCCGCCGAGATCGCCGCGCTCGCGGCCGCGTGGGGGGCGCGACTGGAGGGCGTCCGCTGGTTCGGCGGCAAGGGCGCGGGCGCGGTCGTCACCGCGCTCGATCCCCTGCCGATTCTCACGCCGCCCGGCGCCTGGCCTGCGGTCGGCAGCGAGGTGGCGACGCTCGCGTACCCCGACGGACACCTCGAGCACTACCACCTGCTGGTGGCGTGGTACCCCAAGCCGCGTCCGGACGCCCTCGGCTCGGCCGAGCTCGCCGGCGCGCGCGTGTGGGCGGTGGACGCGACCGCGGACGCCACGGCGGTCCGGGCGTTCGTGGTGGCGTCCCAGGCGGACGGCTGCCCCGGCATGACGTGGCAGCATCCGCTGGCCGATGCCGCCGACCTGGACGTGCGCGTCTGGGGCGGCGAACAGTCCAACACCACGCTCGTCGTCGGTCCGGACGCGCTGTTCAAACTGTTCCGACGCATCGAGCCAGGGCCCAACCTCGACACGGAGGTGCTCGTCGCCCTCGCCGGGGCGTCCGCGCCGCGGGTTCTCGGGCGGTTCCAGGGCGCCTGGCCGCCCGACTCCGCCACCGACTTGGGTGTCGTCATGGAGCGCGTGCCCGGTGCCCGCGACGGCTGGGAGATCGCGACCGCCGCGTGCGCGTCCGAGGTCGACTTCGCCGCCGAGGCTCGCGCCCTCGGCGAGGCCCTCCATGCGGTCCACGCGCGGCTGGCGGACGCCTTCCCCACCGGCGTCCAGTCCGGCGACGCACTCGCCGATGCCATGGCCGGACGCTTGGCGACGGCGGTCGCGGACGCCGCGGCGCTCGCCCCGTTCGCGGACGCCCTGCGCGCGGCCCCCGAGGCGCTGCGCGGCCGCGACCTGGCCGTCCAGCGCGTCCACGGCGACTTCCACCTGGGCCAGACGCTGCGCAACTCCTCCGGCTGGACGATCATCGACTTCGAGGGCGAGCCAGCCAAGACCGCCGCGGAGCGCCGCGCGCCCGACTCGGTGTGGCGCGACGTGGCCGGCATGCTGCGCTCGTTCGACTACGCCCGCAGCGCGCACGCCGACCCGGCCTCGGACGCCGCCACCGCCTGGGCGGACGCCTGCCGGGGTGCGTTCCTGGCCGGCTACACCGGCGGTGCGGAGCCGGACGCCGGCGTCCTGGCCGCCTACGAGACGGACAAGGCCGTGTACGAGGTCTTGTACGAATTGCGCAACCGCCCGGCGTGGGTCGACATTCCGCTGCGCGCCCTGCGTGAGGTGGGTCGCCCAGCCTGACATTGCGCCCGCGCGGAGGCAGTCGAAGGACTAGGGTGGCTGTGGGGGTGTTTCCCACGCCCCCGACGGCCCGCGCGAGGACGCGCCACATCGCAAGAGGAGAGACCATGGCACACGACCCGTTCGGCGGGCTCACCGGCTGGGATCTGGAAGGCTTCCACAGCGGGGGCGACACGGAGTGCTGGAAGCGGCTCGGCGCGCACGTCGTGACCCTCCACGACGACGAGCGCGGCGAGATCACGGGCACGCGGTTCGCGGTCTGGGCACCGAATGCGCAGGCGGTCCGCGTCAACGCCGACTTCAACTGGTGGACCGGCGACGCCATGCAGCTGATCCCGGGCTCCGGCGTGTGGGGCCTGTTCGTCGAGGGTGTCGGCGACGGCACGCTGTACAAGTACAACATCCTCGGTGCGGACGGGGTTTGGCACGAGAAGGTCGACCCGATGGCGAGCTTCGCCGAGCAGGCGCCCTCGAACGCCTCCATCGTTTACACGAGCAAGTTCGCGTGGGGCGACGACGCGTGGATGGCCGACCGCGCCGCCAAGAACCTGCAGGTCGAGCCGATGAGCATCTACGAGGTGCACCTGGGCGGCTGGCGCAAGGGCAAGACGTACCTGGAGCTCGCCGACGAGCTGGTCGAGTACGTGAAGTGGCAGGGCTACACGCATGTCGAGTTCATGCCGATCACCGAGCACCCGTTCGAGCCGAGCTGGGGCTACCAGGTCACCAATTACTTCGCGCCCGAGTCGCGTCTGGGGCGTCCGGACGAGCTGCGCTACCTGATCGACCGCCTGCACCAAGAGGGCATCGGCGTCATCCTCGACTGGGTGCCGGGCCACTTCCCGAAGGACGAGTGGGCGCTGGGCCGCTTCGACGGCACCGCGCTGTACGAGCACGCGGATCCCCGCCAGGGCGAGCACAAGGACTGGGGCACCTACATCTTCAACTACGGCCGCAACGAGGTGAAGTCGTTCCTCGTCTCCAACGCGCTGTACTGGACCACCGAGTACCACTTCGACGCCCTGCGCGTCGACGCCGTGGCGTCCATGCTCTACCTGGACTACAGCCGCAACGATGGCGAGTGGGTCCCCAACGAGTTCGGCGGCAACCACAACCTCGAGGCCATCGACTTCCTCCGCTACGTCAACAAGCACCTCTACGAGCGGGTACCGGGCGTCACGATGATCGCCGAGGAGTCCACCTCCTTCGGTGGCGTGTCCAAGCCGACGAACCTCGGCGGCCTGGGCTTCGGCTTCAAGTGGAACATGGGCTGGATGAACGACTCCCTGCGCTACCTCGCGCTCGAGCCGATCTACCGGCAGTGGCACCACAACGAGATGACGTTCGCGATGGTCTACCAGTACTCGGAGAACTTCATCCTGCCCATCAGCCACGACGAGGTCGTCCACGGCAAGGGCTCGATGATCAACAAGATCCCGCAGGACAGTTGGCGCCAGTTCGCGACCTTGCGCGCGTTCTACTCGTGGATGTGGAGCTTCCCGGGCAAGCAGATGCTCTTCATGGGCCAGGAGTTCGCCCAGCGCGCCGAGTTCAACGAGTCGACCAGCCTCGAGTGGTGGGTCAGCGACCTGTGGGGCCACCACGGCGTGCAGCTCATGATCAAGGATCTCAACGAGGTCTACACCCGGTGCGCCGCCTTCTGGAAGCTCGACAACGACCCGTTCGGCTTCCAGTGGATCAACGCCGACGACGCCGGCCACAACACCTATAGCTGGCTGCGTCGCGACGGCCTCGGCGGCCAGGTCGCGGTTGTGGTCAACTTCGCGGCGTCCCCGTGGCACGACTACCGGCTCGGCCTGCCCGAGGCCGGCACGTGGAAGGAGATCTTCAACTCCGACTCCACCGCCTACGACGGCTCCGGGGTCGGCAACATGGGCGCCGTGACCGCGGTCGCCGAACCCTGGGACGGGTACCCCGCGAGCGCCTCGATCCAGGTGCCGCCGCTGGGTGCGGTGTTCCTGGAGTTCGTGCCGGACGAGAAGGCGTAGCCGGGCCCCACAGCTCGGGGCTGTGGCGCGGCGGGGGAATCTGACAGTCTGGTCGGCATGACCGACGCCAGCGACGATCTCACCGCCATCAGCCCCGAGTTGCGCTCGGACGTGCGCCGGGTCTCGACACTGTTGGGCGAGAGCCTCGTGCGCCAGGGTGGGCAGCGACTGCTCGACCTCGTTGAGCGGGTGCGCCTGCAGGTCAAGCAGGCGCGGACCCAAAGTTCGGCGGACGCCGCCGCGGACGCCCGCGCGACGCTCGCCGGGCTCGACCTCGCCGAGGCTACCGCGCTCGTCCGGGCGTTCGCCCAGTACTTCCAGCTCGCCAACACCGCCGAGCAAGTGCACCGCGTCCGCCACCTCGCGACCCAGGACGCCGACTCGGGGTGGCTCGACCGGGCAGTCGCCCGGATCGTCGCCGAGGGCGGCCCCGAGGCGCTCGCGCGCGTCCTCGCCCAGGTCGACCTGCGCCCGGTGTTCACCGCCCACCCCACCGAGGCGAGCCGACGCTCGGTGCTGCTCAAGCTCCGCGAGATCTCCGACCTTCTCGCTGAGCCCACCCCCGAGGGGAGCACGCCCCGGCGGAGGCAGGACGCCCGCCTCGCCGAGATCCTCGACCTGCTGTGGCAGACCGACGAGCTGCGCCAGAACTCCCCCACGCCGGTCGACGAGGCGCGCAACGCGCTGTACTACCTCGACGCCGTCGTGGCGGACGCCCTGCCTGCCGTCGTGGCCGATCTGACCACGCTCTGCGCAGACCAAGGGGTCGAGGTGCCCGCGGACGCCACCCCCATCCGCCTGGGTAGTTGGATCGGCGGCGACCGCGACGGCAATCCCTTCGTCACGCCCGAGGTCACCCGCGAGGTCCTCCAGCTCCAGCACACCCACGCCGTCGACCACGCGGTGTCCACCGTCGCGCGGCTCACCGCCGATCTGTCGATCTCTACGCGCCTGACCACTGTGTCCGACGCCCTGGCGGCCTCCCTCGCCGAGGATCTCCGACGGCTGCCCGGGCTGGATTCGCGTGTCGTCCACCTCAACGCCGAGGAGCCCTATCGGCTCAAGCTGACCTGCGTCCAGGCCAAGCTGCGCAACACGCGCGCCCGTACCCGGACCGGGTCCCCCCACGAGCCCGGACGCGACTACGCCGACGTCGCCGGCGTCCTGGACGACCTCGCCCTCGTCGCGGACTCCCTCGCCGGACACGGTGGCGCCCTGGCCGCGCACGGCCGCGTCCGGGCCGCCATGCAGGCCATCGCGGCCTCCGGCCTCCACCTGGCGAGCTTGGACGTCCGCGAACACGCCGACGCCCACCACGAGGCGGTCGGGGCCCTCATCGACCACACCGGGGAGCTGGACCTCCCGTACGGCGACCTCGACCGCGCCGGCCGCACGCGCGTTCTCGCCGCCGAGTTGGCGTCGCGGCGTCCCCTCGCGGGGCCGCGTCCGGCGCTGGAGGACCGGGCCCGCCGGACCTTCGCCGTCTTCGGCGCCATCGCCGACGCCCAGTCGCGCTACGGCGCGCAGACGATCGAGTCGTACATCGTCTCGATGACCCAGGGCGTCGACGACCTGCTCGCCGCCGCCGTGCTCGCGCGCGAGGCCGGCCTGATCGACCTGCACGGCGGTGCCGACGGTGCCGGGGCGCACGCGGACATCGCGATCGTCCCGCTGCTGGAGACGGTCGTCGAGCTCCGGGAGTCCGCAGCGCTCGTCGACGCCCTGTTGTCCGATCCGTCGTTCCGGCGGCTCGTGGCGCTGCGCGGCGACCGCCTGGAGGTCATGCTCGGGTACTCCGACTCCAACAAGCAGGCGGGCGTCCTCACCAGCCAGTGGGAGATCCATCAGACCCAGCGCCGGCTCCGCGACGTGGCCGGGCGGCACGGCGTCCGCCTCACCCTCTTCCACGGCCGCGGCGGCTCGGTCGGACGCGGCGGGGGGCCGACCTACGACGCCATCCTGGCGCAGCCGTACGGTGTCCTGGACGGCAGCATCAAGTTCACCGAGCAGGGCGAGGTCATTTCCGACAAGTACGCCCTGCCGGCGCTGGCCCGCGACAACCTGGCGCTGTCGCTCGCGGCGGTCCTGGAGGCGACCGCCCTGCACCGCGCCCCACGGCAGTCGGCCGACCTGCTGGGACGCTGGGATCAGGTGATGCAGGTGGCCTCGGACGCCGCGTTCGCCGCCTACGAGCGCCTGATCGCGGACGCCGACCTCCCGGCCTACTTCGTCGCCTCCACGCCGGTGGACCAGCTCGGCGCGCTGAAGATCGGCTCACGCCCCAGCAAGCGGCCCGACTCGGGCGGGGGCATCGACGGCCTGCGCGCCATCCCGTGGGTGTTCGGCTGGACGCAGTCCCGGCAGATCGTCCCGGGCTGGTACGGCGTCGGGTCCGGCCTGAAGGCCGCGCGCGAGGCCGGGTACGGCGACGACCTCACCCGGATGCTGCGCGAGTGGCACTTCTTCGCCACCGTCGTGAGCAATGTCTCGATGACGCTCGCCAAGACCGACCTCGGGGTGGCCGCGCACTACGTCGAGACGCTCGTGCCGGAGGAACTGCGGCATGTCTTCGACACGATCCGCGCCGAGCACGCGCTGACGCTGGCCGAACTCGCCCGACTCACCGGCGAGGCGCACCTGTTGGACGCCCAGCCGCGCCTGCAGCGGACGCTGGCGGTCCGGGATCAGTACCTCGACCCGATCAGCTACCTGCAGGTCGAGTTGCTGCGCCGCGTCCGGGCGCTGGAGGCGGCCGGGGAGCCGATCCCGGACGCCCTCCAGCGGGCCCTGCTCGTCACAGTCAACGGCGTGGCGGCCGGGCTGCGCAACACCGGGTAGCTCAGAACAGCGCGGTCATCAGGTCGCGGCGGGCGGTGAGCACCTCGGGCTGGGTCTGGCCTACGGCCTGGAACAGCTCCAGCAGGCGCTGCCGGACCGACTCGCGCTGGGCACCGCTCGTGCGGCGCACCAGCTCGACGAGCCGGGCGAAGCCGCCGGTCAGGTTGCCGCTGGCGACCTCCAGGTCGGCGGCTACGAGGTTCGCGGCCAGGTCGTCGGGATCGGCGGCCGCCTGCGCGAACGTGAACTCAGGATCGTCCCCGACCTCGGCCAGCCGGGCCAGCAGGCGGGTTTGGGCGATGCCCGCGGACGCCTCGGCGTCCGACGGGTTTGCCTCGACCAGCTTCGTGAACTCCGCCTCCGCCAGCGCGTAGTCGCCGGCGGCCAGGGCGGCGTCCGCGGCCGCGAACCGCGGGTCGGGCACGGACGGATCGTCGGCGCCGGCGTCCACAGCGCCCTCGACCGGCTGGGCCCGTCCGACGATGCCGTTCGCGGTGGCGACGGTGAGGAGCTGGTCCAGCGCCTGGGCGATCGTCGCGGCGTCCGCGGTGCCCTGGAAGAGCGGGGCGAGCTGCCCGCCCAGGACGCCCACCACCATAGGAACCGCTTGGATGCCCAGCGCTGCGGCGATGGCGCGGGCCTCGTCCACGTTGACCCGGACGAGCAGGTAGCGTCCGGCTGCGGCGTTGGCGTGCGCGGCCAGGTCCGCGGAGAACTGCTCGGCGTGGGCGCGCGGGGACCAGAACTCGACCACCAACGGGTACTGCATCGAGCGCGCCAGCAGCGACTCGAAGCTGCGGTCGTCGGCGTCGGTGACGTAGGTGGCTCCGGCCGGCGCGGTCGGGGCGGACAACGTCGAGAGGTCGAAGGCGCGGGGGTCGAGATTCGGTGCTGCGTTCATGCTCCCCATTCTTCCATCCCGGGACGACTGGGGGTTCCCGGTGCGCGACGAGGCGCGGAGGGGCAGGATAGGGCCATGGTGTACGCACGCGCAGGGCAGCTCGCCCTTCCCGAAGACCTCATCGACGTCGACGCCCTCATTGCGGCGTACTACGACCTCCAGCCCGACCCGGCCAACCCCGACCAGATGGTCGTCTTCGGCACGTCCGGGCACCGGGGATCCTCGTTCAAGTCCGCGTTCAACGAGGCGCACATCGCCGCCACCACCGCGGCGATCGTCGAGTACCGCGCCTCGCAGGGCATCACCGGCCCGCTGTTCATCGCCAAGGACACCCACGGCCTGTCGCTGCCGGCCTGGAAGACCGCGATCGAGGTGCTCGTAGCCGCGGGCGTGGACGTCCGCGCCGAGCGCGAGGACGAGTACACCCCCACCCCCGCGCTGTCCCGCGCGGTGATCGTCTACAACCGCGACCACACCGGCCCGCGCGCCGACGGCATCGTCGTCACGCCGTCCCACAACCCGCCCACCGACGGCGGCTTCAAGTACAACCCGCCCCACGGCGGCCCCGCCGACAGCGACGCCACCTCCGTGATCGCCGCGCGCGCCAACGAGCTGTTGGGCGACTGGCGCTCGATCCCGCGGGTGCCGTACGAGCGGGCGGCGTCCGACGTCACGCGCCACGACTACCGGACGGCCTACTGCGCAGACCTGGCCCAGGTCATCCGCCTCGACGCGATCCGGGACGCCGGCCTGGCCATCGGCGCGGACCCCCTCGGCGGCGCCTCGGTCCAGTACTGGGAGTACATCGCCGACACGTTCGACATCGGCCTGCAGGTCATCAACCGGACCGTCGACCCGCGCTGGCCGTTCATGACGCTCGACTGGGACGGCAAGATCCGCATGGACTGCTCCAGCCCGTACGCCATGGCCTCCCTCATCGCCAACCGCGACGCCTACGCGCTGTCGACGGGCAACGACGCCGACGCCGACCGTCACGGCATCGTCACCCCGGACGCCGGCCTGATGAACCCCAACCACTACCTGGCCGTGGCCATCCAGTACCTGTTCAGCAACCGCGACGGTTGGAGCCCGGACGCCGGCATCGGCAAGACGCTCGTGTCCAGCTCGATGATCGACAATGTCGCCCAGAAGATCGGCAAGAAGCTCGTCGAGGTGCCGGTCGGCTTCAAGTGGTTCGTCCCGGGCCTCATGACCGGCGAGATCGGCTTCGGCGGCGAGGAGTCCGCGGGCGCGTCCTTCCTCACCCTCGACGGCAAGACCTGGACGACCGACAAGGACGGCATCATCCTCGACCTGCTCGCCTCGGAGATCCTCGCCGTGACCGGCAAGACCCCCAGCGAGCACTACGCCGACCTCGAGGCGCAGTTCGGCTCGACGTCGTACGCGCGCGTGGACGCCCCGGCCAACCGCGAGCAGAAGGCCAAGCTGGGCAAGCTCTCCCCCACCGACGTCGCGGCGACGGAGCTGGCGGGCGAGCCCATCGTCGCCAAGCTCACCAACGCCCCCGGCAACGGTGCCGCCATCGGCGGCCTGAAGGTGGTCACCCCGAGCGCGTGGTTCGCGGCACGCCCGTCCGGCACCGAGGACGTCTACAAGATCTACGCCGAGTCCTTCCAGGGCCCCGAGCACCTGGCGTTGGTCCAGGCCGAGGCCAAGCAGGTCGTGGACGCCGTCCTGAGCTGAGTCGCCCACCCGAGGCCGCCGCGGATCGGAATCCGTCGGCGGCCTCGTCGGTTCAGGCCCCGTCCCAGTAGTCGGAGAGCTCCATGCGGGCGCGCAGACCGGCGCGCTGGATGACCCGCTGGATGGTGGTGTCGCGCCGCTCGATGTCGGGCACGAAGGCGATGACTTTCAGGCTCTGGTCCTGGGCGGCGGTCTCGAAGACGAAGTGCCCGTATCCGAGCATCTGGCCCAGGGGGGTCCGTTGCACCGAGATGTCGAGGATGCGGGCGATCGGCATGGTCGCCATGTGCTGGTCGACCACACCGTGCACGCGGAAGACGCGCATGTTCGTGACCACGAAGCGGTCCATGAACTCGCGGTGGATGACGTAGAACCCCCGGGCCCCCAGCCCGAGTCCCGCGATCAGCGGCAGCCACCACAGGCGTCCGAGCGCCGGCATGAGGGCGAAGCAACCCATCCCGGCGAGAACGGTCAGCACGGGAACCACGCGCCTCACCCAGTGACGCCGGACCTCGTCGACGATGAACTCCCCCTCGTCCACCAACAGCCGACGCGACGCCTCCGGGAAGAAGAAACGCGAGAGCCCGGCCACGGCCTACCTCGCCAGCGAGGCGAAGAACCGTCCGAGCGAGTCGAACATGCCGAGCACGGCCTTGACGGCGTCGGCAGCCGCTTCGGGTCGCGTGTAGAGGTAGTAGATGGCGAACGCGAGGACCAGCACGATCAACGCGGTCTTGAGCACTTTGCCCATGAGGCCTCCAAGGGGAAGAAAAGGCACACCGATACAGCGTCCAGTCTGGCGGGCCGCGGCCCCGGAACCTCGGCAACGCGCCGGGCGCTCCCCGAACCGGCCCGGCGAGAACCTGCACCGGACGCCGCGGGTGCGGCTCCCGCGCGCGCGAGCTGTGCCAAGGTTAAGGCATGGAAAACACCGACCTCTTTGTCTGCATCGACCACGTCGGCCTCGCCGTCCCGAACCTCGACGACGCCATCAAGTTCCACACCGAGGTGTTGGGCTGGCGGGTCCTCCACCGCGAGACCAACGAGGAGCAGGGCGTCGAGGAAGCCATGATCGGCACCGGCGATCAGCTCGCCGAGAACGCCCAGATCCAACTCCTCGCCCCGCTGAACGAGAACTCCACCATCGCCAAGTTCATCGACCGCAACGGCCCCGGGATGCAGCAGCTCGCCTACCGCGTCCGCGACCTGGACGCCGTCAGCGAGACGCTCAAGGCGCGCGGCGTCCGTCTGCTCTTCCCGCAGGCCAAGCGCGGCACCAACGACTCGCGGATCAACTTCTGCCACCCCAAGGACACCGGCGGCATCCTCCTGGAGCTCGTCGAGCCGAACCCGCACGCGGCCCACTAACGCAGGCCGGCCTACGCGTCCAGGCCCACCCGAAATCCACAACGGGTGGGCCTGTCGCACGCCGTCGCCAACCGGGCCCGGTAGCATCGGGGACGAACCCCTGCTCCCCGAGAGGATCCCCATGAGCCAGAAGCCCTCCGACCACGGACTGGACCTCTTCGACGAGACCGCAAGCGCGGTCCGCGGTTTCCCGAACGCGATGCTGGGCTACGACAAGAAGGCCGTGGACGACTACATCCGCGAGATCGAGCGGCAACTCGCCTTGGCCAAGCACCAGCTCCGCGAGGTCCAGCGTGAGCTGACCGCCGCCAACCTGCGGGTCGATGACACCGACTTCAGCAAGCTCGGCGCCCACACCGCCTCGCTGCTGAAGGTCGCGGAGGCCCAAGCCGGCGAACTCATCGCCAAGGCCCAGGCGCGGGCGCAAGCGATCATCGCCGAGGCGCGCGGGGTGGCCGAGAAGACCAAGGCCGAGGCCGCCCAGACCGCGGAGGCCGCACGTCAGGAAGGCATCGCGTCTCTGGTTGGGCTGCGCGCCGATCTGGAGAAGCAGACCTCCGCCGAACTGCAGGCCGCCCGCACCGAGGCGCTGGGGCTGCGCGAGGCCGCCGACCAGCACGCCGCGTTGTCCCGCCAGGAGGCCCAGACCCAGGCCGCCGCGCTGGTCGCCGCCGCCCAGGCCGAGGCCGATCGCATCCGGGTGGCCGCCGAGCGGCAGGCCGCGGACGCCCACGCGTCGGCCGCCAAGGCCCGCGAGGACGCCGTCGCCGACGTCGCGGCCAAGCAGCAGGAGGCCCACGCGACGATCGCCGCGCTGCTGGACCGCACGCGCTCGCACTCGGACATGCTGCAGGCGGCCCTGGCCGAGGCGTCCGAGGGCGTCCGGGGACGCACGCAGGCGGCCTACGCCGAGGCGGAGCGCATCAAGGCCGAGGCGGTGTCGGAGGCCGGAGCCCTCGTGGCCCAGGCGCGGCTCGACGCCGAGGCGCTCGTGACCCAGGCGGACGCCGAGCGCGTCGCCCGCAACGAGCAACTCCGCCGGGACAACCGGATGCTGCGGCAGCGCAAGCAGGCGCTGCTCGGCCAGCTCGCCCAACTCTCCAGCCTGGCCACGGCCACGGCCGACGAGTTCCCCGAGGACGAGCAGACCGGGCCCATCCCGGCCGGCCTGCTCGCCGAGCCCGCGATCGTCCTCGACGACGAACTCGACGACGTGGACGATGCCGACGCAGACGGCGAGGCCGACCCGCAGTGAACGACGTCCCCCCGCATCCCGTCGGCCCGGCGCTTCCGCCACGGCCCTCGGCCGGGACCCCGGCGTCCAGCCACACCCCCTCGGCCGTCGCGCGGCACTGGCTGCAGCGCATCCGGCGCGCCGGCATGACGCCGACGGATCCGGAGCCCGCCGAGCCTTTGCCCGCCGCGCCCCCGACCGTCAACTTGCTCAACCGCTCCCCGTTCCAGATCGGCTTCCTGGTCACGGTCGGTGGCATGACGGCGCTCGGCATCGTCCTCGCGGTGGTCAGCCTCAAGACGATCGTGGTGCTGGTCCTGCTGTCGCTGTTCTTGTCGCTGGGCCTGAACCCGGTCGTGGAGTGGCTGCAGAAGCGGGGCGTGCCACGCCCCGCCGCGGTCGGCATCGTGGCGCTGGTGCTCGTGCTGGTCCTGTCGCTCGGGCTGTGGGCCGTGGTGCCCGTGGTGAGCGAGCAGATCAACACGCTGGTGGTGAACTTCCCGTCGTACCTGACCGCGCTCCGCACGAACCAGCAGATCGCCGCCTGGGACGCCGAATACCAGATCATCGAGAAAGCCACGCAGTTCCTCGAGCAGGGCAGCTGGATGACCTCGACCTTCGGCGGGATCATGGGCGCGGGCATGTTGCTCGCCAATGTCGTGTTCTCGGTCATCATCACGCTGGTCCTGACGCTGTACTTCCTGGGGTCCCTGCCCGCGATCAAGAACGTCATCTACCAGCTCGCCCCGGCCTCGCGGCGGGCGCGCGTCCGCTACCTCGCCAACGAGATGTTCGGGCGCATCGGCGGCTACATGAGCGGCATGTTCGTCGTGGTGACACTGTGGGCCGTCGGATCGTTCATCGTGTTCAACGCCGTGGGGCTGGGCCGGTTCTCCCTCGCCCTGACCGTCGTCGTGGCGATGTTCGCGTTCATCCCCGTGGTGGGGTCGTTCGTCGCCCTGGCCATCTGCACGCTCATCGCCTTCTCGCAGTCGGCCACCACGGGCGTGATCGTGCTGGCCTACTTCCTCATCTATCAGCAGTTGGACGCCTACGTCGTCCAGCCGCGCGTGTTCAGCCGGTCGCTCAACGTGCCCGCGGTCCTGGTCATCCTCGGCGCGATCTCCGGCGGCCTGCTGTTCGGCGTGGTCGGGGCCCTGCTGGCGATCCCCACCGTCGCGTCCCTGCTGTTGCTCTACCGCGAGGTAGTCGTCCCCCACCTCGACCGCCTGTAGGCGCCCGCGGCGTCCCCGGCCTCAGAACAACCGCGAGTCTGGATCGTCCAGGCCGCGCAGCGCGTCGTAGTCGACGGTCACGCAGGTGATCCCGCGGGCGCCGGCGAGCACGCGCGCCTGCGGCTTGATGAGTTGGGCGGCGAAGACGCCCTGGACGGGGCGCAGCAGCGGGTCGGCGTTCATGAGCTCGACGTAGCGGGTGAGCTGCTCGACCCCGTCGATCTCGCCGCGGCGCTTCACCTCGACCGCGATGTGCGCGCCGGCGTCGTCCCGGAAGAGCAGGTCGACCGGGCCGATGGCGGTCTGGTGCTCGCGCCGGACGAGCGTCCAGCCAGCGCCGAAGGTCTCGGGATGCTCGGCGAGGAGCTCCTGGAGGTGTGCCTCGACGCCGTCCTTGCGCAGGCCCGGATCGACGCCCAACTCGTGGTGGGAGTCGTGCAGGACCTCGGCGATGGAGATCTTGAGCCGGTCGTCGGTCGCGCTGGTGACGTCGAGCACCTGGACGAGGTCGGCTTCGTCCGGATCGTCGGGGTCGGCGGTCCGGGCGACGATCGAGCACGGCGGGTTCATCCAGTTGAGCGGCTTGTAGGCCCGGTCGTCCGCGTGGATCGAGACCGAGCCGTCGGCCTTGAGCATGATGAGGCGCGTGGCCATGGGCAGATGGGCGGCCAGCCTACCGGCGTAGTCGACCTGGCACCGGGCAATCAGCAAACGCACGTGCGCGAGCGTACCCGTTAGGCTGGGGGTCGTGGCTCGACGTCCCAGCAAGCACCTGCGCCCCGCGCGGCCGCTGTCGGCGTCCTTCGCCCGCTCGGACGAGAAGTCGGACGGCCGTTGGGTCGTCCAGGGAGTCCCGGCGGCCGCCGCCACGAAGACCTACCTGTGCCCGGGGTGCAACCAGGGCGTCGCGGCGGGCATCGCGCACGTCGTCACGTGGCCGCACCAGCCGAGCCTCGGCTCCGCGTCGCCGGTCGACGAGCGGCGCCACTGGCACACGTCGTGTTGGAACCGGAGGCGTTGAGATGAGCCTGTTCGCCCACCTGATCGGGGGTCCGCGTCCTCGGTTCGCGTTCCTCCACGGGCTGTACGGCCAGGGTCGCAACTGGGCCACCATCGCCAAGTCCCTCGCCGACGACGGTCCCAGCCTGCTGCTGGATCTCCCCAACCACGGACGCAGCCCCTGGACCGAGGGTTTCGACTACGCCGAGATGGCGGACGCCGTGGCGCGCGACCTGGACGAGCGGCTGGGGGCCGCGGCGAGCGTCGTGCTGGTCGGGCACTCGATGGGCGGCAAGACCGCCATGATGCTGGCGCTGCGCCGTCCGGAGCTGATCCGCGGGCTCGTCGTGGTGGACATCGCCCCGGACGACACCAGCCACGGCTACGGCTTCGGACGCCTCACCGCGGCTCTCCGCGCCCTCGACCTGGCCTCGTTCGCCTCGCGCGAGCAGGCCGACGCCGAGCTGGCGCGCACGGTGCCGGACGCCGGCGTCCGGGCCTTCCTGCTGCAGAACCTGCACAGCACGCGGCACGGCTTCGAGTGGCTGCTCAACCTCGACCTCATCGCGCGCGACCTGCCGCGCATCAGCGGCTTCCCGGCGCCGCCGCAAGCCGTCTACGACGGTCCGGTGCTGTGGCTGCGCGGATCGGAGTCCGGCTATGTCCGCGACGAGCACCTCCCCGGCATGCTGCGGCTCTTCCCCGCGACCGAACTTGTCACCATCCCCAACGCCGGCCATTGGGTCCACACCGACGCACCCGAGCACCTGGTGGCCGAGATCCACGGCTTCGTCCAGCGGCATCGGCTGGTGCCGGTGGGCGGGCCGGTCGGGCCGGTCTAGCCCTGGCTGACCGACGCGATGGTCGCGGGCGCGTTCGGGCGCCCGGTCCCGTCGCCGAAGCTGCCATCGTGTCCCTGGAACGCCAGGTCGCCCACCGCCTCGATGGACGGGGCGTCCATGCGTCCGAACACCGTGTAGGTCGGGGGCAGCGGCGAGTCGGCGTACACCAGGAAGAACTGCGAGCCGTTGGTGTCCGGGCCGGCGTTCGCCATCGCGACCGTCCCGGCGGGATACGACGTCTGGGCGGCGATCTCGTCGTCGAACGTGTAGCCGGGCCCGCCGCGGCCGGTCCCGGTCGGATCCCCGCACTGCAGGATGAAGATGCCGGTGGTGGCGAGCCGATGGCAGGCGGTGCCGGTGAAGTAGCCCTGCCTAACCAGCGACTCGAACGAGTTCACGGTGCACGGGGCCTTGGCGCGGTCGAGCTCGAGGGTGAGGGACGCATCGCCGAGTTCGAGCGTCACGGGCACCGTCCCGGTGGCGGGAACGCCCCTGCCCTCGGGCGGGTCCACCGGCTTGGCCGGGGTCCCGGTCTGGCGGTAGTCGCAGGCCACCGTGCCCGGGGCGATGGCCGTGGTCGCCGGGGGTTGGGGCGCTGCGCCTCCGCGCCCGACGGGCGGGGTGACGGCACACGCGGCGAGCCCGAACGCGGCGGCCACCAGCACCAGTGCGATCCGTTTCACCCCGCCAACCTCACATAGGCTGGGCCCATGGTCAACCTGACACGCATCTACACCCGCACCGGCGACGCGGGACAGACCCGCCTCTCCGACATGAGCCTCGCCGCCAAGACCGATCCGCGCGTGGCCGCGTACGGCGACGTGGACGAGGCAAACTGCGTGCTCGGGATCGCCCTGGCGACCGGTGGGGTTCCGGACGCCGTGGCCACGGCCCTGCGCGAGGTGCAGAACGAACTGTTCGACGTGGGAGCGGATCTGTCCAACCCTGTGGTGGCCGAGCCCGCCTGGGAGCCGCTGCGGATCGTCCAGCCCAGCATCGACCGCCTCGAGGCGTGGTGCGACGAGTTCGGCGAGGACCTGCCCGACCTGAGGTCCTTCATCCTGCCGGGCGGCTCGTTGGCCGGTGCGCACCTGCACTTGGCCCGCACCGTCGTCCGCCGGGCCGAGCGAGCCGGGTGGCGAGCGGCGGAAACCTACGGATTGGGCGTCCAGGCCGAGGGCGAGCCGGGCGGCGTCAACCCGCTCGCGCTGACC
The DNA here is from genome assembly GCA_964482465.1 of uncultured Nigerium sp. Lineage (GTDB taxonomy): Bacteria > Actinomycetota > Actinomycetes > Propionibacteriales > Propionibacteriaceae > Propioniciclava. The sequence goes on along the minus strand of CAYZXQ010000001.1, from coordinate 20,988 downwards.
TACCTCAACCGGCTGTCCGACCTGCTGTTCATCGCGGCGCGCGCCACGGACGCCGCCGAGGGCGAGGTGCTCTGGGTGCCGGGCAAGGACCGCGAGCCCACCGACGCCCGCGCGGCCCAGCAGCGGGCGCGCATCAAGGCCTCCGGGTCCTAGGGAAACGCTGATCAATCATGTCCTGGCTGCGGCGGCCCGGATCGAGCGATCCGAACCCCCTCGATCTGGGCCCGTATGGTCAGGGAAACGCCTCTCCCGGACGCCGCCGCTCACCCCACCCGGCGTCCGGGTAGACCGCCCTCCATCCAGCCGAGGAAGGCGGTGAATTCCTGGGGGGCGAACGCGAGGGACACACCGGCGTCCGCACCCGCGAGCGTCGCGATGCGCTGATCGGCGTCGAGGACGCCGGCTTCCAGGACATCCGGGGACCGCGTCGTGTCCACCTGCGAGTGGGTGCGGTCGATCACCCGGTAGGGGCGCAGCGAGACGCTGAACACCCGGAACCACTGGAGTTCGTCGCCCCCATAGCGCGCGACTCCGAGCATCCAACCGGAGCCCGGAGTCGCGTTGGCAGGCCGCAACGAACAGTCGAAAACGCGGCTGCGAGAACCCAGCCACTTGCGGCGGAGGAAGAGACCGAGAACGGGGGCGACCACGCCGACCAGGACGACGGCGAGCGCAAGCTCGGTCCATCCCCACCAGTCCAGCATGCTCGCCCCCGGCCCAGTCTCAGTGGCTCCGCTCCGCCTTGTGGGCCGCCTTGACCTGGGCCGTGGCCCGGTCGAAGCGCCGGCGGTTCTCGTCGCTGATGTCGCCCTCGTTCAAGGCCTTCGAGGCCTTGGCCAGATCGCGCTCGGCCTCCGCCAGCGAGATCTCGCGCGCGAGCTTGGCCGAGGAACTCAGCAGGGCCACCCGGTTGTCCGACACCGAGATGAACCCGCCCTCGACCGCGATGATCTCGCGCTGGCCGTCCGCCGTGGTGACCTCCGCGGCGTGCGGTACCAGGACGGCCAACAGCGGCTCGTGGTTCGACAGGATCCCGATGTCGCCCTCGGTGGTGCGCGCGATGACCTGGGTGGCGTCACCCTCCCAGATCCGGCCTTCCGCGCTCACCACCTCGACGCGCAGCGGGGTATCCGGCAGCGCCATGATCAGCCTTCCTTCTGGATGCGATCCCAGTTCGCCATGACCATGTCCATGCCGCCTACGTTGAAGAAGGCCTGCTCGGCGATGTGGTCGACCTCGCCGTCGCAGATCATCTTGAACGACTCGATGGTGTCGGCCAGAGGCACGGTCGAGCCCTCGATCTGGGTGAACTTGGTGGCCATGTAGGTGTTCTGGGACAGGAACTGCTGGATGCGGCGGGCCCGCGCGACGATGATCTTGTCCTCTTCGGAGAGTTCGTCGACGCCCAGGATCGCGATGATGTCCTGGAGTTCCTTGTTGCGCTGGAGGATCTGCTTCACGCGCGTCGCCACGTCGTAGTGCTCCTGGCCCACGTACTGCGGGTCGAGGATGCGCGACGTCGAGCTCAGCGGATCGACGGCCGGGTACAGACCGCGGCTGGCGATGTCGCGGCTGAGCTCGGTGGTGGCGTCCAGGTGGGCGAACGTCGTGGCCGGGGCCGGGTCGGTGTAGTCGTCGGCCGGGACGTAGATGGCCTGCATCGACGTGATGGAGTGGCCGCGCGTCGAGGTGATGCGCTCCTGGAGCTGGCCCATCTCGTCGGCCAGGTTGGGCTGGTAGCCCACGGCGGACGGCATGCGGCCCAGCAGCGTGGAGACCTCGGAACCCGCCTGCGTGAACCGGAAGATGTTGTCGATGAAGAGCAGCACGTCCTGGTTCTGCACGTCACGGAAGTACTCGGCCATCGTCAGGGCCGACAGCGCCACGCGGAGACGCGTGCCCGGCGGCTCGTCCATCTGGCCGAACACCAGCGCGGTGTCCTTCATGACCCCGGCCTCGATCATCTCGTGGATGAGGTCGTTGCCCTCACGGGTACGCTCGCCGACGCCCGCGAACACCGAGGTGCCGCCGAAGTTGTGGGCGATGCGGTAGATCATTTCCTGGATGAGGACGGTCTTGCCGACGCCGGCGCCGCCGAACAGGCCGATCTTGCCGCCCTTGACGTAGGGGGTCAGCAGGTCGAGCACCTTGATGCCGGTCTCCAGCATCTCGGTCTTCGGCTCGAGCTGGTCGAACTTCGGGGCCGGGCGGTGGATCGGCCAGCGCTCGGTGATCTCGAGCTGCTCGCCCTCGTCGAGGTTGAGGCAGTCGCCCGTCACGTTCCACACGTGGCCCTTGGTGACGTCGCCCACCGGCACCGAGATCGGCTTGCCGGTGTCCTTCACCAGCGTCCCGCGGCGCATGCCGTCGGTCGGCTTCAGGGCGATCGCGCGGACGATGTTGTCGCCCACGTGCAGCGCCACCTCGGCGGTGATCGTGCGGCTGAGTTCGCCGGCGTCGATCTCAAGGAGGAGCGCGTTCATGATGTCGGGCATCTGGTCGGCGGGGAACTCGACGTCCACCACCGGGCCGATGACGCGGGCCACGCGGCCCACGCCCGGCTGCGTGCCGGCCTCAGCAGTCTTCTCAAGCGTCACGGTCATGTTTGTTCTCCTCGATGCCCTTACTCGGCGGCGGTCAGATCGGCTAGCGCGCTCGCGCCACCGACGATCTCGGAAATTTCCTGGGTGATTTCGGCCTGGCGCGCCTGGTTGGCCTGGCGCGTCAGCGTCTCGATCAGGGTGTTGGCGTTGTCGGTCGCGGACTTCATTGCCCGCTGCTGGCTCGCCAACTGCGAGGCCGCGGACTGCAACAGGTAGAACCACACCCGGCTGCGGACGTACAGCGGCAACAACTCGTCCAGCACCGAATCGACATCCGGCTCGAACTCGTACTGCGGGATCGCATCGTGCTCCCCGATGGCCCGCACGCCTTCGACTATTTCCAGGGGAAGCAGGCGGCGGACGCGCGGGGTCTGGGTGAGCATCGACTCCATGCGGGTGTACACCGCGTGGATCTCGTCGACACCACCCTCGGAGGGGTCCTTGAGGAAGTCCTCGATCAGCACATTCGCGATGGCCGCGGCGTGCGCGTACGTCGGGGCGTCGCTGAACCCGTCCCACGAGTTCGCCACGTCCAGTTCACGGAAGGTCATGTACTGGATGCCCTTGCGACCCACCATGTAGCGCCGAACCTGCTTGCCCTCGTCCCGGAGGCGGGTGGACATGCGGATGGCCGTCTTGATCACGTTCGACGAGTAGGCGCCGTTCATACCGCGATCGGAGGTGATGACGAGCAGTGCGGCCACCTTCGGCTCCTTGACCGCCTTGGTCAGAGGGTGGTCCATCGCCGCGTGCGTGGACACGGCCGATACCGCGCGGTTCAGCTCCCGGGTGTACGGCAGCGCCGCATGCGCGACCTGCTGCGCCCGGATCACCTTCGAGGCGGCGATGAGCTCCATCGCCTTGGTGATCTTCTTGGTTGCGGACACCGACTTGCGTCGCTGCCGCAACTCACGAAGATTCGCACCCATGCCTCAGCCCTTCTTCGAGACTGCGATCTGCTCGTTCGACACGGCGTCGTCGCCCAGCGGCTTCGCGTGCTTGTCCGTGTGATCGACGAGACGGTCCTCATGCGCCCGGAAGCCCTGCTTGACCTTGGCGATCTCGGCGTCCAGCGCCCGCGCCGTGTCGTCGTCGAACTTCTGGGTCTCCGCGATGGTCTTCAGGATGGGCGTGTTGTGGCGCAGGTGCTCCAGGAGCTCCTTCTCGAACCGCAGCACGTCGGACACCGGGATGTCGTCGAACTTCCCGTTCGTGCCGGCCCACACGCTGACGACCTGATCCTCGACCGGGTACGGCGTGTACTGGCCCTGGCGGAGCAGCTCGGTGAGGCGCGCGCCCCGATCCAACTGACGCCGGGACGCGGCGTCCAGGTCGGAGGCGAACATCGCGAAAGCCTGCATGTCGCGGTACTGGGCCAGGCCGATCTTCAGCGTGCCGGCAACGCCCTTCATGGCCTTGATCTGCGCGGCGCCGCCGACGCGGGACACCGAGATGCCGACATCGATGGCGGGACGCTGGTTGGCATTGAAGAGGTCGGACTGCAGGAAGATCTGGCCGTCGGTGATCGAGATCACGTTGGTCGGGATGTACGCCGACACGTCGTTGGCCTTCGTCTCGATGATCGGCAGACCGGTCATCGAGCCGCCGCCCAGCTCGTCGGAGAGCTTGGCGCAGCGCTCCAGCAGACGGGAGTGGAGGTAGAAGACGTCGCCGGGGTACGCCTCGCGGCCCGGCGGGCGGCGCAGCAGCAGCGACATGGCGCGGTAGGCCTCGGCCTGCTTGGTCAGATCGTCGAAGATGATCAGGACGTGCTTGCCGTTGTACATCCAGTGCTGGCCGATCGCGGACCCGGCGTAGGGCGCGATGTACTTGAAGCCCGCGGGGTCGGACGCCGGCGCGTGCACGATGGTCGTGTACTGCATGGCACCGGCCGCTTCGAGCGTGGCGCGCAGCGCCGCGACCGTCGAGCCCTTCTGGCCGACCGCCACGTAGATGCACCGCACCTGCTTGGTCGGATCGCCGGATTCCCAGTTGGCCTTCTGGTTGATGATCGTGTCGATGGCAATGGCGGTCTTGCCGGTCTTGCGGTCACCGATGATCAACTGACGCTGGCCGCGTCCGATCGGGATCATGGCGTCGATGGCCTTGATGCCGGTCTGGAGCGGCTCCTTGACCTCCTGGCGGTCCATGACGCCGGCAGCCTGAAGCTCGAGCGCGCGGCGACCGTCGAGGTCCTTGATCTCGCCGAGGCCGTCGATGGGGTTGCCCATCGCGTCCACCGTGCGCCCGAGGTAACCGTCGCCGACCGGCACGCTCAGGACCTCGCCCGTGCGCTTCACGGTCGAGCCCTCGTCGATGCCTTCGGAGTCGCCGAGGACCACGACGCCGATCTCGCGGACGTCGAGGTTCAGGGCGATGCCACGGGTGCCGTTGGCGAACTCGAGCAACTCGTTGGCCATCGCGGAGGGCAAGCCCTCTACCCGCGCGATGCCGTCACCAGAGGTCGCCACGATGCCGACCTCTTCGCGGGTCGCGGTGTCCGGCGTGTACGTGGAGACAAACTTGTCAAGAGCATCCCGAATCTCGTCGGGACGAATCGTCAATTCCGCCATTGGTTGCGTCCTAGCTCTTTCGTATCTGGTGTGTTGTTGCTTCTCAGCTCAGCTTGCGTTCGGCGTCAGCGAGGCGCCCGGCAACGGTCCCCTCGATGACTTCGTCACCCAGGGATACTCGGACCCCACCGAGGACGGCAGGGTTGACGACCACCCGCAGGTTGACCTCGCGGCCCACCTGGGCCGTGAGGGCGGCGCGCAGGCGCGCCTCCTGGTCGGCGGTCATGGGCCGAGCCACCTCGACGGTGGCGATGGCACGGCGACGCAGGTCCGCGGCCAGACCCAGGTAAGACTCGAGGGTCAGGTCGAAGGTGCGTGCCCTGGCCAGCACGGCGCGGCGCGCGAGTCGATCGACGAGCGGGGACACCCGACCCGTGATCAGCCCGCCGAGCAGATCCTGGCGTGCGGCGACGGGCGTCTGGCGATCGGCCAGCGTCGCCCGCAGGTCGCGGTTGGCATCGACGAGCCGACCCACCTTGAACAGCTGGTCCTCGACCTCGTCGAGTTGACCGGCCCGCTGGGCCACGCCGAACAGGGCACGGATCGCCTCGCGCTCGAGCGCGGACGCCAAGGCGCCCGTCGTCGACCACCGAAGCCGGGACGCCTCGCCGATGACCGCGACGGCCCCGTCCGACACCTTCCCACCGAAGAGGGAGGACGCCATGGCGGCGCGGGCCTCGTCGGCGGTCGTGGGATCGGTCAGCGCCCGACGCAGCGCCGGCTGGGCACCCAGCGCGTCCACCGCGGCAAACAGGTCATCGGCCATGGCCTCGCTCACGGGCTGGGCATCCAGCACGCGGTCGAGGGAGGACAGCCGGGCTTCGGCGTTCGCGCTCATGCCTGGCCCACCGGCTTCGCCTCGAGATCGGCAATGAACCGGTCAACCGTGCGCCGGGCGCGCTCGTCGTCGTCGAGGGACTCCCCGACGATGCGGCCGGCCAGAGTGGTGGCCAGACCGCCGACCTGAGTGCGGAGCTGCGTGACCGCCGCCGCCCGCTCGGCCTCGATCTGGGCCTTCGCGTTGGCGAGCAGTCGACTCGACTCCTCCTGGGCCTGCTGGCGCATGTCGGCGATGATCGAGGACCCCTGCGCCTTCGCCTCCTCGCGGATGCGGGACGCCTCCTCACGAGCGCTGGCGAGCTGAGCCTTGTACTCGTCGAGGGCGGCAGCGGCTTCGAGCTGGGCCTTCTCGGCCTTCTCGATGCCACCGGCGATGGCCTCGGTGCGCTCCGCGTAGGTCTTCTCGAACATCGGGACAACCTTCTTGGAGATCACCCACCAGATGACCAGGAAGAGCGCAATGCCGACGACCAGCTCCTGCCAGTGCTCGGGCAGCAGCGGCCCGAGGGAAATTCCTTCCAGCGGAAGCATGGCTACGGACCCGTCACTTCAGAACGAACGCGAGGGCGATGCCGATGATGGCGAGCGCCTCGACCACGGCGAAGCCGATCCACGCGGTGCCCATCATCGCGCCACGGGCCTCGGGCTGACGCGCCGTGCCGTTGATGACCGACGAGAAGATCCATGCGACGCCGAGGGCCGGGCCGAGGGTGGCCAGGGCGTAGCCGATCATGTTGATGGAGCCACCAATTTCAAGGATGGACAGCATTTCGTTGGTTTCCTTTCGGATGGGTTTTCTTCGAGGGCTGAAGACTTAGTGCTCGTCGGCGATCGCCGAGGAGACGTACTGGGCGGTGAGGACGGTGAAGATGTACGCCTGGATGCCACCGACCAGCAGTTCCAGGGCGAAGATCGCGAAGCTGAACAGGATCGAGACGCTGCCCGCCACCATGTAGAAGGCCACGCCCGACTCCAGCAGCAGGGAGCCACCGATCACGAAGACCAGGATGACCAGGTGTCCGGCGAACAGGTTGGCGAACAGACGCAGGGCGAGGGTGAAGGGCCGCACGATGAAGTTCGAGAGGAACTCCAGCGGGATGATCAGCCACGCGAGGAAGACCGGGACGCCCGCCGGCAGCGTCATCTTCTTGAGGTAGGTGAACAGGCCCCACTTCGCGATGCCCGCAGCGTTGTAGAGGATAAACGTGAGCAACGCCAAGCCGTACGCGTAGCCGATCTTGGAGAAGGTCGGGAACATGAACAAGAACGTCTGACCGAACAGGTTGTTCACCAGGATGAAGGAGAACAGGGCGATCAGGTACGGCAGGAACTTGCGGTAATCGTGGCCGAGGATGTCACGCGCGATGCCGTTGCGCACGAAGTCGTAGACGAGTTCGCCGAGGGTCTGCTTCTTGCCGGGGACCAGCTTCTGTCCCTTGGCCATCCACAGCCAGAAGGCGATGACGAGGATGGCGCCGATGACAGCCTGCGCCATGTGGTTGTTCACCCAATCGGGCAAGACGCCCGGGAACAAAGGCCGAGAGGCGAAGCTCTGCTCACCTGGGGGCCAGGCCCCATCGTGTCCTCCCTCGAGGGGGATGACGAGACCCAGAAGCCCACCCATGGTTCCTCCTGTGGTTGCTGACACCATCAACTCTGACCGTACCGCTTGATCACCAGATAGATGCCCAGAACGGTGCCAAGAATGAGACCCACCGGAAGCCACAACGTCGTGTGCAACAGGCTGTCGGCCAACCACCCCAGACCACCGTAGAAGATGAGCCCCGCGATCAGATAGCTGATGATCCGAATCCCGGTGTCCATCCCGCCCTGGTTGTCCATCGCCGGGAGCCTAGCAGTGCCGGGATGGGAGCGTCACTTTCGATCCCACTGTCTGGGCTACTTCGTGACCTCGGAGGGCTCGTCGGAGTCGTAGACCGGGATCCGCAGCCGCGTGTACACCCAGAACTCGGTCCCGAGCCACACGATCACCGTCGCGATGGTCGTGACGACGACCGCCACGGCGTCCATCGCCTCGAAGCGCGAGGCGTTCACCATGGCGAGCTGCAGCAGCAGGCCCAGCAGGCTCACCCGGATGGCGTAGGAGGCCATCGCGGCGAACAGGACCTTCCGAGGAGGCTCGTCGGCGACCATCACCTGGACGGCCTGTCCGATCGTGAAGAACGCCAGCGTCACGACCCCGGCCACGGCGGCGGAGACTCCGCTGGCCACTCCCCCGGCGACCAGGAAGGCCCCCACGCAGGTGAGCGCGGCCAGGTGACCGCCGATCGCCGCGCCCACCAGGAGTTGCCGGGCGCGTTTGGTGTGGGGGCTCAGCGGACGCCGCCCGCTCGGCTCAGGCATGACGACCCTTGCGCGGGCGTCCGCCCCAGGTGAGCCAGCCGGCCAGGACGGCACCCGCGACGGTCCCGGCGTAGGCCCACCAGGCCCCCGAGATGCCGATGGCGACGGTCCCGACGGCGATGACCGCCGACCACAGCCACAGCAGCGCGACGGCCTGCGGGTGTCCGTGGCCGAGAGCGAGCATCCGGTGATGGAGGTGCTGCTTGTCCGCCTGGAACCACCACTTCCCGGCCATGGTGCGCCGGACATAGGCCGAGACGAGGTCGACGAACGGCAGCGCCATCACCGCGAACGGCAGCAGCAGCGGCAACAGGGCCCAGACCAGCGCCCCGCCCGTGGCGCTCAGGCGGGACGGGTCGAACTGCCCGGTCAGGCTGATGAGGGACGTCGACAGCAAGAAGCCCAGGAGCATCGAGCCGGAATCGCCCATGAACATGCGCGCCCGATAGACATTGTGGGGCAGGAAGCCGACGCAGATGCCGACGATGCCGACGCTCACCAGCGACGCCGTGGTGGCACGAACGAGGTCGTGCTCGAAGCTCAGCAGATAGGCGTACGCGAAGAACGCGCCCGCCCCGATGGCGACCACGCCGGCCGCGAGGCCGTCCAGGCCGTCCATGAGGTTGATGGCGTTGACGCAGAACACGATGATGAACACCGCTAGGGCCACCGAGGCGATGCTGTCGAGGGAGATGATGCGGTCCGGCAAAGGGATCCAATAGATCTTGACCCCGCCCAGGACCACGAGCCCCGCGGCCAGGACCTGTCCGGCGATCTTCGCCAGCGCCCCGAGCTCGACGAGGTCGTCGACTGCTCCCACTAGGCAGATGATCGCGGACGCGCCGAGCACGACGAGCGCGTCGTGCCGTACCAGTTCGGTGCGGCCGAGCCACGGCAGGTTGACCGCAACGACGAACGCGGCGGCGATTCCCCCGAGCATCGCCAGCCCGCCGAAGTACGGCACCGGCTTGGTGTGCACGTCCCGGTCCCGCACCAGCGCAACCGCCTGGTACCGGAACGCCAGGCGCCGCGCGAGGCTCGCACCCGTGTACGTGACCCCGGCTGCGACAAGCAGGACGAGCAGGTACTCACGCATCGCCGACCGGCGCTCCCGTCGCCTCGGGTTCGGTCGCGCTCTCTCCCGACTCGGTCGGATCCTCGGACGCCGCAGGCTCGGTCTGGCTCTCGGACACCGCAGGCTCGACCAGGCTCTCGGACACCACAGGCTCGGCCAGGCTCTCGGACACCACAGGCTCGGCCAGGCTCTCGGACGCCACAGGCTCGACCAGGCTCTCGGACGCCGCGGGCTCGGCGTCGGCGTCCGGAGCCGGCTCGATCTCGATCAGCCCCGGGACGACCGCGTTCAACGCGTCGGCATCGATGCGCCCGTGGCGCAGGATGCGCGCGGTCGGGCCGGACAGGTCGACGATGGTCGACGGGACCGGGCCGGACATCGTCCCCGCGTCGAGGTACACCGCGACCGAGTCGCCGAGCTGGGCGACGGCGTCCGCGGCCGTCAGGGCGGCGTCCGCGCCCGAGACGTTCGCCGAACTGACCGCCAGCGGGCCGGTCCGGCGCAGCAACTCGCGCGTGAAGTCGTGGTCGGGGACGCGGACGGCGATCGTCTCGACACGCTCCCCCAGGTCGAGCCGCAGCCCCTCGGGCGCCTGCAGGATCAACGTCAGGGCACCCGGCCAGAAGGCCTCCCCCAGCGCGGTGACGCGGGCGTCCGCGGCGCTCGCCAGCGCCGCCACCATCGCGACCTCGGCGACCAGGACGGGCGGCGGCATGTCGCGGCCGCGGCGCTTGGCGTCCAGGAGCCGCTGTACGGCCGGGGCGGAGAAGGCGTCCGCGCCGACCCCGTAGACGGTGTCGGTCGGCAGCACGACGACCTCGCCGGCAGCCACGGCGTCCGCGGCCGCGGCGAAGGCGGCCTCGGGATCGGCGGCGACGTCGAAGACCTGGTAACTCACGGGGCCATCCTGCCAGCCCGCTGCGCGACCACGAAGCGGGGGCGCGCGGTGAGGTCGAGACGGTCGGCCACGCGGCGGAACCCGCCGTGCCGAACGAACACCTGCGGTGCCGACTCCCCCTGGGCGTCGGCGTGCTCGGAGCAGACCCAGCCGCTGGGGCGCAGCAGGCGGGCGGCGACGTCCGCGACGACGCGGGTGGCGTCCAGGCCGTCGGGGCCGGAGAACAGCGCCAGCGCCGGATCGTAGTCGCGCACCTCGGCGGGGACGCCTTCGTACTCGGTGAGCGGGATGTAGGGCGGGTTGGCGACCACGACGTCGACGGTGCCGTCGAGGTCGGCGAAGGCGTCGGCCATGTCGCCGAGACGGACATCCACGGCCGTCGGGGCGAGATTGCGCCGCAGATAGGGCCACGCGGCGTCCGACACCTCGACGCAGTGGTAGTCGGCATCGGGAAACTCGGTCGCCAGCGCCAGCGAGATCGCCCCGGAACCGGCGCACAACTCGACCACGACCGCGCGGGTTCCGGACGCCGCCCGCTCGCGGATCCGGTCCAGGGCCCAGCCGGTCATGACCTCGGTCTCCGGACGCGGCACGAACACGCCGGGGCCCACGGCCACGCGAACGGTCCGGAAGTAGGCCTCCCCCGTGAGGTGCTGGAGCGGCTCTCCGGCCACCCGGCGGGCCACCAGAGCGTCCAGGCGGGCCGAGGCCGCGGCGTTTGGAGCGTCGGCGAGCGGCAGTCGAGACGGCTCGATCCCCAGCACGAACGCCACGAGCGTCCGGGCCTCCGGGACGCTCCCGAGCCGGCGGGCGGCGTCCGCGACCGATGCGCTGGCCGACCCCATCAGCTGGGCTGGCCCGCGGACGCCAGCCGCTCGGCCAGATCGGCGGCCTGAAGCGCGTCGATGACGGCCTGGAGGTCGCCGGCGAGGACGTGATCGAGGTTGTAGGCCTTGTAGCCGATGCGGTGGTCGGCGATCCGGTTCTCGCCGAAGTTGTAGGTGCGGATGCGCTCGGACCGATCGACGGTCCGGACCTGCGAGCGGCGAGCGGCGGAGGCGTCCGCGGCGGCCTGCTCCTCGGCATGGGCCGCGAGCCGCGCCCGGAGGATGCGCATCGCGGACGCCTTGTTCTGCAGTTGGCTGCGCTCGTTCTGGCACGTCACGACGACGCCGGTGGGCAGGTGGGTGATCCGGACGGCCGAGTCGGTGGTGTTGACGCCCTGTCCGCCCTTGCCGGAGCTGCGATAGACGTCGATACGCAGGTCGTCGTCGGCGATGTCGATCTCGGCGTCGTCCTCGACATCGGGCATGACCAGGACGCCCGCCGCGGACGTATGCACGCGGCCCTGGGTCTCGGTGACCGGCACGCGCTGGACGCGGTGGACGCCGCCCTCGAACTTCAGCACACCGTAGGGGCTGTTCTCGGGATCGGCGTCGCCGGACGCCTTCACCGCCAGGGTCAGGGACTTCACGCCGCCGAGGTCGGTCTCCTGGCTGTCCAGGACCTCGACCTTCCAGCCGCGCGCCTCGGCGTAGCGGGCGTACATGCGGAACAGGTCGCCGGCAAAGAGGGCGGACTCCTCGCCGCCCTCGCCGGACTTGATCTCCACGATCGCGTCGAGGGAGTCGTGGGGATCGCGCGGGGCGAGCAGGCGCGTGAGGCGCGCGGTCACCTCGTCCAGGCGCGCGGCGAGAGCCTCGGCCTCCTCGGCGAAGGCGGGATCCTCATCGGCCAACTCCCGGGCGGCGGCGAGGTCGTCGGTGGTCCGCTCGTAGTCGGCGAGCCCCTTCACGATGGGGGTCAGCTCGGCGTAGCGGCGTCCGATGCGACGGGCGAGCGCGGGGTCGGCGTGGGTCGCGGGGTCGGCGAGCCGACGCTCCAGGTCGGCGAACTCGGCGCGCATCGCCTCGGTGGCCTCGAACACGGCGGTCCCTTCTGCCGGGGTGTGGTACGACGACAACGCCGGGCCCGGGGAGACCCGGTGCCCGGCGTGACGCTCGTCGCTAGGACTTCTTGAGCTTCGCGTAACGCTTCTCGAAGCGCGCGACGCGGCCGCCCGTGTCCAGGATCTTCTGCTTGCCCGTGTAGAACGGGTGGCAGGCGGCGCAGACCTCGGCGCGGATGGTGCCGCCCTTGGCCGTGCTGCGCGTGGTGAACGTGTTCCCGCAGCTGCACGAGACGGTCGTCTCGTGGTAGTCGGGGTGGATGCCCTGCTTCATGGATGTTTCCCTTTCGAGTCAGGCGCCGGGTCGCCTCAGTCTGGCTGGACCCGCGGTCGCGGCGTGAACCGGCACCAAGGAGGTATTCTGCCGCACCCGGCGGGTTTCCCCAAACGCGCCGGGCGGCAGCGCGGCCTCACTCCGCCGACGGCGTGGTCCGGCTGATGAGGTGGAGGAATTCCAGGTTGGTCTGGGTCTTCTTGAGGCGATTGATGAGCATCTCCAGCGCCTGCTGGTCGTCCAGGCCGGACAGCACCCGGCGCAGCTTCCAGATGATCGCCAGCTCCTCGCGGGTGAGCAGTTGCTCCTCGCGGCGGGTGCCGGACGCCACGGCGTCGATCGCCGGGAAGATCCGCTTGTCCGCCAGCTCGCGGCGCAGGCGCAGCTCCATGTTGCCGGTGCCCTTGAACTCCTCGAAGATCACCTCGTCCATCTTGGAGCCGGTCTCCACCAGCGCCGTGGCCAGGATCGTCAGCGAGCCGCCGTTCTCGACGTTGCGCGCCGCGCCGAAGAACTTCTTCGGCGGGTAGAGCGCGGCGGAGTCGACTCCGCCGGAGAGGATGCGTCCGGACGCCGGCGCCGCCAGGTTGTAGGCCCGCGAGAGGCGGGTGATGCCGTCGAGCAGCACGACCACGTCGTGACCCAGCTCGACCAGGCGCTTGGCGCGCTCGATGGCCAGTTCGGCGATGGTGGTGTGGTCGTCCGCGGGACGGTCGAACGTGGACGCGATGACCTCGCCCTTGACCGAGCGCTGGAAATCGGTGACCTCCTCGGGACGCTCGTCCACCAGGACCACCATGAGGTGGACCTCGGGGTTGTTGGCGCTGATCGAGTTGGCGATGGACTGCATGACCATCGTCTTGCCCGCCTTGGGCGGGGAGACGATGAGGCCGCGCTGGCCCTTGCCGATGGGCGCCACCAAGTCGACGATGCGGCCGGTCATGTTGAGCGGCGTCGTCTCCAGGCGCAGGCGCTCCTGCGGGTAGAGCGGGGTGAGCTTGGTGAATTCCGGGCGGTTCTTCGCGTTCTCGGGATCGTCGCCGTTGATGGAGTCGATGCGCACGAGCGGGTTGAACTTCTCCTTGCGCTCCCCCTCGCGCGGCGAGCGGATCGCGCCGCCGACCACGTCGCCCTTGCGCAGCCCGAACTTGCGGACCATCGACAGCGACACGTAGGCGTCGTTCGGCCCGGGCAGGTAGCCGGTGGTGCGGACGAACGCGTAGTTGTCCAGCACGTCGAGGATGCCGGAGACGTTCAGCAGCACGTCGTCCTCGGTGACGACGGGCTCGGCCTCCAGGCGCTCCAGCCCCGCGGTGCCGCCGCCGCGGCGGTTGTTGTTGCCGCTGTTCCGGTTGGACCGGTCGCGGTTGCGCCGCCGCCGGTTGCGCCGGGAGCTGTTGCCGAACTCGTCGTCGTCGCGACGTCCGGCGTCCGCGGGCTGCTCGGCGCGCTCGACCGAAGCCGGAGCGGCAGCGGCCGGAGCCTCGGCGGCCTCGCGGGGGCCGTCCTGGGCGTCGCGCGGCGCGCGGTTGCGGCGACGGCCGCCCTCCTGACGCAGCGCCTCCAGGCGAGTGGCGACGTCGTCGGTCCCTTCGGGGGCGGCGGGGGCCGCCTCGACCACGGGCTCGGACGCCGCGGGTGCGGCCTGCTCGCGGGTGGCGCGCTGGCGGCGGGGACGCTCGGAGACGGCGGACGCCGGCGCTGGCGTCTGCACGCCGCCCGCCTCGCGGATCGCAGCCACGAGCTCGGACTTGCGGAGGTTGCCGACGCCCTTGAGGCCCATCGCGGAGGCGACCTTCTTCAGGTCGGGCAGCAGCATCGTGTCGATATCGGTCACAGGGTGTCCTTTCGGAGCGGGCCGGTGCCGTCCATCGGCATCCGGGCCCTCGCCCACGTCACGGACCGGTACGGAGTGCGCGGGCACGGGGAAATCTTGGTGTGGATCTCGCGGCCGGTGAAGGTGGCCGCGCCCGATCCGGGGGGCTCTGCGCGACTGCGCGACGCCAACTGTAGCACTCGCAGCCGTCCACCTCGCCAGTTCGCGCGCGGGTCTCCTTGTGGGCGTGGGTTTCGGACGCCGACGGCCGCTGGGCTGGCCTCACGCGGGAGCGATCCCTCCCCCGCTGGCGGCGTCCGGACGAGACCGGGCCGGATCGAACCGCCTCGGCCGACCCGATCAGGCAGACTCGGCCGGGACGGCGGCGTCCGGACGAGGGCGAGCCGGATCGAACCGACTCGGCCGACTCGATCAGGCAGACTCGGCCGGGACGGCGGCGTCCACGGCCGGACGCCGCAGAACCTGCCACGCCCACACGCCGCACACCACCAGGAACACCACGCCGGCGACGATGCCGCCGTTGTCGACGATCTGGTTGCCGAGGGTGTGGGTGAGCTCCTTGCGATCGCCGCCCGGAAGTGCCTTGAAGGGCGCGAAGAGGGTCCACAGCGAGTAGAACAGGCCCCACAACCGGACGAACGACGGAAGCCCCGCCTGCGTCAGCAGCACCACGACCAGCGGCACGACCCAGACATAGTGGTGCGACCACGAAATCGGCGAGGCCAGGAGGCTGGTGAGCCCGGCGAGCATGATCGCGAGGGTCCGCTGGCCGGCGCGATGGACGAGCACGGCGGCGGCAACGCCCACCAACAACGTCAGGCCGCTGAACGCCAGTCCGCCGCCCGTGAGCTGGCCGGTCAGGCGGGCGTACATGCCCATCACCGACTGGTTGGTCTTGAACTCGATGCCGGAGTTGATCCCGGTGTTGCCGCCGACCAGACCACCCCAGTAGGTGAGGGAGGCGGACGGCAGGACGGCGAACCCGAGGGCGGTGGCGGCCAGGAACGTCCCGAAGGCCACCAGGCCGGGGCGCCGGCGTCCGGAGAAGAAGTTGACCATGGCGACCACGGCCGGGACGAGCTTGACCGCCGTCACCAGCCCGACGAGGACACCCTCGGGCAGGAACCGCTTGCGCAGGATCCGCGGGCCTTCCACCGAGTCGAGGACGGCCGCGGCGACGAGAATCACGCCGAGTTGGCCAAAGCCGATGGTCTCCCGGACCGGCTCGGCGAGCCAGACCGCGGCGGTGGTGGCGAGCGAGAGGGTCCAGCCGTGAAGGTCGAGACGGTGGAGGATCGCCATGAGGAGGGCGACGTTGAGCCCGATCCAGAACACCTGCGCCAGCCACAGCGGGACAACGGCGAGCGGGACCGTGAACAGCGCCGCGAACGGCGGATAGATCCACGGGAGCTGCCCGGCGGCATCGAAGATGTCGCGTCCGGCGAGCAGGTTGTCGCCGGTGCGGCGGTAGACATCGAGGTCGATCATCCAGGGCTGCCAGGGGTCCAGGCTGCCGCCGATCTGGGTGGCGCCGGTCCAGATCGCGGCCGCGAACGGCGGCGCGAACCAGATCAGCCACCACAGGATCAGTCGTCCCGGACGCCCGCGCCGCAGGTCGTGGGCGAACGCGCGATCAGCCCACACGGTCGGCGGCCTCCAGGAAAGCTGCCCGCAGTTCGGCGTAGTCGCGGGTGACCGGGAACTGCGGGAACTCGGCGATCACGTTCGCGGGCGGGCGGAACAGGATGCCGGCATCCGCGGCCGCCAGCATGCCGGTGTCGTTGTAGCTGTCGCCGGTCGCCACGACCTTCATCGCGACCGACTGGAAAGCCCGGACCGATGCGGTCTTCTGATCGGGCATCCGCAGGCGGTAGCCGACGATGCGATCGTCGGCCACCTCCAGGTGGTGGCACAGCAGGGTCGGGTAGCCGAGCTGGGCCATGAGGGGCATGCCGAACTGGTAGAAGGTGTCGGACAGGATGACCACCTGGAACCGCTCGCGCAGCCAGTCGAGGAACTCCACGGCCCCCGGGAGCGGACCCAGCCCCGCGATGACCTCCTGGATCGTCGAGAGCTTCACGCCGTGCTCGGCCATGACCCCCAGCCGATAGGTCATCAGCTCGTCGTAGTCGGAGATGTCGCGCGTGGTCAGGCGCAGCGCGTCGATGCCGGTGCGCTCGGCGACGTTGATCCAGATCTCGGGGACCAGCACGCCCTCCAGGTCGAGGCAGGCCAGCAGCATGCTCACTCCCCCTCGACGCGGAGGACGCGTACCGCGCCCGCGACCTCGGGCATCGCCTCGAGTTCCGCGATGGTCGCCTGGACATCGGCCCCGGACGCCTCGTGCGTCACGACCGCCAAGACGGCGCCGGCGTCCGCGGCCTCGCCCGTCGGCTCCTGGCGCACGAGCAGGATCGACACGCCGTGGGCCGCCAGGCAGGCGGCGATCTGAGCGAGGACGCCCGGGGAGTCCTTGACCGTCATCCGCAGGTAGTAACGCGAGGACACGGTGCCCGGATCGGCCACGCGGGGCGGGTTGTAGGCGGTCGGCGCGGGCCCGGGGACGCCCCGGACGCGGTTGCGGGCGGCGGTCACCACGTCGCCGACGACCGCGGACGCCGTCGGCCGGCCCCCCGCGCCCGGGCCCATGAACATGAGCCGGTCGGCCCACTCCAACTCCACGAAGACGGCGTTGTAGGCGCCCGAGACCGAGGCGAGCGGGTGGGACAGCGGCACCATCGTCGGGTGGACGCCCACGGCGATGCTGCCGTCGGCGGTCAGCGAGCAACTGGCGAGCAGCTTGATGACGCAGCGCATGTCCTTGGCCGCCGCGATGTCGGCGGGGGTGATGGACGTGATGCCCTCGCAGTCGACCTGATCCAGGGTCACGCGGGTGTGGAACGCGAGGCTGGCCAGCAGCGCGGCCTTGGCGGCGGCATCGTGTCCCTCCACGTCGGCGGTCGGGTCGGCCTCGGCGAACCCGAGCCGCTGGGCGTCCGCGAGCGCCTCACCGAACGTCACCCCGCGGGTGTGCATCTCGTCGAGGATGTAGTTGGTCGTGCCGTTGACGATGCCCATGACGGCCGTCACCGAGTCGGCCACCAGCGACTCCTGCAGCGGGCGGATGATCGGGATGGCGCCCGCCACCGCGGCCTCGTAGTACAGGTCGACCCCGGACGCCTCGGCCGCCGCGAAAAGCTCCGCGCCGTGGCGGGCCAGCAGCGCCTTGTTGGCGGTCACGACGGACTTACCGTGCTCCAGCGCGGTGAGGATCAGCGAGCGCGCGGGCTCGATGCCGCCGAGCAGTTCGATGACGACGTCGACATCGTCGCGCCGGACGAGGGCGTCCAGATCCTGGGTGAACAGGGCGTGGTCCAGATCGTCGACGAGCTTGCGATCGCCGATGGCGACCAGCCGCGTCGGACGCCCTACGCGGGCGTCCAATTCGTCGGCCTGCGACACGAGCAGGCGCGCCGTGCTGGAGCCGACGACGCCGGCGCCGAGCAGCGCCACGCGCACGGGCGCGGTGGAGGGATTCATCATGAGGATCAGTCCTTCGTCGTGTCAGGCGAGGCCCGCGTCCAGGGCCAGCAGGTCGTCCAGCGTCTCGCGCCGGATCAGTGTGGTCAGGGTACCGTCCTTGACCGCCACCACGCCCGGGCGCGGAGTGTGGTTGTAGTTGGACGCCATCGAGCGGCTGTAGGCGCCGGACGCCGGCACCGCGAGCACGTCGCCCGGACGGAGATCGCCGGGCAGGAAGACGTCGCGGACGAGGATGTCCCCGCCCTCGCAATGCAGACCCACCACCCGGCTCAGGACCGGGGCGGCGTCCGACGTGCGGCTGGCGAGCGCGGCGCTGTACTCGGCGGCGTACAGGGCCGGCCGGATGTTGTCGCTCATGCCCCCGTCCACGCTCACGTAGCGTCGCGAGTGCCCGCCGCCGATCTCGACGGTCTTGACGGTCCCGACGGTGTAGAGGGCGGTCCCGGGGGGGCCGCTGATGGCGCGGCCGGGCTCGACGGACAGTCGGGGCAGGTCCAACCCGAACGCGCGGCACTCGTGGGCGACGATCTCCTTCAGCCCCGCGGCCAACTCGGCGGACGTGGCCGGGGAGTCGTCGGTGGTGTACGCGATGCCGAAGCCGCCGCCCAGGTCGAGTTCAGGCAGCATCACGCCCGTGGCCTCGCGGAACTGGGCCATGAGGCGCAGCGTCCGGCGCGCGGCGACCTCGAAGCCGTGGGTGTCGAAGATCTGGCTGCCGATGTGGCTGTGAATGCCGACCAGCTCGATGTGGGGGCTGTGGTAGCAGCGCACCATCGCGACCAGCGCCTGGCCGCCGCTGATGGAGAAGCCGAACTTCTGGTCCTCGTGCGCGGTCGCGATGTACTCGTGCGTGTGGGCCTCCACTCCGGTGGTCACGCGGATCAGGACGTGGGCGCGGACGCCGAGCTCCGAGGTCAGGCGCTCGAGGCGTGCGATCTCGTCGGAGGAGTCGACGACGATACGGCCGACGCCGCTGGTGAGCGCCAGCCGCAACTCGGCCTCGCTCTTGTTGTTGCCGTGCAGGGCGATCCGGGCAGGCTCGAAGCCCGCGCGCAACGCGACCGTCAGCTCCCCCATGGACGCGACGTCGAGGTTGAGCCCCTCCTCGGCCAACCAGCGCGCCACCGTACCGCACAGGAAGCTCTTGCTGGCGTAGAAAACGTCCCAGCCTTCGAAGGCCTGCTTCCACGACAGGGCGCGGCCCCGGAAATCCAGTTCGTCGACGACGTACACCGGCGACCCGGCCTGGGCGAGGATCTCCGACACCGGCAGCCCGCCGATGGACAGTTCCCCCTCGCCGCTGCGGGTCACCGTGCCGCTCCACAGACCGTCGGCGAGCAGGTTCACGTCCGTCGGCTTGACGAGCCAGACGGGGGCGACCGAGGTCGCGTCGGCGTGAAGGGAGCCTGCCACGTGCATGTGCGTCATGGGGGCATAGCGTGCCAGAGGCACGCGGACGCCCCGGTGCGGGCCCGACGGCCGGACGGTGCTAGAGTCTGTACCCGGCCCGCCGCACGGCAGGCCGAAGCCCCCATAGCTCAGGGGATAGAGCACCGCCCTCCGGAGGCGGGAGCGGAGGTTCGAATCCTCCTGGGGGCGCCGTCCACACCTCGCCTATCGCTGCAGTCTTGCAGCCTCGACGATCGGAAGAGCCGGCTCTCGGCCGCCCTCCGCCCTCGACCGCTCCCTTCGGGCCTCCGCGTGCCGCCACCCGACCGCGTGGACCGAGCGCCGTGGCGGCGTCACCGCATCGTCGCTCAGCAGGAGCAGGTACCGGTGATCCGCGTGATCGCGAAGTTGCTGTCGTAGCTGTCGTCGCCGCAGTCCACATTGACCCCACGCCGGGCCGACGCGTTGGCATAGCTCTCGTGGGTGTAGGAGAACTCCACGGCGAGCGCCGAGGAGGAGCCGCTGTTCACGCAGAACGAGTACGGGGTCGAGGTCAGCGACGTATAGAGCTTGCCGTTGGCGGGCGTGCCGTATGGGTTGTAGCCAGCCTGCGACAACAGGACCAGCTGCCTCGTTCCGTTGATGGAGAACGCCTGCGCCGACGCGGCCGTCCTGTTCGGACGATTGCAGCCTTGACCCTGCCAAGCGTTGAACGTGATCTTGTAGCAGTTATTCGGCGACACGGCGATCGACGTCGAGGCGGTCACGGTCTCGTCTTGCGGAACGGTGACATCGTTCCACACGTAGAACAGGTTGCCTCGGGGCTGGATCCACGATGATCCGGCTCCGTGGCCGCACCGGTTGGTGGTGGTGACCGTCCAGTTCCCCATGGTGCCGGTGGCAGGGGTCGGAGGGGTGGTATCGGGGCACACGTCGGCGATCCCGCTGGCGGGGCTGTTGACCGGGACGATCGGGTCTCCGGACGCGGCGACCGCCGGGGCGGCTTGCGCTATGACGACGGTCGGCACCGACCACGCGACCCCACGCACGAGTGTTCGGCGTGGGAGTCGCTGGGGCTGTGGCACGGCGACAGTCTAGGGGCAACGCACCTGGGACCGCGTGACGAGGGCCGCCGCGGAGTTTGGCTCGGATCGACCCCGGTGGCTGGCCTGGGACCGCGTGACGAGGGCCGCCCTCGGCGCGGACTGCAGAATTCCGTGGTGCGGGTGCCCCCGGAGCCGAGACCTGCGCAGCAAACCCCGACACAGAACGACATATCCCGAAATCGTCGGTTCAACGAGACGGGGCTTCCGGGCTAGCATGGGGCGAGCAGGCATGGTGGCCTGTTCACGGCTGACGGAAGAAGGCGATTGTGGCGACGGCGCCCGGCAACAATAACCCTGATCTCGCGAACGACTTCGGTGCCAACGACTGGCTGATCGAGGAAATGTTCGACTCGTACCGACGTGACCCCCAGTCGGTGGACGCCTCGTGGCGGGCCTTCTTCGAGAGTCGGGCCGCAGCCGCGCAGCCGGCCGCCCCGGCGGCGACTCCGGCTCCCGCCCCTGCTCCCGCACCGGCGCCCGCCCCTGCCCCCGCACCGGCGGCGTCCGCACCGGCGGCGTCCGCACCCGCTCCGGCACC